>QJVY01000088.1 GCA_003235555.1 Ignavibacteria bacterium | reverse complement strand
GTCGCGGGGGAGACCGAACTGGCCCAGGTCCGTTCATCGTATCTCAACGGCGAAACCCAGAAAGTCCTGGTCTACTTCCTGGCCAATGAGCGGTATTTCAACCGGGAGGGTCTCTACATGCATCCGGAGACGAAAAAATACTTCCCCGACAACGACGAGCGGTTCATCTTTTTCTGTCGGGGCGTTCTCGAGATCCTGAAGAAACTGCGATGGCAGCCGGAAGTCATCCACTGCAACGACTGGCAGACCGGCCTGATACCGGCCTACCTCAAGACCCTCTACAAGGACGACCCCTTCTTCCGGAACGTAAAAACCGTTTTCACCGTTCACAGTCTGGCGTCCCACGGCACATTTCCGCGGAGCGCCTTCGAGAAAAGCGGTCTTCCCCTGGAACTGTTCTCCCGGGACGGCATGAACGGGGCTTCAGCAGGCCGCCTGAATTTCATGAAAGCGGGACTCGCCTGCGCGGACGTCGTGACGACCCTCGGGGCCAAGGCCGAAAAGGGCATCCGGCATTCGAACCAGTCCGACATGGAACAGCTGTTTCAGGAGAGGAAAAATTCCATTATCACCCACAACACCGATTTCACCCGTGGCAACGGCCTTGAAACCCTCGCCCACCAGTTCATGGACATCTACGCTACGCTCGCCAAGAATGGCTGATGGGAAACATCGCGGTATTCCTAGACCGTGACGGTACGGTCAACGAGGAAGTTGATTTTCTCACCTCCCCCCGGGACCTCCATCTGATCCCCCGCTCCGCAGATGCCATCAGGATGGCGAACGAACTGGGCCTCCGCGTCCTCATCGTCACGAACCAGTCTGGCGTCGCCCGCGGCCTCCTCACCGAAGAGGAACTGGGCGGGGTCCACCGGGCGCTCATCGCGAAACTCGGGGAGGAACACGCCGCGGTCGACCGGATCTACTACTGTCCCCATCACCCCACCGAGGGACCCGACGGGTACCGCATGGAATGCGACTGCCGCAAACCTGGCATCGGGATGATCCGCAGGGCCGTCGACGACTTCGGGATCGATCCGGCCCGGTCGTACGTCATCGGCGACAGGACGGTCGACGTCGAAATGGCGAAAAACGCGGGCGCTCACCCTATCCTGGTCCTGACCGGGTACGGAAAGTCCGAACTGGAACTGTGCGAGCGCGACGGGATACCCCTGGATTACGTGGCCTCGGACCTCTTCGACGCGATGACGTACGTTTCACGTCACCTCGGGGAGGTCTCACCATGAAAACACCGTTCGCCGTCATCCTTCTCCTCGCAGTGGCGGTGCTCCCGTTCGCGGGCGGGTGCTCCGGCGACCCGAATTCCTCCGGCGTGGGTCTCCTGCCCGATTCCCTGATCATCGAGACGGTCACGACCACCGCCACCTCCGACTCCAGCCTCCTCCGGCGCGTCAGCGGCAACCAGACGACGCTCCTCGTGGGGAAGACCCCCGATTTCGAGGCCCGGTCGCTCATCAGGTTTTCATTATCCGGGTTCGACACGCTCTCGCGGATCGACTCCGGCGTCCTCAGACTGCGTGTCACCTACCGGCTACCCGACAGCGGCGGGGCACTCGCCTTCGGCCTCCACAACATGACCGCCACCTGGAGCAGCCTGACGTTCCTCTGGGACAGCGTGGCGGGGTCATACGACCCGGTCGCGTCCGGATCGTTTTCTGGGACGGTGACACCGGCGGACAGCGTGGTCAGCGTCCCGATCGACACGAGCCTGATCCGGGCGTGGCTCACCGCGGGCACCGGTTCTATCATGCTGATCCCCACCGGCGCGACATCGTCGGTCATCGGTTTCGGAAGCCACCTGACGTTCGCCGACAGCATCCAGCCGGTGCTGGAGGTGATCGTCACCGACACGACCACCGACACCGTGAGGCGGAGCGCCATCAGCGGCGTCTTCGTGGCCGACGGCGGGCTCCCGGTCGTCCCGGGGACGATCGTGATGCAATCGGGAATCGCGTTCCGCTCCCGGATCATGTTCGATTCGCTCGCCCTCCCGGTGGGAGCGGGCGTCGCGCAGGCATCGCTCGAACTCATCGCGGACCCGGGCGTCGGCATGGCAATGCCGGCATCCAGGGACACGCTCACCGTCTCGTTTATCCAGGACCGCGCCTACCCCCTCGATTCGATCGTGCTCTCCGGACTCGCCTACCCGGTCACCGAGAACGGGGTCAGGCTCTACCGCGCGGACCTGAAATCCTACGTCCAGCTCTGGAACAGCAAAGAACCGAACGCCGGCATCCTCGTGAGGCCGCTCGGCGAACTCACCACGCTGGACCGTATCGGGATCTACGGCTCGACCGCCCCCGATTCATCGAAACCACGGATCCGGATCACCTATTCACGGTTTCCCTGACATGGCCGTCCACCCCGCATATCCGCCCCATCGTCCGTTGCTCTCCGTCCTGATCCTGCTCGGATTGCTCACCGGGGCCTCCCCGGCCCTCGCGGGGGGAGGCGCGTCGGCATACTCGCGCTTCGGGATCGGCGACCTCAGCCACACGGCGTCCACCGAACTTTTCGGCCTCGGAGGGACCGGTCTCGCCGTCATGCCGCTCGGATCGGTCAACGACCTGAACCCCGCCGCGTGGGCGGGCATCGGACAGATCCGGTTTTCCGCGGCGGCGCGCTACGAGGGGTTTTCGACGGACGACGGCAGCAGCTCGGTCTACCTTGCGGCGACGCGGTTCGACGGCGTATCGTTCGCCGTTCCGATATCACCCTCGAAAGGGATCACGGTCGCCGCCGGCATCATCCCCTACAGCCGGATGAATTATACCATCGTCGCCCCCGAAACCCGCGCGGGCCTCGACTACGTCATGACGTACCGGGGCGAGGGTGGAATCTCCCGGGCTTTCACCGGATTCTCGGTCAGTCCCGCGCCGGGGCTCCACGCCGGCCTCAGGCTGGAGTACGTGTTCGGCGTTCTCCGCTATTCGATGGAACAGGAGTTCGCGACCTCGACGTACGCGGGCGGGGGGCTCACCAGGTCCGAGAGCATCAGGGGCTTCGGATCCACCGTCGGCCTGCTGTACGAGGATCTCGGGGCGCTCTTCGGGATGCCGGACGACAGGGGTCTCTCCGTCGGGCTGACATTCTCGCCCACCACGTACCCCACGGCCGAGACCGAGAGGATTTACGAGTACGATGCCGACCCCGCTTCGACGCCGCCCGATACCTCCCTCGGGGGGGAAACGACCTTCAGGCTACCCGTATCGTTCACCGGCGGCCTCAGCTACCGCTCACCGGACTTCCTCGTCGCGGCGGACGCGGGATACCAGGAATGGGGCGGGACGACCTTCGGAACATCGGCCGACGTCAGGCTCAGGAACAGCGTCCGGGTCTCGGCGGGAGTGGAATTTTTCCGCAACATCGACCCGAACCCGGCTTCCTCCCGGAAGACCTCCTACATGTTCGGCATCTACCACGAGGGAGGTTATCTCGAGGCGAGGAACACCGCCATCCGCGAAACGGGAATTTCCGCGGGGATCAGCTTCCCGATCCTCAGGGAAACCCGCATAGCGCTCTCGGCGGCCTTTTCGATGAGGGGATCGTCCGACAACGGGCTGCAGGACGACAGGATCTTCCGGGTGTCGGCATCCCTGGATATCTCCGCGCTCTGGTTCCAGCGTACGGTGGAGGAATGACGCGTCGGATCCATACCGTCGCGACGGGCTCCGATCACGCCGGTTTTGAATACAAACAGAAAATCATCGGACTCCTGAAATCGAAGGGCATCGCGGTCACCGATTTCGGCGCCTCGTCGGCGGAATCCACCGATTACCCTGATTACGCTCACGAAGTCGCAGGCACCGTCGCGGCCGGGAAGGCCGAGGTCGGGATACTGGTCTGCGGGACCGGCATCGGCATGTCGATCGCGGCAAACAGGCACCCGGGCGTCCGGGCCGCGAACGTGGAATCGACCGTCGCCGCGCGGATGGCGAGGGAGCACAACGACGCGAACGTCCTTGCGATCGGTTCGAGGCTCATGACCTGGGAGAAGGCCGTGGAGATTATCGAGGAATTCCTTTCCGCCGAATTCCAGGGCGGACGCCACCAGCGCCGGGTGGACAAAATCGAAGACGTGAAGAAACCGTAAACGAACTCGCGCGGCACAATCCAATGGAATCCCTGAAGAAGACCGACCCCGACGTCGCCGGCATCATCCTCCGGGAGACCGAACGCCAGAACACCACGCTCGAACTCATCGCGTCGGAGAATTTCGTCAGCCGCGCGGTGATCGAGGCGATGGGTTCGGTCCTCACCAACAAGTACGCCGAGGGCTACCCCGGCAAGAGGTACTACGGCGGGTGCGAATTCGTCGACGAGGCCGAGAACCTCGCGCGCGACCGCGTGAAAAAACTCTTCGGCGCGTCCTACGCAAACGTCCAGCCCCATTCCGGTTCCCAGGCCAACATGGCCGTCTATTTCACCTTCCTGAAACCGGGCGACAAGGTCATGGGCATGGACCTCTCGCACGGCGGACATCTCACACACGGTTCACCGGTCAACTTTTCGGGACGGCTCTACAACTTCGTCTCATACGGCATCGACCGGGAGAGGGGAACCATCGACTACGACGAAGTGGAGCGCATCGCGGTGGCCGAACGCCCGAAAATGATCACGGTCGGCGCGAGCGCCTACTCCCGGAACATCGATTACGCGGCCTTCCGCCGCATCGCCGACCGGGCCGGGGCTTACCTCTTCGCGGACATCGCCCATCCCGCCGGCCTCATCGCGGCGAAACTTCTCAACGACCCGGTGCCGCACTGTCACGTCGTGACATCGACCACGCACAAGACGCTGCGGGGCCCCCGGGGCGGGTTGATCCTGGTCGGGACCGATTACGAAAACCCCTTCGGGATCACCGCCCCGAAGTCGGGGCGGACGAAGATGATCTCCGAACTGCTCGATTCGATGGTCATCCCCGGCATCCAGGGCGGCCCGCTGATGCACGTGATCGCCGCGAAGGCCGTTGGGTTCGGCGAGAACCTTCAACCCTCATTCAGGGAATACGCGCAACGCATCATCGACAACGCCCGGGCGCTCTCGGCGGCGCTGCTGAAGAGGGGGTACGATATCGTGTCCGGGGGGACCGACAACCACCTCATGCTGATCGACCTCAGGAACAAGAAACTGACCGGGAAGGCCGCGCAGGAGGCGCTCGACCTTGCCGGCATCACGGTCAACAAGAACGCCGTGCCCTTCGACGACAAGAGCCCGCTGGTCACCAGCGGTATCCGGATCGGCACGCCGGCCCTCACCACCCGGGGAATGGGTGTCGCGGAAATGGAGTCGATCGCGGTCCTCATCGACCGGGTCCTGAGCGGGATCGGGGACGAAAGCGTCTACCGCAATGTCTCCCGGGAGGTGGCAGACCTCTGCAAGGGGTTTCCCCTGTACACAGTGTAACGGCCCGCCGGGAACGGGCGTCCCGGCCGGCCGCAATGAATCCAACACCGCACCTCGAGACACATGACGCCATCGCGCCGCACACCGAAACCTGATACGGAAGAATTTTCCCCCGACGAAACGGAGATGTCGTTCCTCGACCACCTCGAGGAACTCCGCTGGCATCTCATCAAATCCGTGATCGGGCTGCTGGTCGCGGTGGCGGTCTGCGGCTACTTTTCCGACTGGATCATCAACGAACTGGTCCTCAGGCCCGCCACCCGGACCTCACCCCCCCTCGAACTCATCAACACCATCCCGTACGGACAGATCACGTTCTACATGCTCGTCGTGATCGTCGCCGGGCTGATCGTCAGCGTTCCCTGGCTGCTCTACCAGATGTGGAAATTCATCCAGCCCGGCCTCCTCCCGAAGGAACGGAAATACATCTCGAAGATCGTGGCCTTTTCCTCCCTCTGCTTTTTCGCGGGCGTCGCGTTTTCCTATTTCGTGATGCTGCCCTACATGCTGCAGTTCTTCACCGAGTTCGGCACCGCGGACATCAGGAACATGATCTCGGTGAGCGAATACATGAGTTTCGTCGTCCAGCTCGTCCTGATCTCCGGGCTGATTTTCGAGCTCCCGATGGTGTCGTATTTCCTGGCGCGGTTCGGCATCCTCACGCCCGCGTTCATGCGCCACTACCGGCGGCATGCGTACGTGGTGATCCTCGTGGCCGCGGCGATCATCACCCCGACGACCGACCCGATCACGATGTCGGTGTTTTCCGTTCCGATCGTGGCCCTCTACGAGATCAGCATCTGGATCGCGGGCCTGGCCAAGAAGAAGCGCGACACGTCGAACCCATCCCTGTCAGACCTCCCGTGAGGCTCCCGTGAAACTGAAAGAGCTGACCCGGCCGGTCGAAAACGAGCTCGACATCTTCGAGGAGAAACTCCGCGAGGCCATGAAATCGAAGGTCACCTTCGTCGACTTCATCGTCCGGTACATCGTGAAACAGAAGGGGAAACGGATCAGGCCCGCGCTGGTCCTGCTCTCGGCGAGCGCCTGCGGCGGCATCAACGAGAGCACCTACCGCGGGGCGGCACTGGTGGAGATCCTCCATACCGCGACGCTCATTCATGACGACGTCGTGGACGACGCCGATACGCGGAGGGGCATCGCCTCCATCAACGCCGTCTGGAAGAACAAGATTGCGGTCCTCATGGGGGACTACATGCTCGCGAAGGGCCTCCTGCTCTCCCTCGACAACGACGATTTTCAGTTCCTGAAAATCACGTCGGACGCCGTCCGCCGGATGAGCGAGGCGGAGATCCTGCAGATCGCGAAGAGCCGTGACCTCGACCTGGATGAACCCACGTACCTCAGGATCATCTCGGACAAGACCGCTTCCCTCATTTCCACTTGCTGCCAGATCGGCGCCACGAGCGCGGGGGCCGATCAACCGATGATCGACGCCATGAGGGAGTTCGGGGAAACCGTCGGCCTCGTCTTCCAGATCCGCGACGACCTGCTGGACTACACCGGGCGGAAAAGCATCACCGGGAAACCGACGGGGATCGACCTGAAGGAGAAAAAGCTCACGCTCCCCCTCATTCATTCGCTCGCGGCGGCCCCCAGGGGTGAATCGAAGCGGATCATCTCGATCGTGAAGAACGGGGCGGCGAGGAAGGAGATCGGGCAGGTGATCGAGTTCGCGGAACGCTACGGTGGAATCGGGTACGCGGTGAAGAAGGCGGAGGAATATTCGGCGGCGGCGGTCCGGTCGCTCGACGCCCTCCCCCCTTCGGCCGCGAAGGACTCACTCGGGAATTTCGTGGGCTACATGATGGAACGGTCGATGTAGGCACGACCCGGGATCACGCAGACCACAAAAAACGCCCCCTCCCCCACCGGGAGGGGGCGTTTTCGCTATCGTACCACCATGACCGGGCAGGGGGCCTTCCGGACGACCTTCTCGGCGGTGCTCCCGAACAGGATGTGTTCGACTCCGGTGTGCCCGTGTGTCGCGATGACGATCAGGTCCGTTCCGTATTCCTTGGCCGCGCGGAGGATCTCCACGTACGGCCGGCCGGTGTGGACGACGGTCGAGATGCTGAGTTTCCTGCCGGCGTAGGACCCGGCCAGCCGGTCCAGTTCACCCCGGGCGCGGTCGGACATCTCTTTCTCGATCGCGGAAATGTCCACACCGCCGTACCCGAGGTCTGCGGGGTATCCGACCGATTCAACGACATAGATCAGCAGCAGCTCCGCCCTGAAGTGGATCCCGAGGTCGGCGGCGTACTGCAGGGCGTCCTTCGAGTAGTCCGAAAAATCCACCGGCACGAGGATGCGCCGTATCTGCAGCTGGGACCGGTCCCCCGTCGATGATCTCTTTTCCTTCATGCGTTCACCTCCCCCGCCCCTTCCCCGGCGCGGGCCGTCAATCGTTGTACACGAACGTCAACCAGTTCTTGCCGTCGTTCCCGTTGTGCACGACGTCGAAGAATTTTTTCTGGGTCTCCATCGTGATCGGCCCGGGTTTCCCGTCCCCGATCGGGAACCTGTCGACCGACCTGATCGGCGTGATCTCGGCAGCCGTCCCGGTAAAGAAGATCTCGTCGGCGATGGTCAGCATCTCGCGCGACACCCTGTTCTCGATGATCCGGTGGCCGGCCTCCCTCATCAGGGTCATCACGGAAGACCGCGTGATCCCCGGCAGGACGCTTGAGGTGAAGGGCGGGGTGTAGACGTCGTTGTTCTTGATCATGAAGATGTTCTCGCCGCTTCCCTCGCTCACGTACCCGTAGATGTCGAGCGCTATTCCCTCGGTAAACCCCGCCTTGACCGCCTCCATCTTGATCAACTGGGCGTTCATGTAATTCCCCCCCGCCTTGGCCATCGTGGGCAGGGTGTTCGGCGCGGGCCGGGCCCACGAGGAAACACACACGTCGATCCCCTTCGTGAGCGCGTCCTCGCCGAGGTAGGTGCCCCATTCCCAGACGGCGATCGCGACGTCAACGGGATTGTTGAGGGGGTTGACGCCCACGTCCCCGTATCCGCGGTACACGATCGGCCGGATGTAGCACGATTTCATGTTGTTGACGCGGATTGTTTCCAGGATCGCCTCGGTCAGCACCTCCCGCTTGTACGGGATCTCCGCGTGGTAGATCTTCGCGGAATCGTAGAGGCGCTCCATGTGTTTTCCGAGCCGGAAAATGGCCGGACCTTTTTTGGTGTCGTAGCAACGGATGCCTTCGAACCAGGAGGATCCGTAGTGGATGACGTGCGAGAGGATGTGGATGTTGGCATCGCTCCACTTGACGAATTTTCCGTTCATCCAGATTTTTTCGACGGGTTTAACGGCCATACTGCTGCTCCTTCGGGGGTGTGATTGATTTCTCGTAAATGCGGTAGACCTTCGTGCGCCTGCCGTTCATGAACTCTGCGGCGCGGTTCATCATGACGTTGTCCTCCAGTATCCAGCCGGCTTCCCCCAGGGGATAACCCAGCGCCATGGCCCGCTTTCCTGTTTCGTACATCAGGAGGCTTCCGGCGCCGGTTTTCAGGCGCTCCGGGAGTACTCCCAGCACCAATATACGAACCCTGTTGATTTTTTTCCTTAAAAATATCAAGCAGAGCAGTGCGGTGAGGAACCAGCCCCGCCTGTTGTACTTCAACGCCTGGTTGAAGTCGGGCAGGGAGAGTGCGAAACCGACCGGTTCCCCCCGGAATTCCGCGAAGAGAATCAGTTCCGGCCTGAGCACGGGCTTCAGTTCCCTGGCCAGGTTGTCGAACTCCGCGTCCGTCATAGGGACCGCCCCCCAGTTCTTCTGCCATGCCCGGGCGTACAGGTCCCTGATCCTCGCGACCTCCCCACTGAAGTCCTCCATGTTCATCGGGCGAATCGTCAGACCCTCCCTTTCCTTCAGCCGCGCGGTCACGCGTTCGAGTTTAGCGCTGATGAACGTTTCGCTGCGGAGCTCATACGTGAAGAGGTCCCGGACCTTCGTGAAGCCCGCCGACTCCACGAGCCGCCCGTAGTAGGGTGGGTTGAAGCTCATGATCACGGTCGGCGGATCGTCGAACCCGTCGACGAGCAGGCCGTACTCGTCGTTCACCGACGGGTTCGCCGGACCCCTGACCGCAGTGACCTTCCGCGCGCGGAGCCATTCCACCGCCGCTCCGAAGAGCGCGTCGGCGACGGCCTGGTCCTCGACGCACTCGAAGAACCCGAAGAAGCCGATGTTTTCCCCGTGTTCGGTGTTGTGGTTGTGATTGACGATTGCGGCGATGCGGCCCGAGGGCACCCCGTCGAGCTCGGCGATGAAAAACTCCGCGTCCGCGTGGCGGTAGAAGGGGTGACGGTCACGGTCGAGCAGCTTCCGTCGGTCCGCCAGGAGCGGGGGGACCCACCCGGCGAGGCGGGCGTTCATCGTCCACTGCAGCCTGATGAAACAGTTCCGGTCACTGCGGGAGGCGACCGGTCGGACCGTGATCTGCGGCATGGAAACTCTGTGTTAAGAACGCGGGGGCGGAGTATCGCTCCCGCTGTGTGTGGGAACGGTGTAAATCAGGAGATGATACCGAGCTTTTTCCCGGCTTTTTCGAAGACCCCGAGGATGGTCTCGAGGTGAGAATCCTCGTGTGAGGCCATGTAGCTGGTCCTCATCATCTGCATGCCGGGGGGAACGCCCGGGCTGATGAAGGCGTTGACGAAGACCCCGTTGTCGAAGAGTTCGCGCCACAGCGTGAAGGCCAGCATGTCGTCGCCGACGATCACCGGGACGACCGCCGACTGGCTCTCGATGATCCTGAACCCGAGTTTCCGGAAGCCCTTCCGCATCGTGTCGGCGTTCTTCAGGAGGCGGTCGATCCGTTCCGGCTCGGCCTCGAGGAGGTCCAGGGCCGCGAGGGCCGCCGCGACGGAGGCCGGCGTCGGGCTCGCGCTGAAAATGAGTGCCGGGGAATGATGTTTGAGGTAATTGATGACCCGCTCTTCCCCGACGACGAACCCCCCCAGCGAGGCGAACGTCTTGCTGAAGGTCCCCATGGTCATGTCCACGCTGGCGTCGAGCCCGAAATGGCTCGCCGTGCCCCTGCCGCCGCGGCCGATCACTCCCACGGAATGCGCGTCGTCGATGAGAATCCGGGCATTGTATCTCCCGGCGACCTCCACGAGCTTCGGCAGGTCCACGATGGTACCCGAGGTGCTGAAGACCCCGTCGGAAACGATCAGCTTGCCCGCGCCCGCCGGGAGCCGGGAAATGACCCTTTCGAGGTCGGCCATGTCGTTGTGTTTGTACCGCACGAAATCCGCGAACATCCCCTTCGCCATCATGTACCCCGCGACGATGCAGGCGTGGTTGTCCTTGTCGGTGACGAGGTATTCACCGCGCTGCACGAGCGTGGGGATGATCCCCTGGGCGGTCTGGTAGCCGGTCGAGAAGAGGAGGCACGCCTCCTTTCCCATGAACTTCGCGAGCCGGGCCTCGAGTTCGTTGTGAAGGTCGAGGGTTCCGGTGAGATAGCGCGATCCGGAACACCCCGTCCCGTATTTTTCGACGGCCAGGCGGGCCGCTTCCTTCACCTTCGGGTGCGCCGTGAGGCCGAGGTAGTTGTTCGAACCGGCCATGACGACCTTCCGCCCCTCGATCTGCACCACGGGTCCCTCGTTCTCCTCGATCGCCCGGAAATAGGGATAAAAACCCGCCGCCTTGACCTCGTCGGCGCGTGTGAAATCCCTGCACTTCTGGAAGAGGTCGATAACGGGTTGTGGTGACGGGGAGCCCGCGTTCGCGGGGGAAGTTTTCGTGTCGCTCATGTCGGACGGGTACTGGTTATATCGTGCGAGATTGAGGAAGGACGGTGGAAATTGGACGAAATTTAATTTTTTAATATACTGCATGAGCCTGTGAAAGTCAATTTGACCACACGCAGCATACTTCCTTACACATCCCCGGCCCGCGGCACCATATGAACATACTCATCACCGGCGCGACGGGTTTCATCGGCAGCCACCTCGCGGGGCGCCTCCACCGGGACGGCCACACCCTCCGCGCCATCACCAGGAAAACCTCCGACACGAAATGGCTCCGGGACGTCCCCGTGGTCTTCAGCGAGGGGGAGTACGGCGACCGCCGGTTTCTCCGCGAGGCGGTCGCCGGCGTCGACATGATCTATCACGTCGCGGGCGTCACCAAGGCCAGGACCCGGGAGGAATATTTCCGGGGAAACCGGGACGTCACCCGGGATCTCCTGGCGGCCGTGCTCGATTCCAATCCCGCGATCGGGAGGTTCGTGCACGTCAGCAGCGGTGCGGCCGTCGGACCGGCGGCGCCGGGACTGCCCGTGGACGAGTCCACTCCCTTCCACCCGATCACGACCTACGGCGTGAGCAAGATGGAGGCGGAGAAGGAATGCCTCGGGGTGATGGATAAAATCCCCGTGACGATCGTCCGCCCGCCGGCGGTGTACGGACCGAGGGACACCGACGTGCTCGAATTTTTCAGGACCATGAGCATGGGGATTCAGCCCCTGATCGGGTTCGGGGAGAAATTCGTCAGCCTGATCCACGTCTCGGACCTGGTGGACGGCATCGTCATGGCCGGCGAACACCGCGGTGCGGCGGGGAAAACGTATTTCATCTCGGGGAAAGAGTATTACAACTGGCACCACGTGGGTGAGGTGACGGCGGGCATCATGGGGCGCACACCGGTCAGGATCAAGGTACCGGAGTGGTGCGTGTACGCGATCGGGGCGTTCGCTCAGTTCTTCGCGATGTTCGGCGACAAACCCGCCGTCCTGAATCTCGAGAAGGTGAGGGACATCGTCCAGGATGCCTGGACGTTCGACGGCTCCAAGGCCGCGCGGGAACTCGGCTTCGGGGAAAAACTCTCGCTCGATGCCGGGATACGCCAGACGCTGGAATGGTACCGTACACAGGGCTGGCTGAAATGACCCCGCGGACCCGGAAACCGCCTAGTAGAGAAACATCGGTTTGCCCATGAGGTGGGCGACCTTCGGACGGTACCGTTCCACATCGTACAGTTCGTCCACGTCCACGCGCTTCTTCCCGCCCGTGATCATGGCGATCGGCACCGTGGTGTAATTCCCGTTGTTCAGTGCCACCATCCTGCCGTGGTGTTTCGCGAGCAGAAGGTCGGTGGCGAGGTGCCCGTAGCTCGTACTCACCATCAGGTCAAGGGCGTCCGGCGCGCCACTCCGCATGAGGTAGGCCAGCTGCTGGTACACCGTCCTCACCCCGGAACGCTTCTCGATCTCCTTGCTGACCGTGTCACCGATTCCGCCGAGTTTTTTGTGGCCGTAGGCGTCCGCCTCGCCGGTGAGGTGCATCTCCCCGCCGATCGGTTTCGCGCCCTCGGAAATCGTCATGATCGCGTACCGGCTCGGGTTGTCGTTCCGGTCGTCGACGAGGTACCGCGTGAGTTTCTCCATGTCGAAGTCGACTTCGGAGATGATCGCCCTGTCCACACCCGCGAGGTACGCCGCGATGAGCGACGTTTCGCCGGAATACCGTCCGAAGAGTTCGACCACGGCGATCCTCTCGTGGGACCCGGTCGGGGTCCTCAGCGCGTGGATGAACTCGACGCTCCGCGTCACCGCCGTCGAGAACCCGATGCAGTAATCGGTCCCGTGGACATCGTTGTCCATCGTTTTCGGCACGCAGACGATCGGCACGCCCTCGCTGTGCAGACGCGCGGCGTAGCTGAGCGTATCGTCGCCGCCGATCGCCACGAGGGCATCGATGCCGAGGTGTTCGATCACCCTCAGAACGTGTTTCGTGCAATCGACCATGTCACCGCTGCCGGCGGCGCCGTACTCCGCCCTGAGGAATTCCGGCAGGAACCTGCGGTCGACCTTCCCCGGGTTCGTTCTCGAGGTATGCAGGTAGGTCCCACCGGTCCGGTCGATCGTCCGCGTGTTCGATCTGGTCAGGGGAACGATCAGTTCGTCCCTGCCTTCCCGCTCCGCCGGGTTGTAGCTCAACAGCCCCCCCCACCCGAGCCGGATTCCGAGCATGGTATGGCCGGTCTCCACGGCACGATAGCAGGCCGCCTTGATGCACGAGTTCAGGCCGGGGACGTCGCCGCCGCCGGTCAGAATACCGATTTTCATTGTTCGATCGTGTGATATTTGTCTGAGAAGTGTACGGACACGAGAGGATCATGATCCGGTGGACGGTCTGCATGACAGTATAACGGTTTTCCCGCAAAAACGCCACGTGGAGGGAGGGAAAGGTTGTGGGATAGGCGATACCGAGGGCGGGGACGGTCACCCGGGCAGTCCCCGCCCGCCATCCAAAGCCTGTTACCGAACAGGAGAGGATTCAGTCCTGACCGTCGAGACCATTCCGATCGTTGTCTTCAAAGACTTCAATCGAAGTCCGGATGTTGTCATCGATAGTGTTTTCGTGCGCCGGGTCGGTGGGATCGAGAAACGCCCCTGTCGCAGAACGGAACCAGCCATTTGTGCTGAGTCGCATCGTTATGGTCAACGAACCTGATTCCGTAAGAATGAGCGGTTCGGGGAATGACCACTCCTGCTCCTCATCGATCCTGCTCCTGTAGACGAAGGGACGGGGACCCGCAGCCCCGCTATCGATAACCGCACCCTCCACGATGACGCTGTAGCGGTCTCCGGAAAGGAAGTCGGTAAATTTTTCGGCCTCGGCGGGATTCATGCCCCCCAGGTCGCTGTTCTCCACCCGGTGGATTTTTATCCTCACACCGTTGTACTCCCCGGGCGGGAGCGATGATATGAAGACGTCCTCAAGGCCCGCGTTCGGACGGAGATCGATGACGGTCGGCATTGACCTGATGTCAGATGAATCCCGCCGGGAGAGGAATCGCACATGCCGTACGACCAGCCGGACACGCGTCAGAACGACCGAGTCCGCCGAAGCCGATACTTTCCCCAGAACGCCCGACGTGGACAGGCTGGCGGAGAACGTTACCGGTACACCCGCAGGAGCATCCGTCGTCGAACTGCATGCCGAAAGCAGTAACCCCAGCGCCAGAAAAGCTATGATGATTTTCTCCATCCTGTTTTCTCCGAAATTAACCAGGTACGCTATAGTTGGCCTATACTGATATGAACATTATGCAATCATCGTGCCGGACCTGGATCGGATGCAATGGCGCCGAACGGGATTGATGTGTCCCATCACTTCCACAGACCTCGCCGGATCCGGTGACCCGGGCGGGTATGCCGTGACCCATGACCCGTCGGCGGGCGGGAATACAGGCGTGAATTCAACCACAAGCACGACTCCCCGGTGGCACACATCTTGCACATTCCCCCATACAACATTCACTGAGAAGGTGCAACCGTGAAAAAACACTTGTACATCCCGTTCACAATCCTCATCTCGGTCTCGTTGCTTGCGTGCTCGAGCGCCACCGGTCCGACATATTCCGGCGGCGGCGGAGGTGGCGGCGGGTCAAATTCCACATCCTTCAGCTCGGACGTCCTCCCCATCTTCTCGGGCGCCGGATGCACCGGATGCCACGGAGGGAGCGGGGGTCTGGTCGTGACGAGCGTGGCAGCACTCCTCGCCGGCGGGGACCACGGACCCGCCATCGTCCCCGGGGACGCCGCCGCGAGTAATATCATCAAGAAACTCTCACCCTCCCCTCCCTTCGGCTCGAGGATGCCGCTCGGAGGGCCTTACCTGGCGGACACCACGATCGGCGTCATCCGCACCTGGATCAATGAAGGCGCAAAAAACAACTGAATGCCGGGGATCGCGCAAATCCGGACGCCTCCCACACCGGCATTGATCGGCCGGCGATTTTGATTCTCTTTCGAAAAGCAGTAACATTGCTTCGATGTGGACGACTCCCCCAACCGTTGACGCCCCGCCCGTCGGAAGCGGACGGGATATCACGATGACCCCGGGGCCGGGGGTTCTCCTGGGGATTGTCATGGTCCTCGCCCTGACGGTCTCCGGCGCAGTCGCCCAGGGGCATCCGACCGGGTCCATCACCGGTAAGGTCATCGCCCCCGCCGACGACCTCCTCGAGGGCCTCCGGAGGGGAAAAAAAATGCTCCGGTACGACGATGTTTCCCACGCCGCGGAACCCATCGAGCCCTACCGCCTCCGGGAGGTCGCGGTGGTCTACGTCGAAGACGTTTCCGGTGGCGAGCGGTACCCGCCGCCGGACACCAACCCGCGGCTGAATCAATCACAGATGGTGTTCAGGCCGCTCGTTCTCCCCGTCATCGTCGGAACGACGGTGGATTTTCCGAACAATGACAACCTCTACCACAACGTGTTTTCGTACTCCCAGCCGAGGGAATTCGACCTCGGACGGTACCCGCAGGGGAGGAGACGGTCGGTGACTTTCGATACACCCGGCGTCGTGAACGTCTACTGCGACATCCATTCATACATGTTCGCCACCATCCTCGTCCTGACAAACCCTTACTTTTCCCTCCCCGGCGACGACGGGACGTACTCCATCCGGAATCTCCCGGAGGGAACCTACGACCTGAGTTTCTGGTACGGTCGAAAGAAGGTCTCGACGCGCCGGGTACGGATGGACGCCGGCAAAACCATCACGGTGGATTTCCCATGACCACGCCGACCCGACCCCGGACACATTCACGCACGCTCATGCTGTCCTGCATGCTGCTCGCCGTCGCCACCGGCCAGGTCGCGGCTCAGTTCAATATTGCCGGGCAGGCCTCGGCCCATCTGCTCAAATCGCAGAGAGCGCTGTCCCAGTATTCGGTCAATGACGGCCGGCCGACGTTCGGGTGGAGATTCGACCTGTTCGTCGATGCCGAAATCTCGGAAAACATTTTTTTCCTGAGCAATTTCAGGGTGATGCAGGATCAGGAAATCTCCATCGACCTGTTCGCACTCCGCTTCACCGAACTGGCGGGTCAGGCCCTCAACGCTGAAATCGGGGAGATCGACGCGCCTTTCGGTGCACTCGGCGAACGCCGGTTCCCCCGATCGAACCCCTTCTTCTCCCTCAATCTGGGAAGGGAACACCTCACCACCCTCTGCCGCTCCGATTACGAGCTCTGGCTCTTCAACAATGTCCACAGCGCCGCCGGTGACGGAGTCCGGATCATCGAGGGTCCGCTCTACGACATCGGTGTCAAGGCCTTCGGCAGGTGGGGTGTGGTGGAATACGCCGTGGCACTGACCAACGGCGTACCGAGCTCCAGCGGCAGTTACTCCCCCGGGGGGCTGAACCCGAACCGCGGCTTCGGAAAATATCTCCGGCTCGGACTTTCTCCGGTCACGGGGCTGACCGCCGGCTTCTCGTACGCGCGGGGGCCGTTCCTCCCCTCCGGCGGGAACACCACCTACGGCGCGGGATACACCGCCGAAGGCGACCCTGCGAAATATTACCAGGAAATCTTCGGGGCCGACCTGGAGTACAGCATTGGCCACCTGGATTTCTACGCTGAGGGTTTCCACAACCGGTGGGCATACGCCGACGTGTATGGAGCGGACCTCAAGGCCACCGGTGCTTCGGCGGAAATCCGCTACGTCCCGGCGACACGCTACTCGGTCGCTCTCCGGGTCGGGGGGGTCTTCTTCAACCGGATCCATGCCACCGTCTACGGACCCCTCTATCTTCCCGTGTTCTACGACGGGACCTGGGACCGCGACGTCTTCAGGATTGAGGGAGCCGCAGGATACCGTATCGCACGAAACGTGCTGCTGAAGCTCGTCTATCAGCATACCGAAACGCGTGGAGCCGATCCTCCCGACGACCTCTCGGCTGTCCAGATGGTCGTCAACTTTTAGGGAGACCGGGCGTGAAACTCAGGACCGTCATCCTCATCTCAATCTGGGCAGTCGTCACCGGCGCACTCATTGTCGGCTACGTCGTCGTGAATGTCCGGATGAAGTCCCACGTCGAGGCCCAGACGACGCGGGACCTGCGCACCCACCGTTCGACGCTCGGCGCCCTGAACGATCTCCAGCTCGATCAGCTCGGGAAGACCTCGCAACTGTTCGCGGAGACCCCGCGGCTGAAGGCCGTCACCGAACTTGCCGACAGCAGCACCCTGTCACACCTCATGCTGGAACTCCAGAACACGATCAGGGGAGACTTCCTCGCGGTCACGAACGCACAGGGTCGGCAGCTGTTTTGCATGGTCGGGGGAACCCCCTCGAGACTCCCCGCTTCCTTCGACGCGGTCCGGCCGGGAAAATCACCCGGTGAGGTCCGCGTGGGGGTGAAATCCCTCGGACATGACGCCTACCGTGTGGCCTCGGCGCCGATCACCGTCGGGCCGGACATCGTGGGGGCGCTTTTCCTCGGGTTCAGGATCACGCCGGACAACCTGAACTCGCTCCGGGAGATGATCGAAAGCGACCTGCTCCTGCTCGTCGACGGGCGTCCGGGAATTTCCACGCTCACGGGAAAGAATCTCGAGGACGTCGGGCGCTGGTTCACCGGTAGCGGACCGGGAATCAGGACCGGACCTGACACCGCGGACCTGCCGACCATTCCGGCGGAGGGCGAGGAATTCATGTCGATCATCCTCCCCCTCGACCCCGGGACGCCGCCGGACGACCAGCGGACCGAACTGGCCATTTTGAAGGCGACCAGGAGAGAAGTCCAGGCGGCCATCGCCCCCGTGCGCGAATCCTTCATCCTGCTCGCCGCACTCGTCCTGCTGGTCACCATCATCGTCGGGTACGTGGTCGCGAGGAGCGTCACCCGTCCGATCAACGACCTGGTCAGGGGGACCGCGGAAATCAGCCGCGGAAATTACGATTACTCCATGGGGATACCCCGTGGTGTCGAATTGAAATTTCTTGCGACGAAATTCGGCGAGATGAGCCACACGCTGAAGGAGAAAATCAGCCAGCTCGGTGAGCGAAATCGTGAGCTCGAGTCGGCCCTCCGAAAACTGAGGGAAATGCAGGAGGAACTCGTGAGAAGCGAAAGGCTGGCGGCCACCGGGAAAATGACCGCCCAGCTCTCCCACGAGATCAACAACCCCGTCCACAATATCCTGAGCAGCCTCCAGACGGCACTCAAAAAAACGCCCGCGGAATCCCCCGCCAGGGAGCTGCTCGAGGTGGCGCAGGACGAGGTGGAACGGCTCGCCCGGCTGACGAAACAATTGCTCAATGTGTACAAGGATTCCGTGACCGGTCCGGACCCGGGAGTGCCGCTCGCCGTCAACGACGTCCTCAGGGAGGTGATCGGGGCGGCCTCGGAAATGCTGAGGAAACACCAGGTCGAGCCTGAGTTGCGTCTCGGTGATCCGGTACCGGATATCCGCGGGTCGGCGGACAAGCTTAAACAACTCTTCCTGAATCTCATCGTCAACGCCCGCGACGCGATGCCGGAGGGGGGACGTCTCCTCATCACGACCGCCAGGTCGGACGGATCCGTCGTGATCGAGGTGACCGACTCGGGCGTGGGCATTCCCCCCGAATACCTCGGACGGATCTTCGACGCCTTTTTCACGACCAAGGGAAAGGTCAGCGGGGCCGGTATCGGTTTGAGTGTCTGTTACGGCATCGTCCAGCAGCACAAGGGACGTATCAGCGTGAAAAGTGAACCGGGGAAAGGTACCACGTTCACCGTGGGGCTCCCCGCCCTCAATTCCCGGCAGAAGGAATAGGGACCGTGATCCCCGGAGACTTCCGCATACTCATCGTCGACGACGACAGGGCGTTCCGGATCGCGACGGGCACGCTCCTCAGTGACGAGGGGTACCGCGTGGACACCGTCGGATCCGCGAAGGAATGCCTTGAGGCACTGGCACGCTCACAATACGACATCGTCCTCTCAGATCTCGTGATGGAGGGAATGAACGGGATCGAGCTCCTCGGCCGCCTCAGGGAATTCCATCCGGGGATCACCGTCATCATGGTCACGGGGTACGGGTCCATCCCGACCGCAGTCGAGGCCATGCGGCTCGGGGCGCATGACTACCTCACGAAACCCTGCAACAACGAGGAGCTGCTGATCAAGGTCCGGAAGGCGGTCGAGGACCGGACCAAGACCCGGGAGATTTTCCGTCTCCGCGAACTCCTCGGCGAAGGAAAGGATTTCGCCAACATCGTCAGCCAGAACGACGGTATGCGCAGGGTGTTCAAGCAGGTCCGGCAGGTGGCGGATACCGATGTCACGGTGCTGATCAGCGGGGAAACGGGAACAGGCAAGGAACTCCTCGCGCGCGCGATCCACATCAACAGCACCCGCCGTTCGGGCAATTTCATTGCCGTCCAGTGTTCGGCCATTCCGGAGTCCCTCCTGGAAAGCGAGCTCTTCGGACACGAACAGGGTGCGTTCACCGGGGCGCAACGCCAGCGGATCGGAAAATTCGAAGAGGCAATCGGCGGGACCGTGTTTCTCGACGAGGTCGGTGACATCCCCCTGGGCGTGCAAACGAAGCTCCTGCGGATCCTGCAGGAAAAACAGGTCACCAGGCTGGGGAACAACGCGGTGACCCCGGTGGATGTCCGGGTGATCGCGGCGACGAACAGGGAGCTCGAATCGCTCGTGAAGGAGGGGACCTTCCGGGAAGACCTCCTCTACAGGCTGAACGTCTTTCCGATCACGCTCCCGCCCCTGCGTGACAGAATCGACGATATCCCGCTCCTGGCCGAACATTTTCTGTCGAAACACCGGTCCCTGACACCGCGCGCGTTGAAGGGATTCACACCCTCATGCATCCACGACATGATGAACCATTCCTGGAGGGGCAACATCAGGGAACTGGAGAACCTCATCAAGAGGGCGATCATCACGGCGGAGGAGGACGTCATCACGCGGCTGGAGATCCGCGGCTCGGGGGACGAGCGGTCCGGGGTGGAATCGCCCCTCACCACCTCCATCCCCTACAAATCGTACGTCGAGCAGGTCCTCCGGGACGCCGAGCTGAAATACCTGATGAGGATGCTCGAGGAGTGCCACGGCAACATGAACGAGGTCGCCCGGAAGATGGAAGTGGACCGGAAGACCATCTACCGGAAGATCTCGGAGTACAATATCGACGTGAGGGTGTTCAAGACGTAGGGCCCGGGCGCCCGGTCAGGCCCCTCCGCTCCCGGGAAGCTCTGTCAGGTCCCGCAGCTCGCGGACCTTTTTGAAAAACTCGGGGAGGTTCATCTCCCTCAGGAAGATCATCCCCCTCGCCGCCCGCAACCGCGGGTGTTCGTGCTTCAGGAAGTAGTCCGCCCCGAGGCACGCCTTCGCCATCGTGTACTGTTCGACCTGGATCTTTCTCGCAAGCCCGGAGAAGGGGCCGTCGTGGTCGTAACTCGGAAAGGAGGCCGAACGCTGCGAGGCGAAACAGGTGGTGAACGCCGTGTCCATCAGCGACAGGGAATTGAGCGAGACCGGGACGTAGAGGTTCGCCTCGGCGGGCGTGAAACGGTACCAGACGTTCCTGTATCCCCAGACCCGGACGCCGCCGCCGCCGTCGTTTTCGGCGTAGAGCTTCAGGGCGCCCGCGACCGCCCGTAGCGCCTTGTAGTGCGTATCCGGGCCGCTCCCCTCCGGGTCGAAGGCGACGGTCACCACGCCGGGCCGCACCTCCCTGATGTACTCGTAGACGGGCAGGGCGTCGCGGCCGGTCTCCGGTTCCGGCGAGAAGATGTCCCCGGTGTAGAAACCGAGGCGGAGGGGGCGTATCGATGAGGCCTCGATCCCGAAATAGGCCCAGAGGAGTTCGACTTCCCATTCCCGCACCGTCCCTTTCAGCGTCTGGATTTCCGCCGGGTCCTTCGCCCCCGGGTAAGTCGAGGAAAAGTACTCCCCGAGCTCCGCGATCCTGTCCGAAATTTTCCCGGGATCGGAAACGCCGTAGACCTCCACGAGGCTCCGGAGGAACCGGTAGGCTTCCGCCCTCTCCATCATGGCCCCGTCCCCGGCGGCGACCCCGTCGAGGTAGAGATAGACGTCCTCCATCCTGTGCCGGACGTCCGACGGATCGAAATACCCGTCCGACAGCATCGCCGCCACTTCAGGGTCGTGGCTGAATTTCCCGAGCGAACCGACCCGGGAGTTCATGAAGGCGTTCGTCACCGAGGTGAAGCCCGACGTGAGGTTGGCGAAATAGTGGACGTTGGACGGATCACGCACGAGGTGGTAGATGTGCGCCAGGTACCCGAGCATGATGTCGTCATGGTGCGGCTCCGTATGGAGGAACACCGTCCCGCTGACCTGCCGGAGACCGGCAGCGATCTTCGCCGTCATCCTCCCGGCCGCCGCAACGCCCAGGTCCAGGGTGGTCTTGCCGGTTTTTTCGACGAGGAGCCCGGCAAACCGGTCGGCGGCAGCGTCCTCCGGACCGAGATCCCGGAGGGGTTTTCTCCCGGAGAGGGCGCAGCGGATGACGATGCCGTCGGTCGTTTCCTCGTCGGGGGCCCCTGACCCGGCGAGATCCGCGTACCGCCTCTCGGTGAGGCCCGAGGCCGCACCCCGGGTGAGGTAGAAGCGGGCTCCGTCGAGACCCTGGAGAATCGACGCCGGCGATTGCGGGCTCTTCGGCCCCTCCACCGCCCGCGCCACCACGCCGGCCTTGGCCTCTCCCGCGGCCATGATGATCGCGGTGCAATCCGGGTTCCACGTGATGGTTTCCAGGCCGATGGTGATCACCAGCCTGTTGCGTGACAGTTCCATCCCGCCGAGGTCAGCCGCCGCCGCGGCCTGCGTCTCGTAGTTCGTGGGGGTCAGCCTGGTCACCGAGTAGAAACCGGAACCCCGGACGTTGAAGGCGATGTGCCCGTCGGGGCCGATCCCCCCGAGGAAGAACCCGATCCCGCCCAGCTCGCGGATTCTGGATTCGTAGGCCATGCAGAACTCGTCGACCCGGCTGATCACCTCCTTCTGGATGATTTCACGGTCGTCACGCAGGTGCCGGGTCCGGAGTGTCAGGTCCACCATGTTGCCGGGAAAGATTCCGGCGATGGTCCGCCCCGGCGGCACCCCGATCGCCGATGTATCGATGAGGAGCGCTTTCGCGGGGTCGAGGCCGAAACCCCTGATGTAATACTCGTTGACGAAATGGTGGAAACTGTTGTGCTGCGCCGGATCGATCGGATAAAATTCGTCGAGCTGCACGAACGTCAGGGCCCGCATGTCGGGCGGCGCCCCCGCATCGATCCCATGGCCGGCCAGGACGCCCCGGACCTCGTTCGTCCGCCATCCGGCGAGGACGTGCCTGACCCACTTGATGAAATATTCCGGGGTCTTCCCCGTGGGGAGCGCGATCACCCCCCCGGGGTTCCGGAGGACCCACTCGATGAAACGGAGAGCCGCCAGGCGGCCGAGGGAGGGAAAATTCTCCACCTCGATGACCCGGATTTTTTCCACGGGTGCGTACAGGTCCCGGTGGCGGCCCCGTTCGAGGGCGTATTTCTCGGCCACCGAGGCGGAATCGTAGCGGCGGTGGTTCATGTCCTCTTCCTCAAACGGTCGAGGATGACCGCGGCCAGGAGGATCAGGCCGCTGGCCACGTACTGGTAGAACGGGGGGATGTTCAGGAGGTTCATGGCGTTCTGGACGATCCCCATGATGAGCACGCCCACGATCACCCCCCCGATGGTCCCCACGCCGCCGGTGAGGGAGACCCCCCCGAGGACGCACGCGGAGATCACCTGGAGCTCCAGGCCCTGTCCCGCGGCGGGCTGGCCGCTGGTCATCCGCGAGGCGAGGATCACCCCGGCGAACGCGGCGACGATCCCCTGGAGGACGAAGATAGCCACCTTCACCCTCACCACCCTGATGCCAGCCAGCCACGCGGCGTCCCTGTTCCCCCCGGTTGCGAGGGCGTACCGCCCGAAAACCGTCATGTTCAGCATCACCCCGAAGACCGTGAAGAGGGCCACCATGATCCAGACGGGGGTGGGCACGCCGGCGAGGGTCGATACGCCGAGGGAGAAAAACGATTGCTCGCGTATCCCGATTGCCTTCCCGTCGGAGACGATATACGAAAACCCCCTGACGACCTGCATCGTCGCGAGCGTGGTGATCAGCGCGTTGATCCCGATCCGGGCGATGACGATCCCGTTCACCAGTCCGACGAGGGCCCCGGCCCCGAGCGCGGACAAAATCCCCGCGGCCACGCTGCCGGTGGCGTTGATGACGACCGCGCAGAGGACGCCGGCGAACGCCACGGTCGATCCCACCGAAAGGTCGAAGTCCCCGGAGGCGAGGCAGAAGAGCATGGTGCAGGCGATGATCCCGACGGTGGCGACCGAGAGCGCGAGCCCGTTGAGGTTCACCCAGGAGAAGAAGTTCGGCACGAACAGGGACACCAGCGCGAACAGGACGAAGAACACGGCGATCATGCCGGTGTTTTTCCATATCGAAGAGAGGGCGTTCATCGGTCCGGAGCGGAATCGCGGGGGGTCAGAGCAGGCCCTGCGACGAGAGGATTTCCCTGAAGGTCTTGCGGGTGATCAGTATCCCGGCGGTGTAGGTCTCCCCCGGGGGTTCGGCGCCGTCTTTGATCCACCGGTACATCATCGCCGCGGTATCAAAGCCGTGCTGCTTCGGGGAGAGAAGGATCGATGCGAAAAACCCCGTGGGTTTGTCTTTTTCGAATTCCACGATACAATCGGTACCGTTGATCCCGATCCCGATCACCGACGCGGCGTCGTATCCGCGCCCCTCCATCGCCCGGACCGCGCCGAGCACGGCGTTGTCGTTGTTCCCGCAGATGAGCCACCGCCGGATTTCGGGGTGCTGGACGAGCATGGCGTTCACGGCGTCGAAGGCGCCGGGGATGTCCGCCACGCGCTGCGGGGCCTTGAAGACCCGGGCTTCGGGAAAACCCGCCGTGACGAGGGCCCCGATGGCGCCGTCGGTCCGCTCACGCGTTGTCTGGAGCTCCTCCCACGTCACCGCGCAGACCGCCGTACCGGCCGTGTCCCATCCCCGGACGGCCATCTCCGCAGCGAGGGCGCGACCCACCGTCTTCCCGATCTCGCTTGCCGAGATCCCGAGGTGGGGGACCTCCGTGATATACCGCCCGTCGGACCCCACCAGCCGGTCGTCGACGCTCATGACCTTCAGCCCCTGCGCGCGCGCCCTGCCGACGATCGCCGAACCGAGGCGCACGTCGGGCGCGCAGATGACGAAGCCCCCCACGCCCTGGGCGGCCAGGTTGTCGATGGCCGAGAGGACCTTCTCACCGTCCGTCGCGCCGATCTTGATCAGCGTGAATCCGAACGAGTCGGCGCACTGCTGGGCGAATTTCCATTCGTTCTGGAACCAGGGTTCGTCCGGCTGCTTGACCAGAAACCCGATCTTCACGTGCCCGGCGTCTGCCGGCGATTTCCCGTTCCCGCATCCGCAGAAGAGCATCGCGGCCAGAGCGGCCGCCCCGACCGCCGCACGCATACCGGTCACTCCGTCACCTCCTCCACCCTGAGCAGTACCACACCGTGGTAGGGAACGGTGGCGGAAAAAGTCCGTGAATGGACCCCCAGGTCTTCCTGCCTCCAGAGGTCACGCACCCTGAACTCCCCCCTGATCCCGAGTTCGTCGCCCGTGAACGTCATTTCAGCCGTCTCCTCATCTTCCCACGGTAAATAATCCGCCGGTTCGTTGAACTCGTTCGCAGGGAAGAAAAGCCCCACGGCCTTCGATCCGTCCTGCAGTTCCTTTACCCAGACCTCCCGGCCCTCACCCCTGCTCAGGAGCCTCGCCTGGTCCCCGAGCGGGTCCTGATTGATCTCCAGGACCTCGTCGTTCGTCAGCAGGCCGAGCGTGAAGTCGTCGAGCTGTGCCAGGTCGCACCCGAGGAGGAGCGGCGCCGCCAGGAGGCTCCACAGGCTGATGTGCGTGTACTGCTCGTCGGGCGTGAGGCGCGTGGCCCGGAGTTCCGGACCCCAGCCGACCCGCCCGACGACGAGCATGTCGGGATCGTTCCAGTGCCCCGGGCGCGCGAAACGGCGCCACCGGTCCTGCGAAAACCCGATGCGGCTCATGCTCTCCCAGGTGTCGCGGATGTCGCCGGTGGTCCGCCAGCACTGGGCGAGCGCCGAGAGCCCGGACGCCGATCCGAAGGGCGCGCTGTTCGAAAGGCTCAGGATGAGATCGCGCCCGCTTTGCCTCAGGGCATTTTCCATCTCCTCGACGTGGGGGAGATCGTTCGGGTTCCAGTCGTACTTGAGGTAATCGATCCCCCATTTCGCCCACTGTCGGGCGTCATTGGCGGCGAACGAATACTCCCCGAACCGCCAGTATCGGTTTCGTCCGTTCCGGTAGTCCCGGTGACGGTCGTCGGCGTTCGCCTCTCCCGATTGTATCCAGTCGTACGATCCGTCGGCGTGGTCGGCCGAGGAGCCGATGTGTCCCTCGTAACTCCCCATCCAGGGGGTCGAATAGATGCCGATCTTCAGCCCGAGGGCATGGACCGAATCCGCCAGGGCTTTCATGTCCGGAAATTTCCGGTTTCCCTGGATGGCCGTGTCCTCTCCGCCCCGCACGCCCTGCCACCCGTCGTCGATGTTGATGTAACTCCATCCGTGACGGGCGAGACCGGTGGACACCATGGCACGGGCCGAGGCGAGCACCTTTGCGGCGCTGACCGACCCCCCCCAGCAGTTCCAGCTGTTCCACCCGAGGGGCGGTGTCAGCGCGATGTCATCGCCGGCGACGATGCGCAGGTCCCTGGACGTGACGCCGGCCGTGTTCGTCGCGGTGAGGGTGACGGTATAGTCGCCGGGCCGGGCGATGGTGCCGGCAAGGTGCCCGGTGGAAGCGTCGAGTTTGAGGCCCTCCGGGAGGTTCCCCGCGGAAAACTTCATGGGCCGGTCACCGCTCGCCGCGATCGTATACAACACGGGATGACCGGGCCGGACCCCGAAAACCATCCCGCCGTTGATGCGTGGTTCGGGCGATTCCGGGGGCGTGAGGATAACGCGGTCCTTCCCCGGGAGCCCGGAGGGGGGTGTCAGGTCACCCGGGGCCACCGGTCCCGTCATCTCCAGGCGCGCGTCGCACCAGTCGGCATGATCGTAATCGATGCCGTCGCCGGCGTCGGTGACCAGCAGTCCCAGCAGACCGACCCCGCCGATGTCGAGGTCCACGGATTTCGCCGTGTCCCCCGTCCGCATGACACCGCTCCGCCAGATGACGTCGCGGTCCGCCAGGACGAAGAATTCGATCGTGGCCGCGGGGTTGCCCGTCTCGTCATCCACCCCGACGCGGGAGACGAAACGTTGCCCCTTCCCGTTCAGCCGGAGAAGCATCGTGCTCACGGCGTGCGTGCCGACACCGCGGCTGAACGATTCCCCCGCCACCGAGAGAGCGTTTCCGTCGACGGACTTCCCGGCCTTCGGCGTACTCCACCCGCATCGCATCGCGCCGAGGTCGGTATCATCCAGCCAGACGGTCTGGGACACGCCGGACGCGGCGGAGACCAGCGCCAGGATGACGGCGGAAAGAGATCTGTTGAAGTTCATCATTTTGCCCCGACCTGCACGCCGCTGCTGAGTGCCGCTTCGCCGATTTTCACCTGAAACTCCGAGACCGAAGCGTCACGCACGACGGGCGGCATCGGCCGGGGGGAGGCCGGACCCGAGAATGTCACCGAGACCGACTTCACATCCTCCCTCCGCTCCCCGAGCAGCCATACCTGCGCCATTCCCTTCCACGATGCGGCTTCCTTCCCCGGGCTGACGGAAAAATCCGCGGCGGACACACCCGACGGGAGGACCGTGAGGTACCAGTGGGATTTTCCCTCCTGCCGGTCGGAAGTGACGAGCCCCGCCGCGCCGTCGTACGCGACGGACACTTCGGGCGTCTGCTGGTCGGCCGGTTCGCCGGCCGGCGTCAGGAGGACGGCGAGCGTGGCACCGTCAAGGGTACCGGGCATGTTCAGGTTCACGGAAAAACCGGACCGATCCGCCGGATCCGTCCTGACCGAATATCTTCCCTCCTCCGACGGGGCGGTGACGCGGAGTGCGGGAGGGCCGCCGGTTGCGGCCCCCCCACCGCCCGCGGCCGAAACCGCCGACCGGTTGAGAAATCCGGCGTTTCCGCCGGGCGACCTGTACCGGATCGACCAGGTGTGTCCGCCGGTTTCCTCCATGTCGAAGACCACACCCGCCGGCAGGGGATACGGCGCCTCCGCCGCGGGGTATACCTCGTAGACCGCGGTTTCGTATCCGTCGAGCGGCAGATCGATCCTGTCGCCCGCGCGGTAGAGCCGCGGCGAGATCCACCGGTACGGGTAGATTTTTTCAAGCACCAGACCCGACGCGCCCGGGTCCATCCCCTGCGACGGGTCGAGCGTCACCGTCAGGTTTCCGCCACCGATGAAAGGGTTCCGGGCCGCGATCACGCCGCGGGATCCGGCGAAGTGAACGTACCCGTAGCTCTCGCGGTCCATGGGATTCCCGCCGACCATGAACGTGCTGCGCAGGACGCTGAAACGGTCCTTCGCCCAGTCGATGGATGCGGAGATGGACCTCCATTCCCCCTCGTTGAGGATGTCGGGGGAGATGTACAGTTCGTACATCGAAATGCCGCGTGCAAAATACAGAAGCACGTCGTCGGTGAATTTATCGATCGGCTCTTCCGCCGTGCCCAGCAGCTGGAGCTTGCCCTTGATGATGCCGTGGGTCATGAGGTTGGCGATGGGAAACCAGAGATCGAGGTTGACGAAGTCGTCGTAGAGGATGAAATCGCGGTAGGTGATCGCCGCGTCCCGGCGGCTGATCGACGGGACGTCCGAGTAACCGTAATCGGCGCCCTGCATCCAGATGGTGTTGGCGTATTTCACCCACCAGGGACTCAGCCAGGTGCCGGAGGTAATGTTCAAAAACGTCGCGGGGTTTTTCTCCCGCACGGCCCGGCACATGCCGATCAGGGACTCCATCACCGCCCTGCGCGAGTAGATCCCCACGGGATGACCGTGGTCCGGCTCGCTGCACGAAAACTGGATTCCGTCCCACTTGAAATACGCCGCACCGTCGGCCGCGACGAAGTCGGTCACCCGTTTTTTGAACAGCTCCGAATATTTTTTCCCGGCCAGGCAGAGCATCATGTCGTTCCTCGTTTTTCCGACAACCTCGTAGCCGTGCTCTTTCATCCAGCCGAGACGCCGGGTCCGGAAGGAGTACCCGCCCGTGGGGCCCACCCAGATCCCGAGAGAGGTGTTCGTTTTCTTCAGGTCGTCGGTGAGGGGTTTCAACCCCCGGGGCCATTCTCTTTTCCTGAGTTCCCAGTCGCTTTCGTACACGTCCCACCCGTCGTCCAGGACAAAGGCGTCGAGCGCGATCCCGTGCTTCTCGACCATGTTCTCGCGCAACAGCCCGGCCATCCTCAACGCGCTCTCCTCACCCATCCAGTGTTCGGACGGCACCCTGGGATACTCGGGGGAACGGAGATCGTACCAGCTGTTGTACAGCGTATACGGCCTCAGCGGGGCCACCCTGATGCGGTCGACATACTCCATGAACCATTTTTTCACGAAACGGTCCGGGGTCACGCCGATGACGACCCATTCACCCCCGACGGCCTCCCCGGTAATTTCCATCCCCATCTCCTGGCCGCAGCGCACGGCCGCCCTCCCCGACCGCGGCTCCTCGATCCGGTTGTCGGCCGTGGGATATTCGAGCCCGAAGAACGCACCGCCGCCGGCGGTCAGGATCGCCACCGGCTGGCCGAAACCCCCGTTCTTGATCACCGAACGCACGCCGGAGACTTCCGCACGGGCGGTCCAGAGCCACCGCAGGTAGTGGAAGCCGAACGCCGTGTCCGAGAGGGTGATTTTTTTGCGCGCGTAAAAATCTCCCGGTTCGATCCGGTAGGTCAGCTCGAGCCCGAGCGTCGTTTTCTTCGAATCGAACCTCAGGGTGAGTTCCCTGGCGCCGCCGGGGAGGTCGGCGGAGGCGGCCGAGACGAAATCGAAATCGGATTTCGTGAACATCACGGGGTTGTCCCCGTTATTGGCGCGGCCGGGGGCCTGCCAGTCGGTAACCATGACGTCCAGGCCGAAATCCGCGTCGGTCGTGATACCTCCCGTGCCGTCGTTTCCGCGGTCCGCCCCCCAGCCGGGCAGGACTTCGAGGCGGTCCGACACCAGCCGTCCGTTTTCTGTGAGGACGGTGAGGCGCACCGCGTCGTTCGCGATCATGTGCGCGACCGGTTGCGCGCGCAGGCCGGCGAGGAATGCGAGGACCATCGGCACGGTGGCCAGGAGGCGGACCATCCCCGCAATGGCGGGTGACCCCGCCCGGCCGGGATAGCGCGGGCGCCTGTCGGAAAGTTCGGGTGATGTCATGTCGTGTCCGGGGTTGTGTGTTCGGGCAATGTTATTGAATTATCACTTCATCCACAAACATCCAGGCCATCCGGCCCTCCCCGGAATGTCCCGGGGGCAGGTGCCCGGGTTTTTCACGAGCACACCGGGGCACCGTTCGCGGAACCCTTCGACAAAGGTGCTATTTCCGACGAAAGGGCGTGGAGCGAAGGTACAGGTTGAACTCCCTGAT
Organism: Ignavibacteria bacterium; assembly: GCA_003235555.1. Taxonomy (GTDB): domain Bacteria; phylum Bacteroidota; class Ignavibacteria; order UBA10030; family SZUA-254; genus SZUA-254. Next base: position 1,664 of record QJVY01000088.1, on the reverse strand, counting down.
TTTTCCCGGGGCGTTCCCGGTGCGGGAGAGGTACACGAATCCGGCGACCCCGGTCTCCTCGCCCAGATCGACGACCAGTGAGTGGGGGTGCGGCGGTTGCCCTGAACCCCACCCGGTATGCCAGATGCTCTCCCGGTCCCCGTCGATGGCGTTCTCCGCGCGTCCGTCCTCCGCCACGAGTTCCTCGCTTTCCACCCAGGGTACGGTCCATCCGGCTCGGTCGAGGCGGACGCCCGACGGATCCAGCAGGTACAGTTCGGAGGCGGAGGCGAAGGGGTCGCCGGCGAGGGAAGACAACGACTCCAGGCAGAAGTACCTTGCGGTGCGAACCGGGAAATGAAACACCTGCGCGGAATCGCCGGGGGAAAAGGTCCCCGCGAGAACATGGTCCGCGCTGTCCGGTACGAGGGTGCCGGGTTCCCGGGACGGCGGCGGGGGGGCGAGCGCGTCCCCCCGGAGACTGTCCAGCACGGGCCGGGTCAGGCCCCTCACCGAGAAGGCCGGAGTGCTCGAAACGGCCCGGGAGGCGGACGTCCCGCCCAATTCCAGGACCACGACTTCGTTCCGGCCCGTTTTCAGCCACGTCCCCGGACAATAGAGGGTCTGCTGCGGACCGATATACCAGAATCTCCCGAGGTTGTGTCCGTTGACCCAGACGCACCCCTTCCCCCAGGCGCTCATATCGAGGAACGTATCACCGGTCCGGTCGAGCGAGAATTCCCCCCTGTGAAACGCCGGGAGGTCGCCCGCCCCGCCTCCGGAAAAATCCCACGACGCGATGTCCGCGAGGGGAAGTGGATAGATTTTCCATCCCCGCAGCGGCGCACCGTTCAGCGTCACCCCACCGGTGATGCCTTTGCGGTTGTCGGTCAACTGCCGGCCGTAGTTGATTCGCCCCCCGTTCTCAACCAGAATGTCCAGCGTACGGTCGCCGGCTCCGGACGGGATGGAGAGGGCCTTCTGACGATGCCGGCGGTCGAGATCAGCGATCCTTCGGCCGTCCAGGAACACGATTCCGTAATCCCGCAGTTCCTCTATTTCAAGTCTCCCCCCCGCGGGTGACGACAGCGTCGTCCTGTACAGAATGTACCCCGCCCCCACACCCGCTTCCTCCATGGTGAGCGTTCGTTCCGAAATGATCGGTCCGGGCAGCCCGTCGAACAGCGGGGCGGTTTCGGTCAGCTCCACGGGGGGGATTTCAATCACCGGAAGCGCCGGCGGTGGTTCCGGGACCCGCGCGCCGGGGGGAAGGTTCCGGAGGATCACTTCTCGAAGGGCGAAGTATTTCGGTGTCGGCCGCCCCGCTTCATCGAGCGGCGCGTCGTAGTCGTAACTGGTCGGCTGGGGCTGGAACCTCCCGCCGTAGTTGGCGCCGCTCGTAAAACCGAAATTCGTCCCGCCGTGGAGCATATACAGGTTCACCGAGACGCCTGCCGAGAGGAGGGCGTCGAGACCGGGTATCAGTTTTCCGGCGGGGACGACCGCGTGCGCTTCTCCCCAGTGATCGAGCCAGCCGGGGTAGAATTCCGGACAGAAAAATGGACCCGACCCCCCGTTGTATTTCCTGACGGTGTCGCGGAGGGAAACGGGATTGACGTCACCGTTGATGGCCGGAAGGACACCGGGGAGATGACCGTCGCGGCACTGCGTCGGCCCGTCGGCCG
>QJVY01000165.1 GCA_003235555.1 Ignavibacteria bacterium | reverse complement strand
TCTCCCCGACACGGAAGTCATCGTCTCCACCCGGGAGGTGTCCGTGGAGATCGACCGCCCCGATTCGCTCCCCCTTATCCGCATGGGGGAGACATTCGACCGGTCGATGATGCGCAGGGGGGACGGGATCGTCCTGATACCCCGTTCCCACGCACCGATGTTCCGCCGGTACAGGCGGTTCATGTCCGGGCCGCGGATATCTATGGACGCACCGGAGCCGGGAGTGTTCGTGGCCGTTCTCACCGACCTGGATACGGTGACGGCCCTGGACGTCCGGTATTCAGGTGCCGCCGACACCCCCGGGCTGGTGGACGTTGTCGGTGTTCTTCCCGGGAGGCGGGAGGCGGAGATCGTGTTGTTTTCCGCACATTACGACCACCTGGGCGTGGTCAGCCCGGTCGGTGGGGATTCAATCGCCAACGGCGCGAACGATAATGCCTCGGGAACCACCGCCCTCATCGCCCTCGCAAAATACTTCCGGTCCCTCGGGACTCCTGAAAGGACTCTCGTGTTTGCGGCCTTCGCGGCGGAGGAAATCGGGGGTTTCGGCTCACGTTTCCTGGCCGGGAAAGTCGACCCCGGGACCATCGTCGCGATGGTGAACCTGGAAATGCTCGGGACCGTATCGAAATTCGGGCCGAACTCCTTCTGGATCACCGGGTATGACCGGGGTGAACTCGGACCGATGGTTTCCGATGCGCTGGTGGGGACGGGGTATTCCGCCCACCCGGATCCGTATCCGGATGAGAACCTCTTCTTCCGGTCGGATAACGCCAGCTTCGCACGGGTGGGAGTCCCGGCCCATTCGTTTTCCACCGATCCCATTGACATCGACAGCGTCTACCACACTGTGGATGATGAGATCGAAAGACTCGATATCGGGCACCTCGCCGGAATCGTGAAGGGGATCGCCCTCGGGATCGGGGGTATCGTGGATGGCCGGCAGACACCCGCAAGGCTGGAAAATAGCGGGAAATAGGTCGCCGTTCAGCTTCCGCCTGACCGGATTCCGTCCGAATTGCTGAATTTCGCATGTATTCACCGGGTATGTTAAACTTTTTGAAGAAATACGCATCTAACCTGTAAAGATCGCACCGGAATGATGAGTGGACAGACCGATCAGCAGTTGATCGAGTCGTTTCGAGGGGGACATGAGAATGCCTTCAATCTGCTCGTCGCCCGGTACCAGGAGCGGGTGTACTGGACCGCGCGGCGGATGCTCGGGAACCACCAGGACGCCGACGACATCGTCCAGGAGGTTTTTATCAGGGTGCACCGGAAGCTTCACAGCTTCCGGGAGGAGTCGACATTTTACACGTGGGTGTACAGGATCACGGTCAACCTCTCCCTCAACGCGTCCCGAAAACGGAGTGTCGCAAGGTTTTTCCACCTGGAGGACCTGGTAGGCGGGGTACCGTCGAATGCCGACGATCCCGAAAAAATACTCATCGACCGGGAACAGCTTACTCTGCTGGACGAAGCGGTGGTGCACCTGCCCGAAAAGCAGAAGGCGGTGTTTGCCATGAGGTACCACGAGGGTCTGAAGTTCGACACGATCGCGACGATCCTGGGCAAATCCGTGGGGGGCGTGAAATCGAATTATTTTCACGCGCTCAGGAAAATTGAAAAATACCTGAAGGAACGCAACGCATGAATTGCGCCGAAATGAGGAACAGGCTGACGGGATTACCGGGCGGGTTCCGGGATGAGGACCTGCCGCCGCGCGAGCGGGAGCATCTGGAGTTCTGCGTGTCCTGCCGGGAGTTCGCGGTGAACGAACGATCCGTCCGTGACAGGATCGCGGCCGCGGGACGGGTGTCCTCCCCCGGGGATTCCTACTGGGCAACCATCCTCCCGAGGGTGAGAAAACGGACGACCCGTCGCCTCCCTTCGGACCGGCTGGCGGAGTGGTTCGCGTCGACGCGTTACGTGGTGCAGGGGGCGGGGCTGGCGGCCGTCGTTCTCTTCCTGCTGACGGTCAACGTCACGAAACCCCCGGTTCGCGGATCGTCGGTAACGATGGCGTCGTTGTCGGAGTCGGAGCTCCTGGATCTGCGATCCTCTGTCAGGTACACCGGGCTGCTCGACCATTCGTCGGATCCTTCGGCGGGAAACGGTTCCACGATCGTGGATTTTCTCGCGGAACTCCTGGCCACGGACGAGGGTTCCGGTCTCTTCGCGTCGGTCGATCCGGCTGCCGTACTCGGGGCCGTGGATGACGCCAGCCTGGGCGAGATCGTGGATCTCCTGAACTCGAAACAATAACCGGAAAGGTGGAACGATGGACGGAAACACACGCGGAATGACATCCAGCCCTATGGTGGCGATGCTGCTCCTTGCGCTGCTCCTCCTCACGACGGGCGGGCTCACGGCACAGCAGCAGCGCATGCGCAGCCCGAGACAGGATAAGATTGACCGGGTCGAACGGCTGAAGCAGATGAAGCTGATGGAGGAGCTTCAACTCGGCGAGGAAGAATCGGTCAGGTTCATGGCGAAGAGGAAGGCGCACGAGGAGCGGATGAGGAATATGGAGGAGGAGAGGAGCAGGATCCTCGATGACCTCGCCATCAGCCTGGAGGACAAGGCGGGAGACGATATCATCACCGGTACCTGCGACCGTGTCCTCGAAACGGACAGGAAGATGTTCGAGGAGCGGAAACGCTACCAGGACGAAATGCGAAAACTGCTCTCCCCGGAAAAGTACGCGAAGCTCCTCATCTTCGAGAGGAATTTCCAGTCGCAGGTGCGTGACGCGATGCGCCGGTCCATCGGGCGCGGGAAATCGAAATACGAGCGGTGACCGGGGCCGGGGGTTCAACGGAATGAGGCGCGTGTATCTGGACCACGCCGCGACGACCCCGGTTTCTCCCGGGGCCCTAGGCGCCATGACCCCCTATTTCTCGGGGGTCTTCGGAAACGCCTCCTCCGTCCACCGGTACGGGCAGGAAGCCAGGGCCGCGCTCGACGGCAGCCGCTCGCGTATTGCCCGGCTGCTCGGTGTCCCCGCCGGTGAGCTGGTCTTCACGTCGGGGGGTACCGAGTCGGACAACCACGCGCTGCGCGGCGTCGCGTACGAATCCCGGAAACGGGGGAGGGACCACATCATCACCTCGGTGGCCGAGCACCACGCGGTCCTCGATACCTGTGATCTGCTGGAATCGGACGGTTTTCGGGTGACCCGCCTGCCGGTGGACGGGAGCGGCATGGTGTCCGCCGGGGACGTCCGGAAGGCGCTCACGCCGCGGACCGCCCTGGTGACACTCATGCACGCCAACAACGAGGTTGGAACGCTCAATCCCACGGGTGAAATTGCGGGGATCGCCCGTGAGGCGGGAATCCCCTTTCACTCCGACGCGGTCCAGTCTTTCTGTAAAATTCCCCTGGACGCCGGAGGCGGAGAACCTGATCTTCTCAGCATCTCAGCGCACAAGTGCTATGGCCCGAAGGGGATCGGGGCGCTGCGCGTCCGGCGCGGTATGACGCTGGAAAAATTTCTGCACGGGGGTGGGCAGGAGCGCGGGATGCGGGCGGGGACGGAGAACGTCCCCCTGGTCGTGGGATTCGCCGAGGCCGCCGAGTCACTCCAGCGGGAAATGGACGGCGAGGCCGCCCGTCAGCGGGCGCTGCGGTCGCAAATGATCGGCCGCCTCGCCGGAGGGCTCCCCGGCGTCATCGTGAACGGCCACCCGACACTGACCCTCCCCGGCATCCTGAACATTTCCTTCGACAGCCGCGTGATATCGATCGACGGCGAGGCACTCCTCTTCAACCTGGATCTCGCCGGGATCGCGGCCTCCAGCGGATCCGCCTGTACATCGGGTTCGGTGGCCCCGTCACACGTGCTGACGGCCAGGGGGAGGGACCTCCCCACGGCCTCGGCTTCCCTCCGATTTTCCTTCGGGACCTCGACGACGGCGGAGGACCTGGAATACGTCGCCGACGAATTGATAAAAATCGTCACACGAATCGGGAAACCGGCTTAGGCCGGGAAGCGTCACCGCCCGCGTTCCCACTCCCTGACGGCAATTCCGTACCGCAACCCCCGCGTGCTGACGCGGATCGACGGGAACCGGAAATGTTCCGAAACGGTCGACAGGATCAGGACGCCCGCCGCGAGGATGTCTTCCCTCCCGGCCGCCAGCGGTGACATCGCGAGGATTTCCCGGGGGGTGGAGGCGAGGAGGCGCGCGCCCACAGATGAGAGTTTTTCCCCGGAGAGCCGGAACCCCTCGATCGCCTCCCTGTCGTAGCGGTCGAGTCCCAGCAAGAGTCCCGCCAGCGTTGTGGCCGTTCCGGCGACCGCCACCAGCGTGTAGGCGGAAAATCCCGGATTGACCACGGCCCCGATTTCTTCGACGATCCACCTTCGTGCTGACGCGACCTGCGCCCTGTCGGGGGGGGACGTCCGGAAGTATCGTTCGGCAATCCTGACGCTCCCGATGTCGAGGCTGTATCGCTCGAGTGCCCTCCCGCCGTTGAGGCGCCCCGGCCTGCGGAAGCAGAATTCCGTGCTCCCGCCCCCGACGTCGAGGACCACCGGATCGCCGTCCGCGGGAGCGAGCGCGCCCGCCGCCCCGGTGTAGGTCAGCTCGCTCTCCTCCTCCCCGGTGATGACTTCTATTCCGATTCCCGTCGAGAGTTTCACCTTGTCGATGAAATCCCCGCGGTTCGTCGCATCGCGAAGGGCGCTCGTCGCGCAGGCGATAACGCGGTCGGCTCCGTGGGATGCGGCGATCCTTCGATACCGGTCCAGAATCGAGGTGACGGCGGGACCGACCGCGGGATCGAGGCGGCCCGTCGCGTCGACACTTCGCCCCAGCCGCGGGGTCTCCTGTTCCTCGGCGAGCACCGTCATCCGTCCCTCCCCGTCGATCTCCGCCACCAGAAGGAGGATGGTGTTCGTGCCGATGTCGATCGCGGCGACCCTCATTCCGCGCAGATCGCGAGCCACTCGTTTTCCCGCATGATTTCAACGGTCCGGAAGCTGCATGCCGTGAGCGCGCGCGATATCGCGGTTTCATCGGCGGCCAGGAGGCCGGAGAGCAGCAGTGTCCCCCCGCCGGGGAGTACCTCCCTGAACCGAGGGAGGAGCCGGACCAGGTCGTTGAGGGTGAGGTTGGCGCAGATCATCGAGGGAGGGGAGGGAAGACCCTCCGGGAGGGTCCCGGCGACGATGCGCACCGTTCCGGCAACGCCGTTCATGGCCGTGTTTTCCATCGCGTTCTCCACCGCCCATTCGTCGGTATCGGTTCCGACGGCCGACCCGGCACCCAGCCTCACCGCGGCGATGGCAAGGACGCCGGTGCCAGTCCCGACATCGAGGACGAATGCGCCCGGCCTGACGTATTTCTCCACCAGATTCAGCATGAGCCTCGTGGTTTCATGGTATCCCGTCCCGAAGGACATCTTGGGGTCGATCGTGAGGACCACCCTGCCCGCCGGCCCGGTATACTCGCACCAGGAGGGCCTGATCACCAGGCGCTCCCCGATTTCGATGGGGCGGATCGTCCGTTCCCATTCGGCGTTCCAGTTCCGGTCGGCGATCTCGCCGAAAAGGACCTCGGCGTTGGCCGACATCGCCCGGATCGTATCGCGGAGGGCGGCGCCGAGCTTCGCCCTGGCGCCCTCATCGGCGGGTTGTTCGAAATACGCGACAAGATGGGTGTCCGTCTCCTCGAAACCCCGGCAGCCGAGTTCGGTCAGCGATTGGATCAGGATCTCCTGCTGCTCCTTCGTACCGGAGACCGAAACCCTGAGAAAAACCTTCACTCGCGTCCCGACCGGTCAGCGCGCGGGGTATGCGTAGAGTACCTGGAGGAGGACCCGGCCGACGGCGTCGAGGCTCGCGGGGCTGCACTTGTCGGGAGTGTCCTGGAGGGTATGCCAGTACCGGTTGGAGGCGTCGGGGTAGTCGAAATCGATGAGGTCGATGGTCGGGATTCCCGCCCGGTTGAGGGGAAGATGGTCGTCGGTCACACGTCCCTGCACGCGGTTGCTGAACTGGGTGATGCCCAGGTTTCGGGCCGCAGCCCAGACGAGGTCGACGACATCGGGGGCGAACTCTATGGAATACTGTTCCTTCTGGATCTCCAGTTCGGCATCGCCCACCATATCCAGGAGGATTCCGAATACCGGCCGGTATCCCACCGGCAGGTGGGAAGCGAAGTATCGCGCACCGTGGAGGAAACCTGCGGGATCATTGTGACGGCCGTAGTCCTCCCCGTCGGTGAAGAGGATGTCGACCCCGATCCCCGGTGGCGTCGATTTCAGGTGCCGCGCGATCTCCAGCAGAACGGCCACGCCGCTGGCCCCGTCATTGGCTCCGGGGACGGGCGTCGTATGGAGCGCCGAATCGCTCTCCTCGTCCGCCCACGGGCGGGAATCGTAGTGCGCCAGGAGGAGCACCCGGGTGGGGGCCTCGAGATTGAATGACGAGATGATGTTCGTGTACCGCAGTTCCTCACCTTCATATCCCTGAATGGTGAAGGGCTGCATGTTGACCGCCCCCGCGAGACGGCCCATCTCGCCGACCAGGTAATCGCGGCAGCGGTCGTGGGCGGTCGAGCCGGACACCCTCGGGCCGAAGGCGACCTGCGCCGTCAGGTGCCGAAAGGCGCTGTCGGCGTCGAAACGGGGGACGGTGGGTAAGGGGCGACTCGCCTCACCGCCGGCCTCCGGAGAGGGCCGGTCCCGGCCTTCAGAACAACCGGAGACGAGCAGGAGGGCCAGCAGTATGAATGTCGGGGGCATGACGTGCAAATAAATTCCTGAAAATCTACTCATTTTCGCCCCGATTCGCAACCGCCGGGGACGGTCGTTCCCGGTGAAACCTTTTTCCCCATCTCACGTCTAAAACATACGTATCCACAGGAGAATCCAATGAACACGTCGATTTCACCTACCATCAAAATCGTCATCCTGATGGTTTTTGCCATCGTTTTCGCCGCCACACTGGTTGCGCTCTCCGTCCAGGGGGGGGACCCCGTTAACCATGCCCGCGTCCGCTTCGGGGACGATACCAGACACTTTTCAGAAACATTCGATGTGGCCGACGGGGCCACCCTGCGTCTCGATACCGACATCGGCGACATCACGGTCACCGGAAGCGAAGACCACACGGTGGGAATCACCGTCGACATCGAGGGCGACGCGGAGGACGTGGAGGACTTCACCGTGAAGTTCAAAAAGACCGACGGGGGAGTGGAGGTGCGCGGACGGACCCGGAACCACAATGGCTGGCATTTCGAATGGGGGAAAATCGATGCCCGCTTCGTGGTCACCGTACCGAAAAATTTCAACCTGAGGCTCGAGACCTCCGGCGGGGACGTTTCCGTTACCAACATCGACGGGACACTCAAGGGATCGACGTCGGGCGGCAACGTGAAAATTACAGACATCACGGGGGACACCCACATGGAAACCTCCGGCGGGAACATCACCCTGAAAAACGTATCGGGATCAATCGTGGCCGAAACCTCCGGTGGAAACATCAGGGGGGAGGGGGCGACGGGAACACTGAGGGTGGAAACCTCCGGGGGTAACATCGACCTGCGGGGGATCCGTGCGAAGGCCTACGCGTCAACCTCCGGAGGCGACGTCCGGCTCTCGCTCCTGGACAACCAGGGGGTCGACGCATCCACGTCCGGTGGCGACATCGTGATCGTGTTCCCGGGAGAGACCGCGGCCGATATTTTCGCGGAAACGACGGGCGGGAGCGTTCATTGCGACTTCGCGTTCAGGGGGACGATCGAGGACGGCAGCCTCCGGGGAGAAATCAACGGAGGGGGTCTGCGGGTGCGGGCCGAAACCTCCGGGGGGAACATTTCCATCCGGTCCGTCAACTGACAGACGTTATGCACGACAGAACAGCCCGTTCATCGAACGGGCTTTTTTTTTGCCGTCGATCACCTGTCCGCCCGGAGCCGGACCAGGTCGGTGAGGATCCTGTCCTGGAAGTCGCGCAGCTCGTCGATTTTCCCCGGATGATGATTGATCATGATGCTGAACGCCAGGAGTTCGTGTGACAGGGTCATGGCATACCCGGAGAGGGTGCTGACGCCGGCGATCGTGCCGGTCTTGGCGGCGATGCGGCCTGAGGCGTCCCCGCCCCTCATGCGGTGTTTCAGCGTCCCGTCCGTTCCCGAGACTGGCAGGCTTTCGAAAAACGTCCTGAAGGTGGACTTCCGGTGGTACTGGTCGATGAGAATGGCCACGAGGTCCCCGGGGCTCACAGCGTTGTACCATGACACCCCCGAGCCGTCGGCGAGGATCATCGCCCCGGGGTCTGTCCCGGCCGCCCGGAGATAGTCGCCCAACGCCCTGATCCCCGTCCGGGCCGACCCCGGAGGGCCGGAGGTTTCCAGGCCGATGACCTTCAGGAGATTCTCGGCGCAGAGGTTGCTGCTCTCCTTGTTCATCCGGTTGAGGACCGCGCCGAGGGATGTGGAGACGTATCCGAGCGGGTGAGACCCGGTGGCGGCCCCGGAGCGCGCCCTTCCCCGAAGGGTGATTCCCCTGCCGGCGAGTGCGGTCCGCAGCGCCTCGAGAAAGTACCCGGCGGGATTGAAGACGCTCAGATCGAACGTACGGTTTGGCGAGGTCCGGGAGAGATGCCCCTCGACCACGATCCGGTTCGTTCCGACGGGGCGCCGGACGGTGACGGTATCATCCCCCCTCGCACCGGATGTCGACGAGAGGTTGACCACCGTGAAATACCCGGGGACGGGGCCGACCGTCACGGAGAGTTCGCCGCCGGCCCGTGGCGCGGGGCCGACCGTTACGGTCACGGAATTTTCATGGAACGAGAGTGCTGAGAGGAATGCCTCCTCGGTGCGCGGTTCGTCGTCCCACTGCCATCCCTTGCCCCAATGAAGGGTGTCGAAACGAGATTCGTCGCCCACCAGGTCCCCCCCGATCCTTCTGATGCCCGCGAGCTCAACGAGGGCGGCGAGGGAGTCGACGTCCGGGATGTCGAACAGGGGGTCCCCGCCACCCCGGACGTAGAGGTCTCCCTGCAGGGTTGAATCCCGAATCCCGGCGTCGGCGAAGAGTTCGGTGCGGAACCCGTAGTCCGCAGGGAGGGTGGCGATCGCCGCCGCGGAGGTGACCAGTTTCATTGTGGAGCCGGGGTGGAACAGTTTGTCCGCGTTGATGGACGCGATCGGTGTTCCGTCTTCCACCCGGACAATGTCGATGCCGACAGAGGCGCGGGACAGGATGGAATCGGCGAGGAGGACTTCCAGCCGCGACCGGAACTCCGCCACCCCCAGGGACCCCTCCTGGGAGAGCGCCCGATGGGGTAAAGCCGTAAAAAGGAGGATCGATACGACCGCGATGATCCGCGCGAAACGGGAACAGGGTCCGGATCTCCGGCGGACGGGCACCGTCCCCGCTCCCGATGTGCCGGGTCCATCCCGGCCGATCTCTGTGACGGATTTCATGAGCGGAATAATTCAACAATAATCGGGAATTTCCAAATCCGTTCCCCCCCGGGGGTTTGGTTGCAAAACGGAAAATATGTAGATTATTCTACAATTTTCGCACAAATTCCGATAAAAACGCGTTCATGCT
>QJVY01000234.1 GCA_003235555.1 Ignavibacteria bacterium | reverse complement strand
CGGCGACTTCATCATCGTCGACGACTACATGGGAAACGTCGAACATATCGGGATGAAAACCACCAGGATCAAGAGCCTGGGCGGGGAACAGATCATCATCTCGAATTCGGAACTCCTCACGAGCAGGATCCGGAACTACAAGCGCATGCAGGAACGGCGCATCCTCTTCACGCTGGGCGTCACATACCAGACGCCGGCCGCAAAACTCGAGAAAATTCCCTCCCTTGTCAAAAGTGCGATCGAGGCCGTGCCCCTCACCCGGTTCGACAGGGCGCATTTCATGAAGTACGGTGATTTTTCACTGAACTTCGATATCGTGTACTATGTCCTGAGCCCGGACTACCTCGACTACGCCAACACACAGCAGGCGATCAACATGGGGATACACAAACGCTTCGAGGATGAGGGGATCGAGTTCGCCTATCCCACCCAGACGCTCTTCCTGAACAAATAGGCACCCCAGCCGTCGCTCCCGGTCAGGGAGGAAAAAAACGTGGCATGTGGGGCACGGGCTTCGTATATTTAGCCGGTTTCAAATCCACGAAGTCCCAATATCCCCCTGCACACATGAGAACCGAAAGAGCAGCCTCCCCACGCACGACCCTGTCGCACGTCCCGCGCTATTCCGCGATAATCCCACTGTTTTTGGCGCTTTTCATCGCACCCCGGGCACTCTCCCAGGGGATCGAGTATCCCCGGACACTCAAGTCGGACCACACGGACCGGTATTTCGGGACCATGGTTCCCGACCCATACCGGTGGCTCGAGGATGACACATCCGCGGCCGTCGCCGACTGGGTCGCGAAACAGAACGACGTGACATTCTCCTACCTCGAGAAGATCCCTTTCAGGGGAAAGATCAGGGAAAGGCTTACCGCCATCTGGAACTATCCGAGGTACGGCTCGCCCTACAGGGAGGGGAAATCCTGGTATTATTCCAAGAACGACGGCCTCCAGAATCAGAGCGTGATCTACCGGCAGGATTCGCCCGATTCCCCCGGCGAGGTGTTCATCGATCCCAACACATTTTCCGAGGACGGCACGATTTCGCTGGGCAGCATGTCGTACTCCCTGGACGGATCCCTCGTCGCCTACGAAATCTCCCGCAGCGGGTCCGACTGGACCGACATCGTGGTCATGGATGTCGGCACGAAAACCACCTCCGACACCATTCACTGGGTGAAATTTTCAGGGATCTCCTGGTTTGGAGACGGGTTTTTCTACAGCGGATATGACGCACCCACCGACACGTCGAAGATGCTTTCGAACAAAAACGTGTTCCACAAGGTTTTTTACCACCGCGTCGGCACGCCCCAGTCCGCAGACGAGCTCACGTACGAAAATCCCGCCGAGTCGGAACTGCTGTACGGACTTTCGGTGACGGAAGACCAGAAACTGGCCACCCTGTCCGCGTACCACGGCAGTTCCAAGGGCAACGCGTTGTATTACCAGGATCCCGCCCGCCGCTCGGAGGGCTTCCTGCCTGTGATCACGACAACGGATGACAGGATCCACCTCGTGGAGCACGTCGGCGGGAAGATGATCCTCTTCACGAACCGTCACGCGCCGAACGGCAGGTTGATCCTCTTCGATCCCGCCCACCCGGACGAGGCCGACTGGAAGACCATCGTACCCGAAAAGGAGGACGTGCTCACGAGCGTCACCAGCGCCGGAGGAAAACTCTTCCTGACGTATATCGTGGATGTGAGCCATCGTGTCTACGTTCATGATTTTTCCGGGGCCCTGGAGAAAGAAATCAGTCTCCCCGGTCTCGGCAGGGTCTCCGGCTTCGGGGGGAAGTCCGACCAGAAGGAACTCTTCTTCTCGGTCACCTCCTTCACCTCCCCCTCGACGATCTACAGGTACGACGTCGCAGGTGGGACATACAAACTCTTCCGGGCAGCGGAAATAGATTTCGATCCGGCGGAGTACGTCACCAAACAGGTATTTTATCAGAGCAAGGACGGCACGAAAATCCCGATGTTCGTGACGCACAGGAAGGACATTGTCCTCGACGGGACTAACCCGACTCTGCTGTATGCGTACGGGGGCTTCAACATCAGCCTGATGCCGTCGTTCAGCGTTACGCGCCTCGTGTTCATGGAACAGGGTGGGGTCTTCGCCCAGGCCAACCTCCGGGGCGGGGGGGAGTACGGAGAAAAATGGCACGAGGCCGGTACGAAGCTGAACAAGCAGAACGTCTTCGACGATTTCATCGCCGCCGCGGAGTACCTCATCAACGAAAAATACACGTCGCCGGCGAAACTGGCCGTCCAGGGGGGCTCCAACGGCGGTCTTCTGATCGGGACGGTCATCAACCAGCGGCCAGACCTCTTCCGGGTGGCCCTTCCTGCGGTGGGGGTGATGGACATGCTCCGGTTCCACAAGTTCACCATCGGATGGGCGTGGGTCGCGGACTACGGATCCAGCGACGACTCGGTCCAGTTCACAAATCTCCTGAAGTTCTCCCCCCTTCACAACATCAGGGAGGGGCTCCCGTACCCGGCGACGCTGGTGACGACGGCGGACCATGACGACCGGGTCGTCCCCGCTCATTCTTTTAAGTATATTTCCACGTTACAGGAAAAATATCACGGGCCAAACCCGGTGCTGATCCGGATCGAGACGAAGGCCGGGCACGGCGGCGGGAAACCGACCTCAAAAATCATCGAAGAATACGCGGACATCTACGCCTTTACCTTCTACAACATGGGCGTGACCCCGAAATACCCGTAGACGGCGCCCCGGTCCGGCATCAAACCTAACCGTTCTTTTGTCCCAACACACACATGCCACAAGCCATGAAGAAATTCATCTCATTGCTGCCCGTGCAGCTTGCTCTCATCCTCGGGTGCGCCGCGGAGGTCCCGGTCCCCGTGGCACCGGAATCCACGCTCGACAGGTACCTCGCCCAGTACACGCCCTACGACATGTCCTTCGACGCGTCGTCATTCCCGGAGAAGGACAAGGAGTTGCTCGGAAAGCTCATCGAGGCGGCCCGGTACCTCGACACGGCTTACTGGATGCAGACTTCCGTCTACGGCCTCCGCCTGCGCGACAGTCTCGACGCCCTGCCGCCCGATCCGGTCAGGACGAAGCTCCTCACCCTTCTCAACAGGAACGCTGGACCGTACGATCTCCTGAGGCACGATTCCACGTTCATCGGGGACCAGGAATTTTCCCCCGGTCAGGAATACTACCCGAGGGGGATGACCGTCGAAGATTTCGATGCATACATCGAAAAACTCCCGGATGCCGAACGGGAAGCCTTCATGTCTCCCTACACGGTGATACGGGAGGACGGGAAGGGGGGGTACACCGCGGTGCCCTACCACGAGGCCTACGCACGGTGGGTCGAACCGATGGCGAGGCTGTTGAATGAGGCGGCGGACCTCTCGGACAATGAATCGTTCACCCGTTTCCTCCGTCTCAAGGCGAAGGCCCTCCTCGACGACTCCTATTTCGATGCCGACACCGCATGGATCGAACTTCACGGCAACAAATACGACATTGTTTTCGGTCCCTTCGAGGTCTACGCCGACGGCATCAAGGGGGTGAAGGCCAAATACGAAGCGAGCATCGAAGTCGTGGATATCGAGGAATCGAAGAGGCTCGACCTGTATAAAAAATACCTCAACCAGATGGAGCAGAACCTCCCGGTGGGGGACGAGTACAAATCGAAAATCGAGGGTCTCACCGCCCAGTTCGTCATCGTGACAGACATCCTCCGGGCCGGCGAGGCCGCCGCGGGCTACCAGGCGGTCGCCACCAACCTCCCGAACGACCCGGAGGTACACCAGAAGAAGGGGTCCAAGAAGACGTTCTGGAAAAACATGTTCAAGGCCCGATTTAATTCGATCATCAAACCGGTGAGCGTCCGGCTGATCCATCCCGACCAGCTGCAGTTCCTCTCCGACGAGGGGTTCTTCCAGTTCGTCCTCATGCATGAAATCTGCCACGCCATCGGACCGCGCCGCGTCATGGTCGGTCCGAAGAAGGGAATGCCGGTGAACAACGCCATCGGCCCCGATTACAACGCGATCGAGGAGGCGAAGGCGGACATCGCGGGAATGCATTCGCTCATCTTCCTCATGGACAAGAAAGTCATCAGCCGCGACAGGGAAAAGGAGTATTTCGTGTCGTACCTCGGGAGCCTGTTCCGGTCCATACGGTTCGGCCTCTCCGAGGCCCACGGAAGGGCTGCGGCGATCTCCCTCAACTACCTGGTCGAAAACGGGGGGATCCTCTTCGACGCGGCGACGAAACGGTGGAGCATCGACTTCCCGAACTTCCGTAAAGGGATCTCTGCGCTGGCGCGCGAGCTCGTGATCCTCGAGGGGGACGGCGACGCGACGAAGGTCGACGCGTTCACCACACGGTGGACCGGGATGACCGATCCGCTCGCGGTCAGCCTCGGCCTCGTCGATGACATCGCCATCGACGTGCTGCCGAAGTATTCCATCACGTGGAAATAACACCAAAAAGGAGTTCACGTTGAAAATCGCAGTACCGAAGGAAATCGCGGCGGGCGAAACGAGGGTGGCCCTCACGCCGGCGACAGTCAAGCAGATTCTCAGGGACGGCCACGAGGTGTTCATCGAGGCCGGCGCCGGCGAAGGTGCATCCATCTCCGACGAGAAGTTTACCGCCGCCGGGGCGAGGATCGTCAAGGGCGCCGAACGGCTCTACGAGTCGGGGGAGGCCGTGTTCAAGGTCCGGACTCCGCTCCAGCAGGGCGGGGTGGACGAGGCGGGGCTCATCAAAAAGGACGGCGTCTACGTCGGTTTCCTTTCCCCCTTCTCCACGAAGGAGACCGTCAAACGGTTCCTCGAGAGGAACATCACGAGCTATTCCATGGAATACGTACCGCGGATCACCAGGGCCCAGAGCATGGACGCCCTGAGCTCAATGGCAACGGTCGCCGGGTACAAGGCCGTGCTCATCGCCGCAGACCGGATGCAGAAGATGTTTCCCCTGATGATGACGGCCGCCGGTACGATTTCGCCCGCGACGGTTCTCATCCTCGGCGCCGGTGTGGCGGGGCTCCAGGCCATCGCCACCGCCAAACGGCTGGGTGCGAAGGTCGAGGCGTTCGACCCGAGGCCTGCGGTCCGCGAACAGGTGAAGAGCCTCGGGGCGACGTTCATCGAGATGGAACTCCCGGAGGACGCCGAGACAGCCGGTGGGTACGCCAAGGAACTCTCGCCGGAGTTCATCAAAAAAGAAATGGAGGCGATCGGATCCCGTCTCCCGAAGGCGGACGTCGTGATCAGCACGGCGCAGGTTTTCGGGAAGAAGGCCCCGCTGCTCATCACCGGCGAGATGGTGAAACTGATGCCGGCCGGTTCAGTGATCATCGACCTCGCGGCCGAACAGGGTGGGAACTGCGAACTGACCGTAGCGGGGAAGGTTGTCGAACAACACGGTGTCTCCATCATCGGCGCGGTCAACCTCCCGGCAATGGTGCCCACCGACGCCAGCCAGATGTACGGAAAGAACATCGTCAACCTCTTCCAGTATCTCTACAAGAAAGACACTGACGGGCCCGACATCACCGACGACATCCCGAAGGGGTGCTGCATCACGCGCGGCGGGGAAATCGTCAACGAATCGTTCAAAGCAGCCTTTACGGCAGGAGGGAAATGAGATGAGCGAAACACTGATGGTCTCCATCACCATATTCACGCTGGCCACGTTCATCGGCATCGAGGTGATCTCGAAGGTCCCCCCGCTCCTCCATACGCCCCTGATGTCCGGGTCGAATGCGATTTCCGGCATCACGGTGGTCGGATCGATCCTCTCCGCGGGGGAGGGACACGCCGGCCTGAGCGTCATCCTCGGCATGATCGCCGTCATATTCGCGACGGTCAACGTCGTCGGTGGGTTCCTGGTCACCGACAGGATGCTCGGGATGTTCAAGAAGGAAAAATCCGGAAAGACTGACAACAACGCCGCCTGAGTTCTGACCATGAATATACTTACATCGTTCGCGTATCTCGTCGCCGCGGTTCTCTTCATCCTCGGTCTCAAGCTCCTCAGCTCCCCGCGCACCGCGCGGAAGGGGAACATCACCGGTGCGATGGGAATGCTCCTGGCCATCGTCGTGACGATGCTCGACCGAAACATCCTGGACTACACCTTCATCATCGCGGGCCTCGTGGCGGGCGGTTCGATCGGGGCGTTCCTCGCCTACAAGGTGGAGATGACCGCCATGCCGCAGATGGTCGGCCTGCTCAACGGTTTCGGCGGCGCCGCGTCCACGCTCGTCGCGTACGCGGAATACCTGAAGATGACGGCACGGGAAGGGGGGATGGCCGCGGGAACGACGGGGGACGTCTGGGTCACCGTTTCGCTCAGCGTACTGATCGGGACGATCACCTTCACCGGGAGCATGGTGGCCTTCCTCAAACTGCAGGGCCTGATGAAGAGCGCCCCGGTGTTGTATAAAATGCAGAAACAGATCAACGCCGTGATGTTCCTGGCGACGGTCGCCCTCGCGGTCATGTTCGTCCTCGACCCGACCGACCCGCTGCCGCTGATTGCCATCATCGCCCTCTCGGCGGTCCTCGGCGTCACCACAGTCATTCCCATCGGCGGGGCGGACATGCCCGTCGTCATTTCACTGTTGAATTCATACAGCGGCCTGGCCGCGGCCATGACAGGTTTCGTCATCAACAACAGCGTCCTGATCGTCAGCGGAACGCTGGTGGGTACCTCCGGCCTCATCCTCACGAACATCATGTGCAGGGCGATGAACCGCTCCATCTTCAACGTGCTGTTCGCGGGTGTGGGGGCGGACTACGAGGGCGCCGTGACGGAGTCGGTCGAGCGAACCGTGGTCCGGTACACCCCCGACGACGCGGCGTTCATCCTGGAGAACGCGCAGTCGATCATCATCGTACCCGGGTACGGCCTGGCGGTCGCCCAGGCGCAGCACGTCCTCCAGGAGATCGCGACGCTCCTCAGCGCCGACGGAAGGACCGTCCGGTACGCGATACACCCGGTCGCCGGGAGGATGCCCGGTCACATGAACGTCCTCCTCGCCGAGGCCAACGTGCCCTACGACCTCCTCATGGAGATGGACCAGATCAACGACGATTTCCAGAGTACCGACGTCGCCCTCGTCGTCGGGGCCAACGACGTGGTCAATCCCGCCGCCCGGTCGAAAAAAGAGAGCCCGCTCTACGGCATGCCGATCCTCAACGTCGACCAGGCGCAAACAGTCATGGTGCTCAAACGAAGCCTCAATCCCGGTTTCGCAGGGGAGGACAACGACCTCTTCTACGACAAGAAGACCATGATGGTCTTCGGGGACGCGAAGGGCACGCTGACGAACCTTCTCCAGATCCTCAAAAAATAACCCCCCCCCGGGGATACACCCATCCGCACGGGGCGGGCCTCCGTCCCCGGGCACGCCCCCTTTGATTCCCGGCCGAAAAACAGTATTTTCCCAACCGATGAAAAAGAGGAATAAGATCCCGATCGAAGAGCTGATCGCGCGTATCCACGCGCTTGCCTACAACCTCTGGTGGGCGTGGAACCCGCGGGCCCAACAGATTTTCGAAGAGCTCTCACCGCTCGTGTGGGAGGAAACGAAACACAACCCGGTCGCTGTGCTATCCCAGGTGTCGGACGCCGAACTGCGTGCGTACCTCAACGACCGCGAATTCCTCGAAATGGTCCTGCCCGTCCTGGATGATTTCGACGCGTACATGTCGGGTCCGAAAAAGCCGGGAACCTCCGGTGGAAAAGCGGAGCTTCACCGGGGGACGATCGCGTATTTCTGCGCGGAGTTCGGACTGCATGAATGCCTGAATTTCTATTCAGGCGGACTCGGAATCCTCGCCGGGGATCACGTGAAATCGGCAAGCGATCTCGGGCTGCATTTCGTGGCGGTGGGCCTCTTCTACCGTCGGGGGTACTTCGAGCAGCAGATCAATGAATCCGGCCATCAGACCGAGGATTATCCTCCCGTCGATCCCGCGATGATCCCGGTACGCTCGGTGCGGGACGACACGGGAAAGCCCGTGGTCTGCAGCGTCATGATAGGGGAGGAAGAGGTGTTCTTCGAGACGTGGAGAATCGACGTCGGCAGGTCGACGGTCTATCTCCTCGACACGGACGTCCCCGAAAACTCCGACGAGGTGCGGGGCCTCACATCCCTCGCGTACGGCGGAGACGTCAACATGCGGGTTCGCCAGGAAATCGTCCTCGGGATCGGTGGGGTGAGGCTCCTCCGTTCCCTCGGCATACGACCATCGGTGTTCCACATGAACGAGGGGCACGCGGCCTTCCTGACGCTGGAATTGCTCCGGGAGGAAATTGAAAAATCGGGTGACGTCGTGATGGCCGAACGGTCGGTGAAATCCCGGTGTGTGTTCACCACACATACCCCGGTCCCCGCGGGTCACGACCGTTTCCCGCGCGACCTCATGGAACACACCCTCGGGCACCATTGCCGGGCCATGGGTCTCGACATGGACGGTTTGATGTCGTACGGGAACATCCACCCGGACCAGGGTGCCACCGAATTCATCATGACCGTACTGGGGTTGAAGTTCTCGAGGGCGGCAAACGGGGTGAGTAAAAAGCACGGGGAAATTTCCTCGATCATGTGGAAGGACCTCTACCCGACGACACGACGGAAGGCCCTCCCGATCGGGTACGTGACCAACGGTATCCACGTTCCCACCTGGACCTCGAGGCGCTCGTGGGAGTTCTGGGAACGGCGTAACTCCCACCGGTGGAAGGATGAATTCCACAATGCCGGCTTCTGGGAACACCTCGCCGACCCGGAGGTCGTCCCGGACGAAGAACTCTGGTCTCTCCGGTACACTCTCAGGCGCGATCTCATCGAGTTCATCAGGCGGAAAACGAGGGACGGCCGCGTGGTAGGGGGGGTCCCGGGCATGGAAGCCATCCTCCGCCTCCTTTCGTACGATTCCCTGACCATCGGGTTCGCCAGGCGTTTCGCGCCGTACAAACGGGCCCCGCTTCTCTTCTCGAACCTCGAGAGGGCTGTGAACCTCTTCAACGATCCGCAGCGACCGATCCAGCTGGTGTTCTCCGGGAAGGCGCATCCCCGGGACGGGGACGGAAAGGATTTCATCAAACAGGTGACCCAGCTCTGCGACCATCCTTCGCTCAACGGGAAAATCGTCTTCATCGTCGATTACAACATCAATGTCGCAAGGTACATGGTTTCCGGGTGCGACGTCTGGCTGAACACGCCGCGCCGCCCCCTCGAGGCGAGCGGGACGAGCGGGCAGAAAATCGCCATCAACGGCGGCCTGAACCTGAGCATACCGGACGGATGGTGGATGGAAGGATACAACGGGAAGAACGGGTGGTCCATCGGCAAACGGGACGCCGTCTTCGGGTCTCCCGAAGAGGCCGACAGGGCCGATGCCGACGAACTCTACCGCATCCTTGCAGAGGAAGTCATTCCCGGATTCTACGATCGCAACAGCGACGGCCTCCCGAAAAAATGGATAGCGAGGATCAGGAACTCCCTGAGGACGATCATCCCCACGTTCAATACGCACAGGATGGTCTCCGAATACGCGAAGAAATATTATTTCCCGAAGTGACCG
>QJVY01000089.1 GCA_003235555.1 Ignavibacteria bacterium | reverse complement strand
TTGGGAACCTGCGAGGGGGGAATACCGAACCGCTCGTGGAAACACCGGCTGAAATACGACGGGCTCCCGAACCCCACGAGGTAGGTGACATCGGCGACAGAGCCCGCCCCCCTCCGGAGCTGATGGTAGGCGCCTTCAAGGCGGACGTACCGGATAAGTTCCACCGGGGTGAGATTGGTCAGCGCATGGATTTTTCGGTTGAGGGTCGTCCGGCTCATGCAAACCTCTCGTGCGAGATCATCCACCTGAAGATCCTCCTTGCTCATGTTATTTTCTATGAAACCCATGATCCGTTTCAGGAGGTCATCATCCACCGACGAGACGGTCACTTCACCCGGCCGCAGGACCGTCGCCGAGGAGAACAACTGCCGCAGGGATTTCCTTTGCTCGATCAGGTTTTTCACCCTGGCTGCAAGTTCTCTCGGTTCGAAAGGCTTGGCGATGTAATCATCGGCCCCGCTTTCCAGACCCTTCAGCCGGCTTTCGATGTCCGCCCGCGCAGTCAGGAGGACCACCGGAATGTGGCTCGTTCTAGCATCCAACTTTAATGCGTGGCACAACTCAACGCCGTCCATTACGGGCATCATGACGTCGCTGATAATGAGGTCTGGGATCACTTCGGCAGCCGCCGTAAAACCAGCCCCTCCATCTGCCGCCTCCCGGATATCATATTCCCGGGCCAGCAGTTCGGAGAGATAACCACGAAGCTCGTCGTTGTCTTCGACGATGAGGATGACGGGCCCCTGTGCCTCAGGTATACTCCTAATTACGGCGTGGCCCCCCGTGGAAGCGGGGGATGGAACGATTTCGCCCAGGGCATCCGCGGTCGTCCCCTCGACAATTTCCTCTGGAAAATAGGCTGATCTCTCGATCGGTAACTCGATTGTAAACACGGCACCTTTCCCCACAGAACTTTCCACCGTCACGGTCCCCCGATGCAATTGTGTCAGTTCCCACACGAGAGCGAGCCCTATCCCCGTTCCGTCTATAAGATGATCTGTATCCGCCCGGTAGAATCTGGTAAAGATCCGGGGGAGGTGTTCCGGGGGAATACCGGGCCCGGAGTCTGCAACGGTCACCTTGATTCCAGCGACTTGTGCCTGCCCTGTTCCGGTCGTCCGGACCGGAGCGACGGTCACGGTGATGTTCCCCCCCTGTGGCGTAAATTTTAATGCGTTAGAGAGGAGATTACCGATGATTTTCTCCAGTTTATCGGCATCGTAGTACCCTTCGGCGATTCGGTCAACTGAAACGAAATGGAGTTCGATTTTCTTCCGTTCCGCCCACGACTCGAAGGAATTGACGCTACGTCTTATGAAGATCTCGGGCGTCCCGAGCGAAACACCGAGTTTCATTGACCCGGCCTCGACTTTCGAAAAATCGAGCAGTTGTTCCACCAAATCACGTAGTTTTCTGGCGTTTCCGAGGATCAGGCCGAGCTTCCGACGAACGGTCTCGTTCCCCACCGATTCCATCCCCTGTTCCGCTGAACCGAGGATGAGCGTGAGCGGGGTGCGAAATTCGTGGGAGACGTTCGCGAAGAAACGGGATTTCAGGCGGTCGATTTCGGTGAGTCGTTCGGCCTGCATGTGTTCGACCTCGGCCCGATGTTTGAGAGCTATCTGTCGGAGCCTGGTACGGAATCCGCCAGTGACCGCAACGATCAGAATGATGGCATAGAGGGTATAAGCCCACCACGTCCGCCAGAGCGGCGGCGCAATCGTCACAGCAACGGTTATCTCTTGATCGGGCCACTTCCCGAGATCGTGTCGGGCCCGGGCTCGGAAGGTGTACTCACCGGGTGGTAGAGTGGTATATCGGACATATCTACGATCTCTCGGATCTACCCAGTTATCCTCCAGCCCTTCGAGACGGTACCGGTAGGAGATGTCCTGTTTCGATCCCGGATCGATCGCCGAGAAATCGAACTCCAGGGTATTGTGTGTGTAGTCAAGATCCAGAATCCCGGGATTGGACACAACGCGCTGGGTAACTTCCATTGAATCATTTACGCTGATCCTGCCAATAACGATGGGGGGTGGTGGATATGCGGATTTGAATGTACCTGGGTCGACCACATTCACACCACGGTTCCCCGTAATCAGGATCCTCCCTCCATCCAATTCCACCATATTACTGGGATTGTCGATCAAGCCATCACGAGGAGTGAAGTTCTGATACGTACCTGTTGCAGTATCGAGCAGACCCAGACCCGTTGAGACATACCTCACCCAGACTCTCCCCTTTCCGTCGATTCCCATTGGTTCGATAGGATACGCACCCCTGAAAGAGGGATTCGGGTAGTGTCGAAATGCTTCCGTTGTCGGGTTCCAGTAGTCCACTCCCTGTCCTCCAATCCAGAGCCCTCCCAGGGAATTCGGCCACGTGGCTCTCGGAACGGTTTCACCCAACGAAAGAGAATCGGCACTGTCATGCGTAAATTGTCTCACCGATTTCCCGGAGACATCGACCATGATAAGGCCTTTTTTTTGGTCCGACACCCAGATGTTACCTTTCGCATCTCTTTTTATATTTGAGGGATTTTTACAGGCCTTGAGCAGGGAATCCGCCGGAAGTGAAAATAGCTCCGAACGGGGATCAAACAGCAGGACACCGTCAACATTTCCCGCGATCCAGAGGCTTCCGTCGCTCCCCCCAGCAATACTCCAGCATATGTCCAAGAGCGTTGTGGAAAGATTCGATGTAGCTCGGTAATTTGTCACCCTGCCTGTCGCAAGTTCAATCCGGTAGAGCCCCAGACCCCAAGTACCATACCAGAGGTTCCCCTCTCCGTCATTGTACGAACAGCATTCACCCGCCCACAATGGTGATTTTGGTGACTTACCATTGAGGACATCGATCTCCCTGAGAATTTTCAGACTCCTTGGATCGACATTGAGAGCTTTTCCGGAATACCCGATCCAGACGGTGCCGTCGTTTGACCGCTCAATTGTCCGCATCTCAAT
>QJVY01000247.1 GCA_003235555.1 Ignavibacteria bacterium | reverse complement strand
CTCCGAGGGGAAGAAGACCGGCCAGATCGCGCTCCATTTCGGCGCGGACGATTTCGGCGGGACCCTCTTTGAAGAAAACGTTCACGCGGCGGCCAACTTCGTGAACAAGTCCAACACCGAAGAGGTCGTGAACCTCATCCGCGAATCGGGCTTCATCCCCGCCCAGCGCGATACCCTCTATAATACCATCAGGGTTTTCGAACCGGCCGAAGCGGCTTGAAGATCCGTCCGTCGCCGGAAACCTCCCGGCACTTTCCACTCGATTTCACTCCCCGTCCGACCGTTCGGTGAGGACGATGCTCGAACCTCCCTCGGTTTTTGTGAACACGACCGACCCACCCACCCAGCAATGCGTAAAAAATCCCTTTGTTGGAATGTTGACGAGTACACGTCGATGGGTTCCGTCAAGGTCCATCTGCATGAGTTTCGTCATTCCGGCGAGTGAATCGAGCTGGCAGTACGTGATCGAGCGGCCGTCGGGATGAAACTGAGGACCGGATCCCTGAACGATTATTTCTGTGGTTGCTCGGGTTCTTGTATCCACAACTCCGACCGTATCGTGATCCCTGAATACGATGTAGTTTCCATCGCCCGAAATGTCAAACGAAAAAATCTCCCGGCTTTTTTTAGAGGATTCAACTGGGAGAATACTCTTGGCGAGATTTTCAGTATCCCGACGATGCGCGATCAATGTATCGCCATGGAGAACGCCAAGATCGCCCGCAACAAATACGTCCCATCCGCCAGAGACCAATCCGATCCCTATGGGTTTTGGATAACCAACAAGATAAATATTCCCGTTCGTAGCCCAGTACGCCTCGGTGCATTGAAGTCCGAGAGGGTACTGAACACCCTGATCATCCATGAGGACCAGTTGGATAGTGCCAACCGCATTCTCGAACCCGGATCTTCCGAAGAGGAGATATTTCAGATCCGGAGACCAGGAGGGGTTGTGGATTACCCCCGGGGATTTCAATACTGTGTTCCAGTCCGGTGGTATGCCTTTCCTGATTTCTGACGACCGGTCTCCCCGGTTTATCGAGACGAATGTCAGCTTGTCATAACCCGGGGAATGAACAGGATCACGGCACACTTGCTCGAAGGTCAGCTGGTGATGACGCTGCGTCGCCGGATCCCAACTCCACAAATTGGTTGTACTGGATTTCAACGTATACGTCATCACCCGGCCGTCACGGGACAAGGAGGGATCCTCGGCATCCTCGAAGCCAAAGGTAGTCTGGGTCATCTCCGCATCGTCGGGGTTCATTCTCCAGATGTTCGAAACACCCCTGGTTTTCATCCCAAAATAGATGAAGCCGTCAGCCGACCAGGTACCGCCGCCCCTGAACCTGGAGTCGGTATTTTTCGGGATGGTGAAGCGTGATGTGAAAGAGGAATCCGCCAGGGACACAATTCCGAATTGGGTGGGTGAAACGTAGCTATTATCTTTTGTGAAATATCCGCTCATTGAGGAAGATACACCAAGGAAGGCTCCATCGGGAGACCAGAAAACATCACCCGCGCCCCAGCCCATAGCCCTGATCAGATTGGCGCTGTCGGCGGGGAAAAACTTGAAATCCGGTGCGACCGACCGCTCTTCCCCGGTGATGAGATTTTTCATGACGAGAGGGAGATGAGTACCGACGACCCATTTCCCCGTGGGATCAAGTTTCCCTTTCCTCACGTCCTCCAGAATCAATTGCGGCGACCCTCCGATGAAAGGCACGGCGTAAAGACGATCCCCGTTGTTATAGAATATCCGGTCGCCGTCGGGGGTCCACTGAAGGTTGGTAAAGGCCCGGAGTGCTGATGCAATCCGTCGGGTATTCCCCTGTCTCCACTCCGTAACATAGAGGTTCGACATCCCGCTCTCTCCAGTAGTGTAGGCAACATATTTTCCATCGGGTGAGACCGCGCTCTCTCCGGCGATACCGCGGGGTCCGATGATGACAGGATTACTCCACGTCGGGGCGGGCGGCGTCCCCAACACCGCGCGATATACCAGATACGCCCCGAGAGGGATCACCAGAAGCAGGGCCGGAAGAAGATACCGCCTCACGGGAAATCCGGCGGGACGGGCGGGTGCAAACTCCCTCAACTCCGAATCCCTCGCGATCCGTTTCAGTTCGACCAGGACGTCCTTCATTGACTGATAGCGGTCCGACCGATCCTTCTCGAGGCATTTCCGGACGAGGCGGTCCAGTTCGGGTTCGACCGGCATCGTTCCCGCAGGGAACGGGGGAGGGTCCGTATTGACGATTTCGTACATGAGGGCTGCCTCGTGCTCGGCCCTGAAGGGGAGTTCACCTGCGAGCATTTCGTAGAGAAGGACCCCGAACGAAAAGATGTCCGTTCGGTTGTCGACTCCCGATCCCTGGAGTTGTTCGGGTGACATGTATGCGAGCGTACCCGCCGTCGTCCCCAATTTCGAGATCTTCGACGACCCCCGTACCTTCGCCAGGCCGAAATCCATGAGCTTGACCCTTCCGTCCGGGGTCACCATGACATTCTCCGATTTGATGTCACGGTGAACGATCTCCATTTCATGTGCGGCGGACAACCCTTCGGCAATCTGCACCACGAGATTAACGGTGTCCTTCATGTCAACATTCTTCATCACCTCCTTCGAATGGAGGCGTTGAGGAATCCACTCCCGGAGTGGAATCCCGGCGACGTATTCCATGACGATGAACGTGTAACCGTCGGCTTCGCCGACCTCGTGGATGACGCAGATGTTCGGATGGTTTAACTGGGAGGCGGCCCGTGCTTCGTGGATCAGAAGCTCCCGCTGGTCGCCGCCGATAGGGGTGTTCTTCGAAAAGAGCTTGATGGCAACGGTCCTGCCGAGCGTGATGTCCTCAGCCCGGTAGACGATACCCATCCCGCCCTCCCCGATCTTCTCGAGGATCTTGTAGTGCGATATGATCTGACCGATCACGAGCCGGTTCGTGTGATGTAGAGGAACGATTCCC
>QJVY01000139.1 GCA_003235555.1 Ignavibacteria bacterium | reverse complement strand
CGATTTCAGGTCCGTGAGATCCTGCATGACCTTCTGGGCGAGGATGTTGTCGTTCCAGAAATCGGCGGCCTGTGTCTTCGCCTCGAGTTCGGCTATCCGCTTCTCCTTCGCGTCGATGTCAAAGATACCCCCGGAGGGTGACGATCTTTTCCTCGTACTCCTTCAGTTTTTGCCTGTGTTCCTCGAGCATACCTCTACAGGGTGATTTTTTCGTTGATGTCGATCGTCATGCGTAACAGCGCGCTCGAGAGCGTCTTTCCCTGCGCGTCGAGTTTCAGGGACACCGTCCCTCCCCCGCCGAGGCTGTTGTGCAGCAGGAAATTGATGGCGTTGAGGTTGGGGATCGGATACCGGTCGACGTTCCCCGCACAGATGCCCTCGAAATGCTTTTTCACCGCATCCGCGGTGACGTATTTTTCCATGAGGGGATAGTATTCCGGCTTCCTCGCGATGAGTCCGACGTTCCCCGTATCCCCTTTGTCGCCCGACCGGGCGTGACAGATCTGTCGTAACTGGATTTTCATGACGGCGTTCAATTGTGGGTGACAACCACCTCGGGCGTGACGGCATCTTTGGGGATGAGGGCCGGCCAGTAGGCGATAACATCGTTCGGCTTCGGCCTCCCCCCCGCAAAACCCGTCACGGACGGTGGACCGGTGAGAATCAGCGGCGCGAGTTCCTTACCGAACTGCTCGACCGCCTTGTGGTCGTGGCTCCGGACCCCGATCCGCAGGACGACCTCGTTGACCACGTCGGGTGCCTGGGCGATCGGACCGTGGCAGGCGTTGTATCCGAGAAATTCCGTCCGGATTTCCTCGAAATGGAGCCCGTGGTCCTCGAGACGGGTCCGAAGGATCTCGTCCGCCTTCATCGCCTTCTCGAGGGCGTCCGGCCACGCGTAGGTCAACGTTCCCACGGCGTTGTATCCGTCGGCGTACGACATCGACACCTTGAAAAACGGGGTGGCCGGTTTCCCGCGGACCCCCGATATTCTCACGCGGTCCTTCCCGTCCTGCGCGAGCCGGATGGAGGTGAAGTCGGCGATGCATTCCGGGGTGATGTAGACGGCGGGGTCGCCGATTTCATACATCAGCTGTTCGCTGATCGAATCGACGGTCACGAGCCCGCCCGTACCGTCATGTTTGGTGATGACGATCCCGGCGTCGGGGTAGGCCTCCGCGATCGGAAAACCGATGTGGGCGAGGTCCGGTACCGCCCTCCAGTCCGAGGAGTAATTTCCACCCGTCGCCTGCCCTCCGCATTCGAGAATATGGCCGGCAACCACACCGGCAGCCAGCTTGTCCCAGTCGTCCCACGACCATCCGAACTCGTGGATCATCGGGGCGTAGGTGAGGGCCGTATCGGTGCTCCTCCCGGTGATGATGATGTGGGCGTCCTGCTCGAGCGCCGCCACGATCGGCCTGGCTCCGAAGTAGACGTTTGCGCTCAGGAACCTGTGCTTCTTGTCCCCGAAACGCTCCCCCGATTCCATGTTGTCGAGGTGCACACCGCCGGCGGTGAGGGTCCCGAGCCGGTCGAGGATGTCGTCACCGGAGACGACCCCGATCCTGAGCCCCGTGATGCCCTTTTTCTCCGCGCACTTGAAGATGGCGTCGCGGCACGCCGTGGGGTTGACCCCTCCCCCGTTGGTGATCACCCTGATATTTTTTTCGACGATGACCGGGAGGATCTGGTCGATGATCGACACGAGGTCCCTGGCGTACCCCGCATCCGGGTTGCGGTGCTTCTGCTTCTGCAGGATGGACATGGTCAGTTCGGCCAGGAAATCCATCATGAGATAATCGACCGGGCCCTTCGTGACCTGGTCGAACGGCGCGTTCTGCAGGTCGCCCCAGAAGCCCTGCCCGGAGGCGATTCTGATTTTCTGTTTCAAGAGATTCCCCTGATGAAGAACGAATGAACGTGATCGTGCTGGAGGCCGGTCAGACGGCGATCGCCTTGTAGCCGTAGCAGAGGATGCCCGAGCGCCCGTCCTCCTGGATCTTCCTGAACACCATCCGGACCTTCTGCCCGGGCCGGAGTTCATCGGGATCCGCGTCGGCGATCTGTGCGGTGATCCTGACGCCGTCGTTGAGCTCGATGATGCCGACGGAGAAGGGCGTTTCCTGTGAAAACCTGTCCGAGGCAACGCGCACCACGGTGTGCGTGATGAGTTTCCCGTCCTCGCTGAGTTTCACCGTTTCGAATTTCCTCCCTCCGCAGGCGGGGCAGACGATCCGCGGCGGAAAGCTGATGCCGGAACAGCCTGAACATTTACCGGCTTCGAGCCGGTAGCGCTGGGGTGTTTCCCTGTGGTATCGTGCGGTAATCATTTTCCCTCCAGGATGTGGATGACGCAGCTCGCGCCGCTGCCGCCCATGTTCTGGGCCAGCCCCACCCGTGCGTCCGCCACCTGGCGCCCGCCGGATTTTCCGCTCAGCTGCTCGTACAGTTCGATGATCTGGGCCACCCCGGTGGCCCCGACCGGATGTCCCTTCGATTTGAGCCCCCCGCTGGTGTTCACGGGGATTTTCCTGCATTCAATCGACGTGTCACCTCCGGCTGCGGCCTCTCCCCCCTTCCCCTTCTCGAAGAACCCGAGGTCCTCGGTGGCGACGATCTCTGCGATGGTGAAACAGTCATGGACCTCCGCGAAGTCGATGTCCGAGGGTTTCTTGCCGGCCATTTTGTAGGCCTTCCCCGCCGCGGTCACGATCGAACCGATCGTGGTCGGATCCTTCCGCCCGTGGAGTGCGATCGTGTCGGAGGCCTGCGCCGAGGCGAGCACCCTGACATGGTTTTTTTTCAGCGCCTTCGCGACGTCCATGGAAGCGACGATCACCGCGGCCGCTCCGTCGCTCACCGGGGAGCAGTCGAGGAGGCGGAGCGGGTCGGCCACCATGGTGGATTTCATCACCTGTTCCGGTGTGACCTCCGCGCGGAACTGCGCGTGCGGGTTCTTCGCCCCGTTTCGGTGGTTCTTCACCGCGACGGCGGCGAGCTGCTCCCTTGTCGTCCCGTATTTCTCCATGTGCGCGCGCGCGATCAGCGCGTAGAGACCCGGAAAGGTGATCCCCTGGTACACCTCGTATTCCTGGTCCGCGGCCGTGGCGAGCACGTCGGTGACGTCCGCCCCGTCGGTCATCTTTTCGACCCCTCCGGCCAGTACGATCTCGCTGGCGCCGGAAGCGACCTCGAGGTACGCCTGCCGGAAGGCCGCGCCACCGGACGCGCACGCCGATTCGACGCGGGTGGCGGGGACGGGATTCACCCCCAGGTAGTCGGCCATCACCGCGCCCAGGTGCTCCTGCCCCACGAACAGGCCCGACGACATCGCCCCCACGTACATGGAGTCGATGTGGTCAACGCCCGCATCATCGATCGCACCGAGCGCGGCCTCCACGAATATGTCCTTGATCGATTTGTCCCATAATTCCCCGAACCGGGTCATCCCGGCTCCGATCACCACGACGTCTCTCATGTTGTGGTCTCCTTAATCGTTCAGTTTGATTTTGCGGCGGTACTTGGCATATTCGCCGTACCGCAGGTGGATTTTTCCACGGTCGAGGTAATCCCTCGTTTTGGGCGCTAGGTCCCTGACCCTGTCGATCTCGTCGGTCACGCGGAAGACGAAACCGTCGCTCCCCGCGCCGGACCCGAACGAGATCATGAAGATCATCTCCCCGGGTTTTGCCGCGTCGAGGACCGCACTGAGCGCCGTCGGCGAGGAACCGGAGTAGGTGTTCCCCATCCAGGGGACGATCCAGCCCACCTCCATCTGTTTCTCCGTGAATCCGAGCCGTTTGCCGGCCTCCTGCGGAAATTTCCCGTTCGGCATATGGAAGACGGCGTAGTCGAAGTCCTCCGGCCTCATGCTCGATTTCTCCAGCAGCGCCTTCCCCGCGCCGACGATGTGCTTGAAGTATGCCGGGTCACCGGTGAAGCGTCCGCCGTGCCGGGGATACGCCTCCCCCTCCCTCCGCCAGAAATCCGGCGTGTCGGACGTGTAGGAATGTGTGTGGAGGATTTCCGCGACGACCTTCGTCTTCCCCATGATAAAGGCCGCTCCGCCCGCCGAGGCGGAGTATTCGAGGGCATCCCCCGGCGCGCCCTGCGATGTGTCGGCTCCGATGCCGAGGGCGTACTCCATTTCCCCCGATTTGACATGGCTGTAGGCGACATACATCGCCTCGGTACCCGCCTTGCAGGCGAACTCGTAACTCGCAACGTGGACGTCCGGGCCGATACCCAGCGCATCGATGAGGATCGTCCCGCTCGGTTTCACCGCGTACGGGTGGGATTCCGAGCCGATGTACACGGCACCGATCTGCGACGGATTGATCCCGGCGCGGGCCAGGGCGTTCTTCGCCGCCGCCACGGAGATGGTGATCGTGTCCTCGTCCTGTCCCGGGACGGTTTTTTCATCCAGCCGCAGGCCGCGTTTGATCGCCTCGGCGTCGGCGCCCCACTGCCGGGCGATCTCCTCGGCCTTTATTCTGTAGCGCGGGAGGTACGCGCCGTATCCTACGATTCCTGTCATATGAACTCCGCTTATCGTGAATGGAATTTGACCAATGAAAGAACGCGGATCCCGATGATGACCACCCCCTGCCGGTACAACCCCGCACGCACCGGCCCCCGCCCGCGGGAAGGACGGATTAGACCGTCCTGATATGAAGCTCTTTCAGCTGAGCGGCCGAGACCTCGGACGGGGAATCGTCCATCAGCGACGACGCGCTGGTCGTCTTCGGGAAGGCGATGACGTCGCGGATCGAACTCTCTCCGTTGAGGAGCATGCAGATCCGGTCGAACCCGAATGCGATCCCGCCGTGGGGCGGGGCGCCGAAGCGGAACGCATCGAGCATGAACCCGAACTTCTTTTTCGCCTCCGCTTCCCCGATCCCCAGCAGTCCGAACACCCTGCTCTGCAGGGCACGGTCGTGTATCCGGATGCTCCCCCCGGCGATTTCGCTGCCGTTCAGGACCAGGTCGTACGCGCGGGCCCTCGCCTTCGCGGGCTCACTCTCCAGGAGGGGGAGATCCTCCAGGACCGGCGAGGTAAAGGGATGGTGGACCGCCACGTACCGTTTTTCCGCGTCGTCATATTCGAACATCGGGAATTCGGTGATCCAGAGGAGTTCCTGGCGGGATTCATCCACCAGGCCGTACCTGCGGGCGATCTCCAGCCGGAGTGCACCGAGGACCGGGTAGGCACGCGCGGCGGCGTCGCAGACGATCAGCAGCAGGTCCCCGGGCTTCGCGTCCATGGCCTTCGCGAGGGCGGCGGAGACCGCGGGTTCGATGTGTTTCGACACCGGGCCCTCCGGCCCCGCGTCTGTCATCTTCAGCCAGACGAGTCCGGCCGCGCCCTGCTGTTTCGTAAATTCGGTAAGGGAGTCGAGCTGGCTCCGCGTCGACGACGCTCCTCCGCGCACCGTCAGGCCCGCGACGACGCCACCCCGTTCGAGCGTCCCGGAAAACACCTTGAAACCGCTCCCGGCCACGGCCGGGCTGGCGGTGACGATCGGGAGGTCGAAGCGCAGGTCGGGCTTGTCGGAGCCGTACGTCTCGATCGCCTCGCGGTAGGGGAGCCGTTTGAAGGGCGTCCCGATCTCCACGTTGTTGATCTCCCTGAACATGCGGACCATGAGCCCCTCGACGACCGACATAACGTCGTCCTCGTCGACGAACGACATCTCCACGTCGATCTGCGTGAACTCGGGCTGCCGGTCGGCCCTGAGGTCCTCGTCCCGGAAGCATTTTACGATCTGGAAATACCGGTCCATCCCGGCCACCATCAGGAGTTGCTTGTAGGTCTGGGGGGACTGAGGCAGGGCGTAAAATTTCCCGGGGTGAACCCTGCTCGGGACCAGGTAATCCCGCGCGCCCTCGGGGGTGCTCTTCATCAGGACCGGTGTTTCGACCTCGACGAAACCGAGCGCGTCGAAGTAGCTCCTCGTGAGGAGGTACATCGCGTGGCGGGTGACGAGGTTTTTCTGCATGGCCGGACGCCTGAGGTCCATGTACCGGTACTGGAGCCGGATCTCCTCGCTCGCGTCGACGTCGTCTGCGATCACGAACGGCGGGGTCTCAGCCCTGTTCAGCACGGCGAGTTCGGTCCCCTCGACGTCGATCCCGCCGGTGGGCATCGAGGGGTTCACCGTCCCCTCCGGGCGCCTGCGGACCGTACCGGTCACCGAGACGACGAACTCGCTCCGGAGTTCCCCGGCGCGACCGTAGAGGTCGTCGCCCGACTGCGGATTGAAGACCACCTGCGTCCGGCCGTACCGGTCGCGGAGGTTGACGAACACCACGCCGCCGAGGTCCCGTCGGGAGTCCACCCAGCCGTTGAGCGTCACCGTGCGGCCTTCGTCGGACGGCCGGAGTTCGCCGCAGGTCACCGTGCGTTTTCTGAAAGCCATGGCCTCGGGCCGTCCGGGGTCAGTTCAGGTGGGGTGTCACTTTGTCGACGAGCTGGCGTTTCGGCACGGCCCCGATGATCTGTTCGACGACCGCACCCCCCTTGAACACCAGGAGCGTCGGAATGCTCCGGATGCCGAAATCGGTGGAGGTTTTCGGGTTGGCGTCTACGTCCATTTTCGCGACCTTGAGCTTGCCGTCGTATTCCTTCGCGAGCTCCTCCACGAGTGGAGCGATCATCTTGCAGGGACCGCACCACACGGCCCAGAAATCCACGAGGACGGGCGTCTGCGCGTCAAGAACCTCCGATTTAAAATTCTGATCTGAAACGTGAACGGGTTGCATGAAAGAATCCTCTGAGTGAATGGTGTATGCGAAGTACCCTAAATGAGCCGAAATATACGAAATATTATTGAGAGAGTCTGACCGAGTCGGACCCGATGAGGTTGGTGACGTCCTCCAGGAACTCGTCGGAGAGCGAGACTCCCAGCCCGGGGGAACGGAGCCTCATCGGTTCGGGGTCACCGGCGTCCCTGACGTCGAACTGGCAGGGGAGTGTACCGCGGTGACGGTCGCAGATTTTTTTCAGCTCCGCGACGGTTCCGGAGTCGGCGTCGCCGGTTTTCAGTGAGAAGATGATCTTCCGGACGAGCTGTTCACGGATTTTCTCGATGGGGACGAATTCGCCGGCGATGATACGCAGCATGTCACCGCTGGAGTCCGCTTTCCCGGTGGCCATGACCATGGCTTCCGGCACCAGGATCTGCTGGTACTGGCGGAAGGCATCGGCGAAGACGATGCACTCCCCCTTGCCCGTGAAATCCGCCATCGTGAGGAACGCCATCTGGTTTCCCCGCTTGTCGATTTTTTTCTTGACGGCGGTGATGATCCCGCACACCCTCACGGTCGAACCGGCCCTGACCGCGGAGGCGTCCCCGAACCTGGCGGACGTGAACGATTCCACTTCGCGCTCGTATTTCCTCATCGGGTGCCCGGTGATGTAAAACCCGAGAACGGCCTTTTCGTTCGCCAGCCGTTCGTAGTCCGACCACGGCTCCGCCTTCGGCAGTCGGGGGTGCTGGGTGAGCGGGGCACCCTGTTTTCCCGTGTCGAACAACGAAGACTGTCCGTGCGCGCGGTGGGCCTTCGACGCCTGGCCGTAGTGGATCGCCTTTTCCACCGCGTCGAACAGCGTCGACCTGTCGGGCGTGACGCTGTCGAAGGCGCCCGCCTGGACGAGGGCCTCCATCGTCTTCTTGTTCACGAGCCTGAGGTCCACCCTGGCGCAGAAATCGAAAATGCCGGTGTATCGCCCGCCTTCGTCACGGTTCGCGATAATGCTCTCCACCGCGCTGACACCGACGTTCTTGATGGCGCTCAGTCCGAACCGGATTCCCGCCGGCATCACCGTGAAACGGACACCGCTTTCATTCACGTCCGGGGGAAGAACCCGGAGTTTCAGTTTCGCGCATTCGTCGATGAGTTTCACGACGTAATCGGTGTCGCCGATCTCCGCCGAGATCGCCGCGGCCATGTATTCGGCGGGGTAGTGCGCCTTGAGGTACGCGGTCTGGTAGGCAACCACCGAGTACGCCACGCTGTGCGACTTGTTGAACCCGTAGGAAGCGAATTTCTCGATCATGTCGAAGATGTCGCCGGCGACCTTCCGCGTGTGGCCCTTTTCCACGGCACCCTCGATGAACTCGATTTTCTGCCTGCCCATGAGCGCCTTGTCCTTCTTCCCCATCGCCCTGCGCATGAGGTCGGCTTTCGCCAGTGAAAATCCCGCGATTTCGCTCGCGAGCCTGATCACCTGCTCCTGGTAGACGATGATGCCGTAGGTCTCCTCCAGGATGGGGGCAAGGTCGGGATGGAGGTACTCGGTCTTCTGGCGTCCCTGTTTGCACCGGATGAAATCGCCGATCATCTCCATGGGCCCGGGACGGTACAGCGCGTTCATCGCGACCAGGTCGGAAAAGATGGACGGTTTCAGTTTCCTCAGCCAGTCCTGCATCCCCGACGATTCGAACTGGAAGATGCCCACCGTGTGACCCTGGCTGAAGAGCCGGAAGGTGTCCGCGTCGTCGTCCGGGATAGTGTCGATGTCGATGTCTATGCCGTGGTTTTCGCGGATCAGCCTCAGCGCGGTCTCGATGACCGTCAGCGTCCGCAGCCCCAGGAAGTCCATTTTCAGGAGCCCCGCTTCCTCGAGGTCCTTCATGTTGTACTGCGTCATCAACTGGGTCGAGGGGGTCTTGTAGAGGGGCACGTAATCCCAGAGGGCCCCCGGGGCGATCACGACGCCCGCCGCGTGGGTGGATGCATTCCTGTTCATCCCCTCCAGGACGAGGGAGATCCTGACCAGTTCGCGGATTTTCTCGTCCTTCGAATCTTTCACCCACCTGAGGTCCGGGATCTTCTCGATCGCCTCGGCGAGCGGCGTCACCGTGCCCTGGACGACAGGGATCTGCTTGGTGATCGATTCGGTGACGTTCAGGGGAACGCCCAGCACCCGGCCGACGTCCTTCAGGACGGCCCGGGAGGAGAGCGTACCGAAGGTGATGATCTGGGACACGGAATCGGCGCCGTATTTTTCTTTTACATACTCGATCACCTCCTCACGCCTCGCGTCGGAAAAATCGATGTCGATATCGGGCATGGAAACACGGTCGGGGTTGAGGAACCGTTCGAAGAGGAGGCCGTGCCTGAGAGGGTCGACGTTGGTGATTTCGAGGGCGTAGGAAACGATGCTTCCGGCCGCGCTTCCCCTGCCGGGACCCACCATGATCCCCCGCTCACGCGCCGCACGGATGAAATCGTGGGTGACGAGGAAGTACCCGGCGTACCCCATCTTCTTGATGACCCCGAGCTCGTATTCGGCCCGCCGCGCGATCTCCCCCGAGGGATCGCGGTACCGTTTCTTCAGACCCGCGAGGGTCAGCGCCTCGAGGTGGTCCTCGAGGGTCGCGACGCCGGCCGGAAGCGGAAAGTGTGGCATGAACGCCTTCCCGGGGCGGATGTCGAAATCCTCGATTTTCTCCGCGACCTCGAGTGTCGACCTGATCGCCCCGGGATAATCCCTGAACAGTTCACACATCTGCGCGGGCGTTTTGAAGTAGATCTGGTCCGTTTGATACCGCAGCTGCCGGTAATCGGTGACGCTTGCCGCGGACGCGTCCGGGATGAGGAGCATGACGTTGTGCGCCACCGCGTGGTCTTCCCCGATGTAATGGACGTCGTTCGTC
>QJVY01000114.1 GCA_003235555.1 Ignavibacteria bacterium | reverse complement strand
GTTCTCTGGAGGCTCTCGAGGGTGTACATCTGCAAGGCTGACGTGATGCCCAAGGACATTAAGATGCCGTGGTATGAGCGCGCCGAAGAATTTGCATCCCGTTCTGTTCGTGCCGACCCGGATCGGTCCGAGGGGCACACCTGGCTCGCCTGCGCACTCAGCAACCGGGCGATGTCGGGAGGACCGGGTACGAAAGCGGAACTCTGTCGCACCATCAAAAAGGAGCTCGACGAGGCCATCAGGTTGGATTCCTGCAATGATGTCGCTCATTCGATCCTCGGCTCGTTTTACAGGGCGCTGGGGGACTTGAGCTGGGTTCAGCGTGCGCTGGGCAACCTTCTGCTCGGAGGGCTCCCCGACGGGGGCTACGCCGAGGCCGAGACGGAGCTACGGACCGCCATTCGCATCGCGCCGTGGATTGTCCGACATCATGCCGAACTGGGGATGGTATATTTCTCGCAGGATCGCCGTGAAGAGGCCCTTGAAATTTTCATGCACGTCCTCGCGATGCCGGTGGTTCTCGAGAACGATGTTTTGATACAAAATGAAGTGCTCGGGCTCATTCACGAATACTGGGAAGAGCGAAGATGATCGGCGGAGACTTCGCCACCGAACCTCGTCACGAGGGACCACTGCCGCAAGGGTGGAAACGGGGAGCTGTATCGCACGGGTCCAGAGTGCGGTCCGCGGGCTTCTGGTGCTGCCTGCTCGGATATTCGCTGCTGGCGTGTTTATGTCTCCCGTTCGACGGGCGGAGGAGGACCTATAAACGCCTCATGCGTGCCTGTTCGTCGACGATGCTCCAAATCGCAGGCGTGGAGCTTGAAGTCCTCGGGCTCGAAAATATCGATACCGTGTCGCCCCGTGTTTTTGTCTCGAATCATGCCAGCATGCTCGACATGGTCTGCGTCATCGCGGGCATTTCTGAAGAGATCGGATTTCTCTATAAGGAGGAAATGCACAGGATACCCCTGTTCGGATGGGCTCTGAAGTACGGTGGCCTCAATTATCCGATACACAGGAGTAGTGGCCCGATCGTGCACTCACAGTTGAGACATGTCGTGTCGGGTCTGGGAAGTGGACGCTCGGTGTTCGTCTTCGCCGAGGGGAGCCGGACGGATGACGGAACGGTCGGGGAATTCAAAGATGGCGCTTTCTATCTCGCG
Organism: Ignavibacteria bacterium; assembly: GCA_003235555.1. Classification (GTDB taxonomy): domain Bacteria; phylum Bacteroidota; class Ignavibacteria; order UBA10030; family SZUA-254; genus SZUA-254. The sequence continues at coordinate 8,545 of QJVY01000114.1, read as the reverse complement.
AATAAAACGAGGGTACCCGTCGTCCCGGTCACCATTACCGGAACCTACGACCTTCTGCCCCGGGAGTCACTCCTGATCCGATCAGGCAAAGTCGTAATCGTCATCGATCGACCGGTCGAAACTTGGTCGCTCGGAATTGCGGACACGAAAAGGATCGTCCGTCGGGAAATCATGGAACACTATAACCGTCACTCGGTGGAACAGTGGGAACGACTCAGTTGCCCCCCCATTAAAACAGGCTGCCGCAGAAAATAGTTTTATACGCAAAAAACCGCTGACTGATCCCGGTAGGCGAGACGCATTTCCTGCGATATGACGGGTTTCATAATAACCATTAATCCGCTATTTTTCGGCTTTCTCTCCGATATCTCTATTTCCAATAGGCCGTTTTTTGACCAAAAAAATGCTTTTTTCCCAATGTTCACGGAGGGTGTGGAAAAAGTAAACATATTTTGTTAGATTTTTTTCATCACGGGAGGTAAACCTGCCATTCGACCCTCCCACCCCCCGGATCGGGAGGTCCGATCATACTCCAGTAATTCATTCTGCCCGTTCTTCTCTTGTTCCGATTTCCAGGAACACCGCAATGATTGGTAGAACCATATCGCACTATAGAATTTTCGAAAAAATCGGAGAGGGGGGGATGGGTGTGGTGTACCGGGCCACGGATACCACACTTGACCGCGATGTAGCCCTGAAGTTCCTCCCCGTCGATTTCACGGCCACCCGTGAAGACAGAGCCCGCTTCGTCCACGAGGCGAAGAGCGCCTCCGCCCTCGACCATCCCAACATCTGCACCATCTACGAAGTCGATGAAACCGACAGGGGGCAGATGTACATTGCCATGGGGTATTACGACGGGATGTCCCTGAGCAGGAAACTCGAAAACGGCAAGCTGGAGATGGGGGAGGCCATCTCGATCGCCATCCAGGTGGCGGACGGACTGCGGGCCGCACACGAGAAGGGTATCGTGCACCGGGACATCAAGAGCAGCAACATCATCATCACCGCCGGTGGACAGGCGAAGATCCTGGATTTCGGTCTCGCGCAGAAGAGCGGGATGACCAGATTGACCCGCACCGGATCGACGCTCGGGACGGCGTCCTACATGTCGCCGGAGCAGGTCAGGAGGGAGACGGTCGATGAGCGCAGCGACGTGTGGTCGCTGGGGGTGGTCTTGTACGAGATGGTGACGGGGAGGCTGCCCTTCGCGGGGGACAACGAGGCGGTGATCCTCTATTCGGTGGTGAACGAGGAGCCGCAGCCGCTGGAGGCTCCCATCGAGTTGGTGCGTGTCATCCGGCGGGCTCTGGAGAAGGACCCGGCGGAGCGGTACGCCAGCGCGGAGGAGATGCTGACGGACCTGCGGAGTCTCAGGAAGGATACGGTCAGTGCGACGTACAAACCGGTGAGGGTGCCGTGGAAGAAGACACGGGTCCGCCGAAGGCTCCTGATTGCATTGCCTGTTGCGATAGCGGTGGTGGCGGTGTCCATGTGGTTCTTCCGGGCTCCCGCCTCCGTGATCAACCCGGACTGGAAGCAACGGCCCCTCCTGATCCCGTTGCGTCACCCATCGAGTCCGGGGATCTCCGGTGACGGGAACTGGATAGGATTCACGGCTGTCGATCACAAGGGAGAGGCGGGACTCTACTTGATGAACGCGCGGGGAGGCAAGCCCGTTTTCAATACACGCTTGAATGCGGGTTCCCGGGTGGATCTGTCGATCGATGGAAGTTTCATCGTTTACAATATGGCTCCGGGTCTCATCTTAGACGTGTACATCGTCCCTTCGACGGGAGGCGCAACACCGCGAAGGCTCACGAACGGCGGTGGACTGATCCCGCGTTTTCGCCCCGACGGGCAACGGGTGGGCTATGTCCGGGGTCTCTACAACGGAGCCATACAATCGGAATCGGGTATGCTCGAATTCTGGTCCGTCGGCATCGACGGCCTCGATCATCGGAGGGAATTCATCGATTCGGTGAGCATCCGGGGCAACCCGGGATTTTCGTATTCACCGGACGGAAGGAAAATCGCCTGGATCAGGTCGTACAAGGCGGGATACCAGGAGATCATCATCCATGACCTTGAAACCCACAAGGAAACGGAATTAACCTCGGAGGGGAGCAAAATATTCGACCTCGCCTGGACGCGGAATAATACCATCCTCTTTTCCACCGACAAGACCGGGGTTCCGAATATCTGGTCGGTGTCTCTCGCCGAAGGTATTCCCGTTCAGATCACCAACCTTCCCGAACCGGTGTATAGCGTGAGGTCATCCGTGGACGGAGAGAAAGTCGTCTACTTGACATCGAAACCGGTCGCCGATTTATTTCTTTTTAACGTTTCTGAAAACCGGGAGCAGCAGATCACCTTCACCGATGAGAATCATAATTCCCCGCAACTTTCACCTGACCGAAGGTGGATTGCGTATATACTCAATTCCCATCTTTTCGTTATGGACAGGGACGGGTCGAACCGGCGGCAGCTCTCCTTCGGGGACGAAAATGTAGCCGGCATCTCCTGGTCCCTCGACAGTCGATGGATCGCCTACGGATCACGGCCCCGTACCGAGTCGGCGGACTCGTACCGGACGTATATCGTCGAACCGGCAGATCCCGCTCCGCCGAGGTATGTTGCGCGAGGATACGCCTGTCCATACGTTCCCTGGATCGATTCGTCGAGAATCGAAGTGATCTGGGATAAAGCAACGTATCTCGTCTCGCTTGACGGTACACCTCCCGTCAGGTTGTCAGATGATTACAGCTGGGCCAACCCCATCAAGGGGGGGAAATACACGATCTTCGGGGATTTCGACTGGACTGAGAAAGGTGAGGTGTGGATAACCGAGGGGATCCGGCGCCCCGACGATTTGAAGACCGGTGCGCGCCTGATCCGGCTTGATCCATACAGGGGAATCAGGCCTTCGGGAGATGGTAATTATCTATTCACACGCGGAGGACCGAATAACCTCCGTAGAATTAAACTCCCCGATGGAGAATGGGAACGGGTAAATGCGAATTTTCCCGAGGTGATTTCCGAGTATTCCCCCGGATGGGACGGGAACGAGCTGGTTATCACAAAGGTGCGGGAGTCGACGAAAATGGTGATGATCGAGGACCTCTTCAATTGAACGCGTAACTGCCCGACTATCGATGAAACCATTATTCTTTCATTATATCCGATCATGGTGATGAGATCGAAAGAACGCACGGTGGATGTCAGTGTCCCTGATACTGCAGCGTCTCAACTCGACGACCTCCAGGACCTGTCCAGGTCGCTGACGGGCGTATTCCGCGTGGACCTGCTCCTGAACATCGTCCTCGACTCATGCCTCAGGATCTGCCGTGCGCAGCGGGGGGCCATTCTCCTGTATGACGCCAGTTCCTCCGATGTCGTCCGCACGATACTGCGATCGAGGGATCCCGGGACTGAAGGGATCGACCACCAGTTGAATTTGCTCGTTGCGGGTTGGGTGTACCGCCATAAGACGACCTACGTTACCGATGACGTGTTAGAGGACCAGGGATTTTCAAATCCTCCGTCCTCCATCAAGGATATCGGACCATCCATCGGCATGCCGCTCCAGACTGTGGGGAAGCTCATCGGGATAATCCATCTCGTAAATCCGCGCGGAGGCGATCGATTTTCGGATGAGAAGATCCGACTCGGGACAATCGTGGCCTCCCTGGCAGCTCAGTTCATAGACAGAGCGAATATTCATGAAATGTTGTTCGAGAAAAATGAGCGGTTGAAAAACACCCTCCGGGATGAGTGGAATATCGACCGCATCCAGGGTAAGAGCCGCGCCATCAGGGAGGTCAGGGAAAAAATCCCCCTGCTCTCCTCGACGGCGTCGACCATTCTGTTGACCGGCGAGACGGGGACCGGGAAGGACCTCGTCTCCAGAGTCATCCATTATACCGGACCACGCGCGGATCGGCCGTTCGTCGCTGTGAATTGTGCGGCGATACCCGCGACGCTTTTTGAGTCGGAATTGTTCGGCCACGAAAAGGGGGCGTTCACCGGAGCCACGCAGGCGCAGCGGGGAAAGTTCGAACTCGCCAACGGGGGCACGTTGTTCCTGGACGAGATATCGGAGATGCCGCTCGAACTCCAGGGCAAGCTCCTGAGGGCGATCGAGAATCGGCGCTATTTCAGGCTCGGATCGGACAAGGAGGTCGCCGTCGATGTCAGGATCATCGCGGCCAGCAGTAAAGATCTCGCGGAGCAGGTCAACTCGGGGCAATTCCTCAGCCCGCTCTACCACCGCCTCAACGTGCTTCCCGTACACCTTCCCTCCCTGCGGGATCGGAAAGACGACATCCCCCTGCTCGCGGAATCCATCCTGAAGGAACTCTCAGGGGGCAGGATGACCTTTGATGAGGGGGCCCTGAGGTTCCTGACCGATCGGAAGTGGATCGGAAATATCCGGGAACTGCGGAATGTCGTGGAGCGGGCCTCGATTTTCATCCGGAAGTCCTCCGTCAACACGGACGATCTCGCCGCGATCCTGGTGGGGGAAGAGCGCGATGGTGATGCCGGCTCCGGGTCTACCCCAGGAGGAATGCCGCCCCTTGCCGGTGGGAGGGGAAACATCCTCGAAGAACATGAAAAACAGCTGATAGAGACGGCCGTGAAACAAGCCAACGGTAACGTGGCCGAAGCCGCCCGGCTTCTCGGCATCGACCGCCTCGCGCTGCGCCGCCGTATCGAGAAGTTTGGTCTCTCGTTGTAATCGATCCGAAACGTCCCCCCCCATCTCCCAGATCGTTCATTTCCGCTCATCCGGAGTTCGATAACGAACTTCCGCCTCAGTCCCCACATCAAAAAACACCTTGATTACGCAGTATTCGACCGGCACGGAGTTTGTAGATCCACTATAGATGCTTTGGGAGCGCGAAGATCCCGGGTCATGGAGGGGAGGGTGTACGGGAGGCCACCCTCCCTCCATCGGGAAATCATCAACGTGGAGGGCCGAATGACATCATCCATGATATTTCTTCACCGCCTTGTCCGCCATTATCTATTGAGGGGAGTCGCTGTTCTGTCCGTCATCGTGATGATGATCCCGAACCCCTGTTTCACGCAGGATGACGTGGGGACCTTTGTCTACGACGGGACGGAGAGGTTGTACCATGTGTATCTTCCGGAGGATTATCAACCAAACATGCCTCTTGTCCTCGTTCTGCATGGTTACAACGCCTATCCGCCGCGGATGGATAATTACACACGTATTCATGAATATGCAGATTCTCTCGGCTTCATCGTCGTGTACCCGAGGGGGAGTTACGCCACCTATTGGGGATGGAACGCCGGTCTGAGAGATCATGATTTTGGTCGGCAGGATTCGACCTCTGATGACGTGGGATATCTCTGCGCGTTGATCGACACTCTTCATAAAAAATATGCGGTGGACCTGAATCGGGTCTATTGCTGCGGATGGTCGATGGGCGGGGAGATGACCTATCGAATGGCGATCGAACGCGGATATCGCTTCGCCGCATTTGCGTCAGTCGCGGGGAAGCTCAACGACGTTTCCGTCGCCAGCGGCGTTCCCGACAGGCCCTTCCCGATACTGCATTTCCACGGCACGGATGATGGAATCGAGCTGTATGGGGCAGGCAGCGGGAATTTGTGGGCCGTAGATTCGATTGTCAAATATTGGAAGGAGAATGGCGAGTGTTACCTGCCGCCTGACACGGTTGCTTTGCCGGATTTGGATCCGACCGACAGGAGTACGGTTGAGAGGATCACCTGGAGTAATTGTGCCGACAGCACTCAAGTCCAATTTTATCGAATCACCGGGGGTAGCCATTCATGGCCGGACGGGACTTCGGGAATGTTCACCAGCGCCGGTACGATAAACAGGGATGTTTCTGCAAGTGCAGAGATACTTGAGTTTTTCTCAAATTACCGGATCAAAGCGGAATTCTCAGCATCTCCGGGATTCCTTGATTTTGACACTGTCGACATCAATGGGAGCAAAACGGACAGTATCACGGTGACGAACACCGGCACCCACACGTTGCACGTGGCCTACGCCAGCTCCGATAACATTCCATTCATCCTCACGCCGCCGAGTATGGTGATCCCCCCGTCCGACAGTATGAAATTTTATATTACCGTCACGCCCCGGTGCTCCGGCTTGTCGGGGGATTTTTCTGGATCTATCATATTCCACAATAACGGTGGAAGCTCTCCCGACAGCATTCTCGTTACGGGTTTTGCCGATCCATCCGGCCTCTCAGTGTGTCCCCAAACGATGGATTTTGGGAACGTACACATCGGTTACACGGAGTACGATACAGCGTATGTCACGAACCCATTAATGAGTTTTGGTGCAATCGATTCGGTGTCCTCAGACAATCCTCTCTTTGCGGTGAGTGTAACAAGTGATACGGTCCTTCCGTTGAATTCCACCGCCATTTCCATCGCGTTTACCCCCGACAGTATCAGAGAGGAGCGCGGGGCCATCGTGTTTTTTTCCTCAGGATTGAGTCATCCCGAAACGCTTTTGGTCAGCGGACTCGGGGGAGGTGGAGTGTTGCTCATGGATCATGAGAGTCTTGATTTCGGGGACGTTTCGGTTGGCGAAGAATGGGGCCTCCGCGTCAACCTGATGAATGACGGAGAATATTCCCTCAATGTCAGCGGCATCACGACGGATAACAACGTATTCCGTGTTGTTTCTGCAATCGGAAATCTCGCAGCCGGGCATGACGCTCAATTCCACGTAATATTCACTCCGACTGGTCCGTCTCCACAAACAGGCCACGTCATTATCGAACACGATACACCGACATCACCCGATAGTCTCCCATTGAGTGGGAGGGGAAGAATGGTCATGTCTCTGGACAGCATGTGGAACCTGATTTCCCTCCCGGTCATCGTCCCGGACCACCAAAGGGAGAGCGTCTTCCCTCAGTCAGCGTCCCCGGTATATTGCTATCGGGGAGGTTATGAAACCACAGACTTCCTGAGCGAGGGTGTGGGTTATTGGATAAAAGATTCCATCCGTCGAACGCTGTATTTTTTGGGGGATTCCTACGGCCCGGATACGATTTCGCTCGAACGGGGATGGAATCTGATCGGGTCGACATCATATCCTCTGCCGGTATCGGCGATTGGAAGTATCCCCGGCGGTGTGATCACCACACCATTCTACCGTTATGACCCCTCGAGTAGATCGTACATGACCTCCGATACCCTCATGCCGGGCGTGGGATACTGGATAAAAGTTCATGATTCGGCGCAGCTCATATTGTCATCCGGATTTTCCGCACCGAGTACGAACATTCTGATAGAGATGGTGCAGGGTGATGAGCCACCGCCACCACCCGATGGAATTGCATTCACACGTCCGAACATACCGTTGGTATATGCTCTCTATCAGAACTATCCCAACCCGTTCAATCCGAAGACACTGATCGAGTATGATCTGCCCGAGGAGAGTGAGGTTACTCTCAAGGTATATAATACTCTTGGCCAGGAAGTGGTCACACTCGTTTCTGGAAAATATCCTGCAGGATCGTATAAACTAACATGGGATGCCACAAATCTGGCCAGTGGCGTGTACCTCTATCGGCTCCACGCTGGCGAATATGTGGAGACGAGAAAGGTTGTTCTCTTACGCTAAAAAACTGTTTTACGCAATTATTAGTTGCCAACCTGCATTGTCGAATTCGGAGGTCCATCATGATAAAAATATTCTTGTCAATCAGCCTTCTGTTGGTATTCAATGTACGGGGAGTGGACGCTCAGTCTTTCGAATGGGCGCGGAGGGCGGGTAAGGTGCCAGCAACTTGGGATAATAGGATGGCGAGTGTGGACGTGGATTATTTTGGAAACAGTTACATGGTTGGCTTTATTGAGAGCCCTTTTTTCGCTTTTGGTGGGGATACATTCACCAATGCTGGCCTGGATGATATATTTATTGTCAAGCATGATCCATCCGGATCTGTGCTCTGGGCGAAGAGTGCCGGCGGCCCCGGTTATGATGGAGCGACTGGTGTCAGTGTGGATGGAACTGGAAATTGCTATGTGGTGGGATGGTTTACGAGCGACTCGATTACATTTGGTCCGAAGGTGTTGACCTCCCTCGGAATGGGTGATATGTTCATTGTGAAATATGACCCTCAGGGAACCATGCTCTGGGCTAAAGAGGCCGAAATCGGAAGACCGTACCACTTAGGATTTGGTAACATCCACATCGAGAGTAATATTTCGGTTGCAACAGATTTCGCCGGCAACAGCTATGTGGCAGGATCTTTCATAAGTGATACACTCATCGTCGATTCAACCGTGATAATTAACACTGCGTCGGGATATGAAGATATGTTTCTGATGAAGTTAGATCCCGATGGTAATGTCCTCTGGGCAAGCAGCGCAGTTGGATACATGTCTGATTACGCAACGAGTGTGGCTACGGATGTAAATGGGAACTGCTACGTCGCAGGATATTACGACAGCCCTCAAATCTCCTTTGACCTGGAGGAATTATATAACGGCTCTGGATGGAGAAACATGTTCGTAGTAAAGTACG
>QJVY01000249.1 GCA_003235555.1 Ignavibacteria bacterium | reverse complement strand
AAACTGGCGGCATTCACTATATTGCCTGCCCCGCCGTATATCGATTCGCGACGGAACGCTGAAGTGGCGGAACTGGCAGACGCGCTGGACTCAAAATCCAGTCCGGTTTACCCCGGGTGTGGGTTCAATTCCCACCTTCAGCACAGGTATCCGAGAATGAGCGTCTGGAAATGAAAAAGGCCGGGGTCACCCGGCCTTTTTCATTCAACGCATCCCCCGATCAGCAGTCCCGGCCCCCCAGGGGGGAAGTACCGGGTCATTGATCGCAGACCACGCCCTCCCTACTTGTTTTTATTGATCTGGCTGTAGTAACCCGGGACGGGTCTTTCCGACATGTAAAAGGATTCGTTCGTGTTCTGCAGTTCCACATCCGTCCCCACATCGTCCCCGTAGCGCGACAGCGACCACCATTCCGGTATCGTCCCGGCGGGGATGTTCTGCGGATAAATTTTATCGACGGGTGGTACGGGGTAGAGAGGATCGAAGGCGAAATCCTCCGGCGTCGGAACGAAACCGCCCCAGCGGACGACGTCGACAGTGGAGGTGCTCAGCCCGAGGAATTCGTTCGTCGAGATCCGTATGCTGAACGACTGCTGCAGGAGGCGGACCTCGCCACCCTGGAGGAGGTCCCAGAGGACCGGTCTCACTCCGAGGGCCGTCGTCGTATCGTAATAATACCCGATGGAGATGTTGAGGATGTCCGTTCTCCCCGGCCCGATATCCGTGTGTTCCTGGAACCTGGAACTGTCGCTGTTGATGATGACGAACCCGTTCGGGGGAATGTCGCTCGGGGGCTCCGATACTCCGTTCTGGTTCAGGATTTCAGGATCGAAGTAGAGGTATCCCGTGTCCGTCTTGACAATATAGTCGAAATTGATCGTCCCGGTGCTGAGGTCGAAAAAGAATTCCTTCCTCTGCGCCCACATCTGCAGGACGTACCGGTTGAGGATCCGGATGTTCAGAGGGAGGGGGTAGATCGCCCGGATCATATTTCCGGTACCGCTGGAGGTTGTCGACCACCTTCTCCCGCCGTTGGTGGTGAGTACGACCACCCCGTCGTCACCGGTGGCCCATCCCCTCAGGCTGTCGACGAACGTGACCGCCCGCAGCGTCGTCGTGGTTCCGCTGGACTGTGTTTCCCATTTGGTCCCCGCTTTCTCCTTCTTGAGGATGATCCCGCCTTCACCCACGGCCCACGCGTACGGCGTACCCCCGACGAAATATGCGCCGTAGAGGTTTGCCGTCGTATTGGTCGTTTCGGGGAACCAGGTGTCGCCGGCGTTCCGGGACCCGAGGATGATCCCTCCCTCCCCAACCGACCATGCCGAGTCTCCGAGCGAACCGCTGACGCCGATCGCATGGAAATTCGTCGCGCCGTATTCAGGCGCGAGGGGAATCTTGTCCCACCTGCCCGTGCTGAATGAGCGGAGTATGGTTCCGGAGTCGCCGCATGCGAAGATTCTCGACACCGTCGCCATCTTGACTGCGTTGAGGTTGACGGTGACACCGCTGTTGTACGACACCCAGTTGACGCCCCTCGACGTTGTGCGGAGGACGGCCCCCCGGTTTCCGACGGCATACGCCGATACGGTCAGCGGGATGGACGAAACGGCCTTCACGGTCGCCGTGGGCGGGAGGGTCGTCGGGTCGAAAAACTGGTAATCGGAACCGACCCTGACTACGCGTTTGACGACACCGACGTCTGCGCCGGTACCGCCGACGACATAACCGGTGTCGGGATAGGGGAAGTCCACCCCGTGAAAGTCAGCCGAAGGGATGGACGGGGGCGAGGACCAGTCATCTCCGTCGTTCTGTGTCTGGATAAATGTCCCGTTGAGACCCACCGCATTGACGCTGGCCGGATATGACTCGTCGAACCATGGAATCCTCCGGGTGGTCGGGTTGTACAGTTCGATCCAGGAATACGCGTAATACCTGTCGGGTGGAAGGGTGAAGATCTCGTTGATGACGAGATCGTTCCCGACGGGCCTGATCTTTTCGACAGGCGGCGGTGTCACCAGCGCGCATGCCGAGAGGATGGTCATCGAAACCGGCAGGAATACTCGTGATATGATGTTTCGTGGCAGCATTGTGTTCTCCGGATTTAAAACCGTAACGATACCGTGTTCAATTAAAACATCACCTCGAAGGTGATGGTGTGGGTGCCGGGCAGATATTTAAAGTTGTTGTACGCGTAGTCGAGCGTGCCGCCCACCCCGAACGAGTTCAGCATCACCCCGAATCCCCCGGTCACGTCCTCCTGGTCGTAGGCGAACTTCCATCCCCCACGCAGGGCGAACATCCCGTTGAACACGTACTCCCCCCCCACGTTGTACTGCTCGTCGGCGTCGTTCAACCGCGTGATCTGCATCGTCGTCACCACCGTGTTCGTCTCGTCCTTGATCAGGTCCACCAGCACCCCGAACCGCAGCGCCGTCGGCAGCGAATAGGTCTCGTTGACGAACGTTAAATCTTTGCCCAGGTTCGTCAGCGACACCCCGATGTGGCTCCGCAGCACCGGAATGTCGTACAGCGTCCCGATGTCGAACGCGAACGAGTTCGTCCCCACCTCCGAATTAAACAGATACGACTTGATGATCTTCCCGTTCACCCCCACGCTGAACTGGTCGGTCACCTGCCGCGCGAACGACACCCCGATCGCGTAATCGCTCGCCTTGAAATACTCCCCGGTCCCCTCCGGGTACGCCGGCGTCGTCACCGCCATGTCGTCGGTCGACAGCATCACCACGCTCACTCCCACCACCCCGATCCCCGGCAGCGCCTTCGCCGCCCCCACGTACGAGTGCTGGATGTCGGCGTACAGCTGCGTGTACGTCGCCCCGAATCCGTAATTCTTCACCGCCAGGATCCCCGCCGGGTTGTACGCCATCGAGTTCACGCCGGTGGCCACCGCCACCTGCGCACCCCCCATCGCCACCGCCCGTGCCCCGGTCGACAGCTTCAGAAACTGCCCCGTCACCGTCCCCGACCGGTTCCCCCCAACGCCCGCCGCCGACAGTGACAGCGTCAGCAGCGCCGCCAGAACGGAACGCATCGTAATACTCCTGTGATTCATCGTGCCCGTTGTCTCCATAGGACCCTTCTCCTTATTAACGGATCAGTACAAATTTTCCCACCTGCCGGCCGAATGCCGATTCCACGGTGTAGACGTACACACCGCTGGCGAGTGCGCGGTTGCTCTCGCTCAGCAGGTTCCATGCAAGCTCCCCCTTGTCGGGCGCGCTGGCCGGCGCCTCGTATTCCAGCGTTGCGATCTGGTCCCCCGCAAGGCTGAAGACCCGGATGGTGCATCGCCGCGGAAGGTGTATGAATTTGATGAGTCTCTTCGTTTCGTCCCAGTCGCGGCCGCGGCCTTCCCAGCCGCCGCTCTCATAGGTGTAGTCTGCGTCGACCCGGTACGGGTTCGGGACGACCATGACTTCGTCGAGATTGTCCGAGGCGGCGAACGACAGGTCCACCCTCACGCGGTTTTCATTGAATGCTGATTCGGGGCTCTCCGAGTAGAGGGTGTCATAGATGACCCCGCCCGTTTCCGTAGGCCGTTCGACCACAGCTGCGTCCGGAATTCCGAATGACGTGACCGAGTACCAGTATCGTTTCCCGCGCACGAGGGGTGAATCGACGAAGACGGAATCCAGCCCCACGTTGAATCCGTACCCGTCATCCAGGATGTCGAACTCCCGGACGAGCGTGAAACTCGATCGTTCCGGCTCATCGCCCGGGTCCTCACTCCTGTACAACCGGTAACCCTCAAATGTCCGTCCTCCGGGGAGGGTACCGGTGGAGTCGCAGGTATGGCCGGTCGAGCACCCCGCCGATCCCTCACCGAGGTCGCAGGGAGGGTTGATTCTCCTCCAGTGGTCGGGGGGAAAAGCGCCGGCGAGCTTGTTCGAGTCGTCCCAGGTCTGGAGGGGATCGATGGGACCGACACTCCCGCCCCACTCCAGTGTCACCTTCTGTGGACCCTCGGTGATCTTCAATGAGGGCGATGGCGCGACGATCGGCGGTACGTAACCGCGTTTAAAGAGCTTGATCGCCTTCTCGGCGTTTTCCTTGAGGTTGTTCGGCCCCCCTTCGACGCCCTCCCCGCTGATGAGCGCCACCGAGATCTTCAGCGTATCGCCGGGGAGAAATTCATCGAACGGTCCAAACGAAAAGAGAAACCGCGTGTCCGACGGGTTGGTCGGTGACTCGCAGGTCGCAACGAGCTGGTCCGGGAAGGGCTCGCCGCTCATCCAGCTGTACAGGACCGAGTCGACCGTTCCCGGGCTCGGGTTGGTGGTAAAATTGAACCACTGATAGATGTACTTCAGGTCTCCGAGCGGTCTCGGGGTTCCCAGCACGGTGATCCCCACCGGTGTCGCCCCCCGGTCGATCGGGTTGTGGATATAGGCCGTCCGCAGTGTGTCGAAGTAACAGGAATAGTTCCGCGTCCAGTAACTTCCCGCGTTCACCGGTCCGACGTCCATGTCCCCGAAGAATCCGACGTACACGTCGCTGATCGTCTTGTTTGAGGTGTTGATGAAATAGTAATCGAAGGGGATGACCGCGTTGGCGAAGTTTCCCGCCCAGGCGTAGCTTTTCTGGATCAGCTTGATGCCCATCGGGAAGTGTCCGCTTGGGGCGTCGTTGTCGTCCCGGGCCGAGCAATAGAGATCTTTGTCCGAGATTGCCGCGTAGTCCTCGTCCACGTGGGGCTCGCCGTGGTCGGGGATCCCGTTTTTCTCGGTGTAGGCGTCGGGGTCGTCCTTCTTCCGGAAGTTCCCGTTTGCGTCAGGGTGGCAGAAATCCGTTGCGGAACGGTCATAGTTGTCGAACGCGGGATCCGGGTTCGTTGCCGCGTCGTACCCCCCCCTGCATCCCACTTCCATCATGTCTTCGATGCCGTCGGCGCCGACGTCGTCGGTGGCGAGGACCCAGTCCCCGTCGTTGTCCAACCCGTCAAGGTCGTCTTCATCGATCAGCCCGTCCCCGTCGTCGTCACATCCGCGGCGGTTTGGTTCAGTCAGGCTGTCGCGGACCGACGTCTGCCAGATGAGTTCCCGCAGGGGATGCCGCGGGTCCGGGCGGAAATATTTCTGCGCATTGTCACCGTTGTACCCTTCGGACACCCTCCGGGAACCGTCGACGATACCCCCGATCCAGGGACCGGCGCCGAAGACGTGTTCGATCCCAGAGCCTGCGGGGTATTCCATCCCGTACGGCGGGGTATGCGACTGGATGGCGCCGTCCCACGCCTCCTGGCCGAACGTCATCTGGTTGCTGATCCAGACCCGGAGGTCGAAACCCTGCAGCGTGCGCTTGGCGTAGTTGACGGCCACCTTCGAGACATCCCCCGTTCCTTCCCGTTTTTCGAGGCCCGGTCTTACCCCGGCTCGAACATCCGGGTTCATCGTGAGGAGTGCCGCGAGAACAGCGGTCGATACTAACGTCTTCATCATTCGTTCCTGTTATTTTAATCCCAGTTAACTTTCAGGCCAAGGAGGATCTGCCTGGGTGCGCCGAAATTCGTCGGGTCGAGCAGATCGTATTCGGCCTGGTACCACGGGTCCAAAAATCCGCCGTTCGGATCGCTCGGATCGAGATCGCCGTACTGCGGGGGGGCCCCGGTATAGCTCAGGACGTTGTTCACATTCCTTCGGTTCAGCAGGTTCGTGATGTCGAGCGTCGCGAGGACGTTGATCCTGTTGGTGATCCGGAAGCCCTTGTAGAAACTGAGGTTGACGGTGGAGGTATAGGGCTTCGTTTCGCTGTTGACCAGGAAGATGTTGCTCTGCACGACGCGGCTCCTGTAGGGGGTGTAGGGAAAGCCGCTGCCGAACGACCAGGTGACGGACACCCCGTAATTATTGATAAAGGGAAGTCCGAAGAACGTCCCCTCCTCGTTCGGTCCCACCCTGTAGGTGGCAAAGACGTTTGCGGTGTGGTTCTGGTCCCAGTCGAGGCGCGTTTCGCGGGGAAGCTGGAAATCAGGATTGAAGACACTTGCGAAGGGATTCGACGACCGTCCCTTCGCGATCTGGTAAGAGTAGCTCATGTTGAGGGAAAAATTCCCCGAGAAGGCCTGGTTGAACGTCACCTCGAAACCCCTGGTGGAAGCGTAGTCGAAGTTGATCGGGACCACGATATCCACGAGGCTGATGCCTGTGACGTAGTCGAAGATGTCCTTGTAGAACGCACGGACCGCGAAGGCCATGTCGTCCGTGAACTGGTCCTCGAAGCCCGCCTCGTAGGCAACCGTGCGCTGGGGCTTCAGGTCCGGGTTCCCGACGAGCGTGTTGCTGCTCAGGACGCGGTCGAACGGATTCCGGAAATAGTTTTCCCGGTCGGGAAGCTGAAGGAAGTGCCCGTAGTTGAAGTAGAACACGATCCTGTCCGTCACCGGGTAGCCGATCGAAAGCCGCGGACTGAAATTTCCGTGGGTGGCGTAGTAGAGGAAGGAACTTCCCCCGGAGAGTCTCTTGAAATCGCCGAGCTCGCCGGCGGCATTCACCTCTCGTTCGGCCCATTGTGCCGTGAAGCCTGTGGCCGCCTCCCAGTCCTGGATGTAGGTCGGATCAAAAACCTGCCTGCCGACATCGAAATAGTCGTACCGGATCCCGACGTGGAGGTTCAGTCCGGAGAACTCGATATTGTCCTGGAGGAAGAGCCCGCCGCGGTTGGGATAATTCCTGAGGAAAGCCCGGTATTGCCCGTAGCCGGGGTAATCCCCGCGATCGGTGTTGACGCGGCCCGGATAGGGGGCGTTGACGAGGTTCCCCGAGGAATCGGAGATGGGGGCCGTCGGTCTGGAAATTTCGGTGGAGTTGACCTCCTCGAAATTGAGCTCGAAGCCCGTCTTCAGGAGGTGGAGTTCATGGATCTGGCTGTTGTAGTCGAAACGCATCGACCAGACGCCGGTCTCCGAGTTGAACCACCGCTGTCCGGTGCTGACGTCCGTGAAACCGTCGTTGTCGATGTCGAGGTTTTCGTACGCCCCGGAATACGCCGGAGGCGCCGTGCCGGCGATGTCGTTGCCGTCCTTCGTCTCGAGTTTCGCCAGGTAGAATTTCAAGAAGGATTTCCCGCCCGGGAAGAAGTGGGTCCACCCGAGGTTGTTCTGAATGGAGAAACCGGCGCCCAGGGCGGAGGAATCGGCGCGGTACTTCCAGGTCCGGCTGTAGCCGTGACTCGATGTCAGGCTGGCCCGGTACCCGTAACTGATCTGGTCCTCGCCGCTGATGTCGTACTTGAGCTTCGAGTTGAACGTGAACGAGTTGGACTGGTTGTCCGAGTACCGGAACCCGAGTCCGTTCATCAGTCCGCCCAGGAAGCCGTTGAGTTCCACGCGCCTCTCGAGCGGATTGTAGAATTCGTTCTTGATGAAATTGAACGCCCCGTCGCGTTTGCTGACGTCGGCGCTCATGAAAAAGGTCAGGTTGCCGGGAAGGTCCACCCCGAGGCCCGGGAGAAGGTATTTGCTGATCGGCTCCGGACCGCCGAAACTCACGGAGGAATACCATTCGTTCTGGTTGGTCCTCGCAATTTTGTCTGTCCTGTACTGGACGGAGCCGGAATACCTGTCCCCTCCGGATTTGGTCACGATATTGATGATGCCGGACTGGGCGTTTCCATAGTCGGCGTCGAACCCGCTCGTCTGGACACTCACCGACTGGATGGCGTTGGCCGACACCGAGAGCCCCCCCTGACCACCCCCCACAACGCCGGTCTGGACGCCGGAGTAGAGGTTTGCGAGGTCCTCGTTGAGTGAGGCCGTGGTCTGGAGTTCGCCCGAGTTCCCGACGATGTTGTTGGTCGGGATACCGTCCACGAGGTACTGCACCTCGTTCGCGCGTCCACCCCGCAGGAAGAGGTTGTTTCCCTGCTTCACGACGCCTGCCTGGAGCTGGAGAACGTCCTCGACACTCTTGACGTTGGGGATACTCTCGATCGCCTCCTTTGAAACCGTCTGCGTGCCGGATGTGACCTGTGAGTTCACCAGCTGCTGGTCTGCCGTGACAGTCACACCGGAGAGCTGCACTTCCTCCGTCACGAGCTTGAAATTCAGCTGCGTGGTTTCATCGGCACCGATGCTCACGTCCTTCGCCTCGCTGACGGCGTACCCGATGGCGCTGACCCGGACGGTGTACGAACCGATCGGGACTCCGATGATCGAAAACTTGCCGTCCGGGTCGCTCACCGCTCCGCGGGTCGTACCCACGACGAGAATATTCGCCCCGAAGAACGGTTCGCCGGTGGCGTTGTCGGTGATCTTCCCGACAATTTTTCCGGTGTTGCCCGCCAGGGCATTGGCCTGGAGAAGCATCAGCGCAGCGCCGGCGAGCAGGACGAGCTTCGAAAATTTTTCCATGGTTCTTTCCTCGAAGAAGGATTTTTATAAGTGTTTAAGATCCTGGAACGCCCGCCTCAGGACTTCGAGCGCCGCCGCCTGCTCCGTGTAGTACAGCGGGAAACCCAGGTAGATGGAATCGTACGTGAGACCGAGGTACCTGATCCCGATCACCGAGCCTTCGATCGGCGTCGGGGGAAACGGGAGCACGGCGTTGTCGTGGAGCGCGTCGTACCGGTAGATGATCTCGCCGAACCCGTAGGCCTGGTATCCGTTGAAGGCGGGGAGCGCCCCGTGCCAGGCCGTATCGAGCTTCGCCAGGTCCAGCGGCGCGTCGGGATACTGTACCGGATCGGGGATTGCCTGGTGCCTCGCGCCGATATATTCCGCGGGAATGATGGGGAACTGGTTCAGGATGTGCAGAATGTTGTTCCAGAATGTCGTGTTCGAAGGCATGTTGTCCGGCCGCGTGAGGTTCCAGCCGTTGATCAGGAGTTTTCCCCCGGCGTAACAGTATGCCTGCATCTTCCCCTGCGAACTGTTGGCGAGGCTCGGCACCCTGTTGAACTCGTTACCGACGTCCCCCACGACATGGATCATGCTGTAGTTACCCAGCAACCCCAGGCCCGGCCAGGTCCCCGTCAGGCTGGGGTTGTACTCCACGTCGAAGATGTCGTATTTCCCGGCGAGTCCGAGGGAGTTGTAGAGGTCGATGTAATACTGTTTGACATCGGAGCGCGCGGGTTTGTACGGGAGGACGGCGAGAGTGTCCCAGTTGAAGACGTTCATGATCAGGAGGATGCGCTGGGGGGGGGGAGGGATCTTGGCGAAGTTCGGGTACACGGTGTGGAAATCCCTGTAGGCCCAGAAGGTGTCGAGCCTCGCGCTGTCGGTGCCCACGTTGACCGGGCGGGTGAAGTACCCCCTCGTGGAGATCGACCCGAATTCGTTTCTCGCCCGGACGTAGATCCTGTGGTTGGTCTCGTAGTGGAACGGAAGATCGCTCCCCTTGATCCGCGCGGTCGTGCTGAGGCTGAACGGCGACCATTTGGCTTCGAGCGATTCGGCCGGCCAGAGGTCCCGGTCCACCACCCACGAGTATTCGATCGTGCGGCTGTTCGGGTCGAAACCCTGGAAGGTGAACTGGATACCGTCGTAGGTGTCAGTAAATTCGTCGAGGATGAGCACGGTGTCGGTCAGGGCCGGCCCGGCGGTGACGAGGGCGTCGGGCGGGGGGACCTTGGGGGTGAAGAAATCCACCGTCGCCGGGTCCGGATCCACCCACCCGTTGTTGTCGATGGCGGCCACCTCGAACGTATGGGGGTTTAACGTATCCTGGGAATCGAAGATGAAAGTTCCGCGGCTGGGATTTTGATGCGTGGGATATCTTTCACCG
>QJVY01000016.1 GCA_003235555.1 Ignavibacteria bacterium | reverse complement strand
CCACTCCCTGGAGCTTCTTTTCGATCATACTCGTGATGGCGTTCCCGCCACCTCCTCCCACCCCCACCACACGGATTTTCGCCCCGTGGTCGAAGTAATTATCGAGTTCTATCACTATCGTATCTCCTTATAAGATTGTGTTGGTATGTGAGTTAGTTACGTAAATATGTGTTCTATAATTCGTCGAACCAGCTTTTCATTTTCGTGAAGATTTTCCGGACCGATCCGTTCTCGACCCGCTGGTGTTCCATCTGGTACGCCGTCGACTCCCTGTTGTTCAGCCCGTGCAGCACGAGTCCCACGCACGTCGAGTAGATCGGGTTTTCGATTTCCCTCACCAGGCCGGCGTAGAAGCCCCCCGGGATGCCTATCTTGACGGGCATGCCCAGGATCTCCTGCGCGAGCTGTGAGACCCCCTTGATCAGCGCCCCGCCGCCGGTGATCACCACTCCCGCGGAGAGATGGCGCGAGTAGCCCGAACGCTTGATCTCCAGGGCGGCGATTTCGAAGATTTCCTCCATGCGCGGCTGGATGATCTGTGCCAGCAGCTGTTTGTCGATCTCCAGCGGCGGCCTCCCGCCTATCCCGGGGATGACGATCGGACCGTCGTCGACGACAGCGGACGTGACGGCGAAGCCGTGCACGCACTTCAGCTTTTCCGCCTGCTCGGTGAGCACGCCGAGGCCCTTCCTGATGTCGTTCGTCACCTGGTTTCCCGCCACGGGCACCACCGCGGTATGCCTGATCGTCCTGTCCTCGAAGACCGACATGTCCGTGGTGCCGCCGCCTACGTCGAGCAGCGCTACGCCCACTTCCTTCTCCTCCTCCTCGAGGACGGCGTAACTCGACGCCAGCGGCTCGAGGACCATGTCCCTCACGTGCAGGCCCGCGCGCTGTATGCACCGGTAGATGTTCTGCGCAGCGGTCACCAGTCCGGTGATGATGTGGACGTTTGCCTCGAGCCGTACCCCCGACATCCCCACCGGGTCGATCACCCCGTCCTGCCCGTCGATGATGAACTCCTGCGGGATGACGTGGATGATCTTGCGGTCCGACGGAAGGGCGACGCGCTTGGTGTCTTCAATCAGACGGTGGACGTCGGCCTGCGTGATTTCCCTCTCGGGCCCGCTGATGGCGATCACCCCGCGGCTCTGGAAGCTCTGGATGTGTTCTCCCGCGATCCCGACGATCACCGACTGGATCTTGATGCCCGACTGGGTCTCTGCCTCGGCCACGGCCGACTGGATGGACCTGACCGTTTTGTCGATGTTCGTGACGACCCCCCTGGTGAGCCCGTCCGACATGCTGCGGCCGACCCCCAGGATGTTGATTTTCCCCGCCTCGTTGGTGGACGCCACGACGGCGCAGACCTTCGTGGTTCCGATATCGAGTCCGACGATGATTTCATTTTCCATCAGGAGTTTCCTTCTTTTCCCGGATTACATGGAGGAAGCATTGAAAGATTTCCGTGGTTTATTGTTCCATTTGGCGACCACCTGGTCGTCGTACCGCAGATCGATGTATTTAAGATTTTCGGGCCCCTCCTCGCGCACGAACTTGTTCCAGAAGGTGCGAAGGATCGCGAACTTCCTGGCCGCCTCGCCCCTGCCGAAGATGATGGGCACCGCGACCTCCGAGGAAAAGAGGAGCACGTCGCCGCCGTTCTTCATGTCGACTTCCGAGATGAGACGGTACACCGACGTGTCGGACTCGAGGGCCGCCGACAGGATCGAGACCGCCTCGAAGAAGTCATCGCTCGCGACGGCCTGGCCCACCCTCGTCCTCGGCAGCTCGGGGATGCCTGAGATCACGGGGAGGTCGTACGGCGCCTCGCCCGGAAGGTAGGGCAACACCACCCCGTCGGCGTCCAGGTACCGGATCCGGCCGTTGCTCATGAACGACGCCACCGGTATCCTCTCGACGATCTCGATCGCGACCGCGTCGGGGTAGATCCGCGTGACCCGGGCGTCCCGCACGTACGGGTGCGAGAGGAGCCTCTCCCTCACGGCTCCGAGGGAGAGCGTGTCGAGCAGGGCCTTCAGGGGAATGTCCGCCCTCTCCATGATCTCCTTGTCGGAGAAATGCACGGCGCCCCTGACCGAAACGTCGTCGATCCTCCCCGCGTCCTTCCACTGGAGTGACATGACGAACACCGCGAGGAACACTCCCCCGAGTGCCCCCAGCGCCCAGAAGCGCGACGTCGGGATTCTGTCCGGTTTCGCCGTGTTCCTGACGACGTGTATGTCGCGATCGTCGCCGTGATCCGGTTCGTCCCGCACGGTGCGTCTCCTCTCGGGCATTCTGTCGTTCTCCTCGGGTCTCACGCGTATATTTCCTCGTAGATGTTTTCGGGAAAACCGATCAGTTTGATTTCCAGCTCCATGTTCACGCCGGATTTTCTGAGCACGGTGGAGTGCGCGAGCTCCAGCAGATCCACCACGTCCCGGGCCTTCGCGTCGCCGTAATTCACGATGAAATTGGCGTGCAGGTTCGAAATCCCCGCCCCGCCCCGC
The DNA here is from genome assembly GCA_003235555.1 of Ignavibacteria bacterium. Taxonomy (GTDB): domain Bacteria; phylum Bacteroidota; class Ignavibacteria; order UBA10030; family SZUA-254; genus SZUA-254. The sequence continues at coordinate 496 of QJVY01000016.1, read as the reverse complement.
CTCGTCCCCTTCAGACCCGCCTCGTCGATGAGCTTCGCGGCATGGTGTCCCTCCGGGTTCTTGAACATGCTCCCCGAGTTGGGCATGTTGACCGGCTGCGCCCTGTTTCGTTTGATCAGGAGTTCGCGCCGCGAACGGAGCAGTTCCGCCTTGTCGCCGGCCGGGAGCCGGAACCTCGCGCCGAGCACGACGGAACCCTCCAGCGCCGAGTGCCGGTACGAAAATCCGATCTGTTCTTTCGGTACGCGGACGATTTTTCCCCCGCGCATCACCTCGACGTCGACCAGGTGCGTCGAGATCTCACCCCCGTAGGCGCCCGCGTTCATGATGACACCGCCGCCGAGCGTGCCGGGGATGCCCGCGAGCATTTCCACCCCCGCCATGTCGTGCTGGAGGCAGAAATCGACGAACCGCGCCATCGGGATCCCCGCCCCGGCCGCCACCATGTCCCCCTCCGTCGCCACCGTGTTCAGGCCCGGCTCCAGGTGCACCATGA
>QJVY01000236.1 GCA_003235555.1 Ignavibacteria bacterium | reverse complement strand
TACGAGGACGAGATCATCAAGACCATCGAGGCGGGGAACGTCTCGCTGCGCACCCCCGCGCTGATCGGCGGCGGGCAGTCGCTGTTCGGCATCAAGGCGAACATGCAGATGGGCCCGTTGAACCTGACGGCGCTCGTGTCGCAGAAAAAGGGCCAGACGAAGGAGCTGTCCATCTCCGGCGGTTCCGAGAGCAGGGACCTGACGATCTACCCCAGCCAGTATTCACACGCGTACTATTTCGTGGACCTGCTTTACGCCCAGTTCTGGGAGAACCTGCACTCGTCGGAGGTGACGAGCATCCCGGCCGCGGTGCTCGACAACGAAATCGTCGAGCTCGACGTCTGGCGGAGCGTCACGACGGCGTCCGTCGTGAACCAGCAGTACGCGCGCGAGGTGTACGCCCATACCGACATCGGCGAGCGTCCGCCCGGCGGGTACGATCCCAACATCGAGGATATCCTCGGTTCCGACGCGAGCAAGTACAGCGCCGGGAACTTCATCCGCCTGGATCCCCAGAAGGATTACGACGTGGACACCAGGTCCGGCGTTATCAGGCTCGAGAGCCTCCAGGACGAGCACGCGATCGCGGTCTCCTACCGGACCGTCTCCGGCAAGCGGTACGGGGGGGACACCACGGCCTCCGGCAAACTCATCCTGAAACTCATCAAGCCGAAACTTCTCTGGGGCCAGCCCTCCTACAGGCCGGGATGGGACCTCATGCTGAAAAATATCTATTCGCTGGGGGGGAGGGACCTGAAGAAGGAAGGTTTCACGATGAATCTCTTCCGCGGGTCCGCCGGCGAGACCGAGGTCGACGAGATCCGCGGCGTACCCCTCCTCCGCATCATGGGCCTCGACCGCTTCGACGCGAACAACCAGCCCACGCCAGATCAGAATTTTGACTTCATCCCCGGCGTGACCATCGACGTCGACCATGCCGAGCTGATCTTTCCGACCCTCAGGCCCTTCGATGAGGGGATCGTGCAGTATTTCACGCGACGCGGGCTCGATACGACGGGAATCGATTCGCTCCTCTTCAGCGATATCTACGACACGACACAGAGCGGCGCAGAGAAGAACACGCTCGGCAACAAGTATTTCATGCGGGGCGTCATCAACCTCGGGCAGAGGTCGAAGATCGGTCTCGGGTTCAACGTGGTGGAGGGCAGCGTCCAGGTGCTGCTCAACGGTTCTCCCATGACACCGAACGTCGATTACACGGTGGACTATATCGTCGGCGAGGTGGTCCTCCGCAGCGAACAGGCGACCCTCCCGGGGGCGAACGTCGAGGTGAAATACGAGCAGAACGATCTCTTCCAGATTGCTTCGAAAACCCTGATGGGGGCGCGGGGGGAACTGGACCTCATCCCGAACACGAAGCTGGGGTTCACGGCGATGAACCTCAACCAGGCGACCCTGAGCGACAAGGTCCGCGTCGGGGAGGAACCCACCAACAACTCGATCCTCGGCGTGGACGCGTCCTCCAGCTTCGACCTGCCGGTCCTGACTTCGCTGCTGAACGGTCTCCCGGGGATCAGGACCAGCGCAATGTCCTCCATGAAATTCAGCGGCGAAGCGGCGTACATGATCCCCGACCCGAACACGAAGAAGAGCCCGATCCTCGCCGACAACGGGTCCAGCATCGCGATGATCGATGACTTCGAGGGGGCGAGGAGGAGCATCCCGTTCCCGATCATCTACGGGGCGTGGACGTACGCGAGCGCGCCGGTGGTGATGCGTTCGGGACTCGACGGGACGTCGGATACGGTGAAAAACTGGGCTCGCTCCCGGCTGGAGTATTTCAACGTCCTTCCGAGCGACGTCACCATCGAAAACATCTGGCCGAGGCGCCAGTACCGGACCGGGGAAAACAGGGTCACCGTCCTCAACCTCAATTATTACCCCCGGCGGCGGGGAATGTACAATTATTCCCCCGACCTGGACTCGACCCTCCACAGATCGGACCCCGACTCCGTGCGCCAGAACTGGAACGGGATCACGAGGTACCTCGGATCGAGCGCGGGGAGCGTCCTCGACCAGAACATGACGTTCCTGGAACTCTGGATGAAGGTGGATTCCAAGAACGCCGAGGACCTCCGCCACGGGCGTCTGCACGTCAGCCTCGGACGGGTCAGCGAGGACGTCATCCCCAACCGGAAGATCAACTCAGAGGACCTCATTCCCGGACCCTCGAATCCCACGGGCTTTCCGAACGGGATCCTCAATCCCTCCGAGGAGGATTTCGGACTGGACACCCTTTCGGACGCGAGGGAACGGGTCGTGTTTGCGGATTTCCTGCTGAACAACGCCGCCGATCCGGACGTCACCTCGGCCGATCCGAGCGGAGACAACTGGGCGTACACGAGCGGGTCGGGGGATTTTTCGCGGATCGACGGTCTCGAGGGCAACGGCAACAGTGTCGACGGCCGCCTGCCGGACACCGAGGACCTCAGCGGCAATGGCATCACCGAGCTCGACAACGAGTACGCGGAGTACGAAATCCCGCTCGACACGGTTTACACCGACCGGGAGGGCAACCTTGTAACCGATAACCGGTTCATCACCGGCGGCGGGAACGACCGGTGGTTCCAGTACCGGGTGCCGCTCCTCTCCCCCGATACGGTCGTGGGAAGCGCCGCGAGCGCACAGAGCGTGCTCCAGAACGTGCAGTATGTGCGGCTCTGGCTGTCGGGGTTTTCCGATTCCGTCGGGGTCCGGATCGCGGAAATGGGCCTCGTGGGAAACCAGTGGCAGGAAAGATTCCGGAACGACAGCGTGATGAAGATCTCGGTCGTGAACATCGAGGACAACCCGGAATACGCGAACAGTCCCGGTTACCAGGAGCTGGGGATCGTCCGCGAAAAGGACCGCACACAGCCGGACAAGGTCATCGAGGGTAATGAACAGTCCCTCACCCTGGTGTTCAACGACCTGGAACCCGGGGACTCCCGTTTTGCGGTGCGGTATTTCGGGAAGGCGCGGCCGCTGGACCTCTTCAACTACAAGTCCCTGAAGATGTTCATCTACGGGGACCCGGCGTTCATCGACCCCGGGACGGGCGAATCCAGGGCGGATGTGCTCGTCCGCTTCGGTACGGATACACTGAACTTCTACGAGTACCGGGCGCCCATACGGGAGTTCTGGGACAACGGAAACTGGGTGAACATCAACTTCGAACAGCTCACCGCGGTGAAGGCCGGCCGCGATTCGATCGGTAAGGTGACCTACGTGGACATCGCTTCTCCGCCGGGGGCGCGCTACGGCGTCCGCGGTAACCCGTCCCTGCGGCAGGTGGTGGAGATCTCCGTCGGTGTGGAAAACCGCCTCGTCGGTGGCCAGGCAGGGTTTCCCATCAGCGGTGAAATCTGGCTCAATGAGCTGAGGCTGGTGGACGTGGACGACACCCCGGGCCTCGCATACCGCTACGATGCCCAGATCAAGTTCGCGGATTTCGGAAACGTTTCGTTCAATTTTGCCCGGACGGACCCGACATTCCACGCCCTGGCCGCCCGTTTCGGAAACCAGCAGACGGACATCAACTGGGCGTTGAATGCCAATTTTTCGCTGGAGGACTTTCTCCCCGAGACGTGGAAGGGCGCTTCGATCCCGATTTCGTACTCCCACAGGGAACAACTCGTCAAGCCGAAATACCTTCCGAGCACCGACATCGTCGTCGAGGAGGCGGCGCTCCTCGCGGCCAACGTGCACCAGGACTCCGGCAGCGTCGTCCGCGAGAGACCGGAGCAGATCATCCGGAGGTCGCAGACGCTCCGCGTCTCCGATTCGTACTCGGTGCAGAACCTGCGCCTCGGGCTCCCCTCCGACGCATGGTACGTGGCGGAAACCATCAACAAGCTCTCCTTCGGATTCAACTACAGCACAGCCCGCGACCGAGACCCCGCCCTGGAGAGCAGAGAATCCTGGCGGTGGTCCGCCAGCGTGAACTACGGGGTGAACATCCCCCCGAAGTACTTCATCCAGCCGTTCTCCGGCTTCCTCGGTGACCTCCCCCTTCTCGGTGCCTTCAGGGAATGGAAGGTGTTCTTCATCCCGATCACGAACTTTACGGCGGGCCTCGCCGCAAACCGCGCCAGGACATACGAGTTGACCCGCGCCTCGAAGGGCGTACCGCGCGATTCCCGCACCCTCAGTGCGTCGAAAAAACTGGGTTTCGGGTGGAGGCTGACCGACAAGGGCCTCCTCAACCTCTCGGGGAATTACAGCCTTTCGATCGACCGGAGCCTGAACGATTTCGACAACGACTCGGTGGGAAGGGACTTCGGGTCCATTCTCCAGACCGTGCTGTTCAGGGGAACGGACCGCCGGTACGCGCAGGCGGTGAAGGTGAACTCCAAACCGACCATTCCGTCGATCTTCAACCTCGACAAGTACCTCAGCGTGAGCCTGAGTTACGACGCCTCCTACAGCTGGTCGAATGCGTTCCAGCAGGGGGACGTCGGAAAGGGAGCCGGGGTGAGCAACAGGATCTCCCTGCAGACCAATTTCAAACTGAAACAGTTTACCGACCCGTGGTTCGCCGACGAGCCCGTGAAGAAAGCGGCCGCGAAACCCGTCGTGAAACCCCCGTCCGCCGCCAGGACCGATTCCGCCGGGCGGGACAGCGCGGGGGTTGGACCGCCGGAGGAGGGGGACGGGGGCGGGATGAGCCTGTTCCACGGCCTGAAGAACGTCGCCCGCCTGCTGATCAAAATTCCGCTGCTGGACTACGACAATATCACCATCAATTTCTCTCAGTCCAACAGGAGTACGAATCCCGGCGTTGTCGGGTCCACCGGTTTCCGGAACTTCTGGGGACGCCTCCCCTTCCAGGGGTCCCTGCCCGAAAACGGGCCGTCCAGGCTCTATCAGCTGGGAATCATGTACGACCCCTCGGGCGAGCTCCTCCTCGGGACGAAATCCTCCTTTCCGTTCATCAGGTGGGAGACCACCCGGGGCAGGAGGGCGGCGAACGCGATCCTCACGAACTCCTTCAGCCAGGGGAACGACATCACGATGAAGACGGACAGGCCGCTCTGGCAGGGCGCGAAAATCAGCTTCGACTGGAATATCAGATGGCAGCACTCGAAGACGAGGAGGGACACCACCGACGCGTTCGGATGGCCCACGACAATCTCGACGACCACGGCGGGAAGCATCGAACGTTCGTACATGACGTTCCCCTCGTTCCTCTTCCTGAAGTTCCTGAACACGAACCTGGAGAATGTCGGGAAGAAATACGAGGAGTACCAGACGTCGATGCCGGCCGACCTCGCGCTGTCGAAGGCCTTCGAGGACGGTCTGGAGGCCGCGCCCTGGCTGCACAGGATCTTCGGGCAGTTCCTCCCCAGGGCGAACTGGTCGCTGAGGTGGGACGGCGTCGAAAAGATCGCGGGGATCAGTTCGGTGGTCCAGCGCATGTCCATCCTCCACGCGTACTCGTCGACGTTCCGGAGGGATTTCCGCGAAGTGGTCGGGGTGGGCGAACAGACGGACGTCGAACGAATTGCCTACAGTTTCAACCCGCTGATCGGGATCAACGCAGTGTTCCAGCAGTTCCTGAAAGGAAACCTCACCGGCAACATCAAGTTCAACAGCACGACATCGTACGATCTCCACCTGTCGTCCACGAACCGGAACATCACCGAAGACCTCACCCAGGATATCCAGGTCACGCTCACGTACGCGCGGTCGGGCTTCTCGTTCCCCCTCTTCGGACTGAACCTCTCCAACGACATCAACGTGAGTTTCTCCTACACCCTCTCCAAGAAGTCGCAGCGGCTGCACGACCCGCGCCTGCTGGCCACGACGCAGGAGGGGAGCCCGTTGGGGGGGAGCACCAGGACGCAGATGGAACCGCGTGTGCGGTACGTGCTGAGCTCCAGGGTCACTGCGTCCCTCTACTACCGGCTGTCGAAGATCTCTCCGGACGCCGAGGGGTCGTCGATCGTCGGGACGACCACCAACGAGGCCGGCCTGGACATCCATATCTCCATCTGATCGGGCCGATCCGTGCGCGCTTTGACTATCCGGGGCTAAATATCTATTTTATTTTTTGGAGTTTGACATGACCATACAAACCGCTTCGAAGGGCCGCGTACTCTGGGTCGACGATGAAATCGACCTCCTGCGCTCCCATATCCTGCTCCTCTCCGACAAGGGGTATGCCGTCGACACGGCGACGAACGGGGAGGATGCGATCGAGATGGTCAGGAGGCAGGCCTTCGACCTCGTCTTCCTCGACGAATCCATGGCCGGTATGGGTGGCCTGAAAACCCTCTCCGGTATCAAGGACATGCGGCCCGACCTTCCCGTGGTGATGATCACCAAGAACGAGGATGAAGGGCTCATGGAGGAGGCGATCGGGGTGAAGATCAGCGATTACCTGACCAAGCCGGTGAACCCCAGCCAGGTGCTGATGGCCTGCAAGAAATTCCTGGAACGGAAGAGGATCACCAGCGCACAGGTCTCCCGCGACTACATCCGCGAGTTCAACGACATCTCGACCATGCTGCAGAGCTCGCCCGACCACGAGGAGTGGACGGCGATGTACAACCGCCTCACCGACTGGTCCCTGGAGATGGACCTGCACCCGGACCTCGGCCTGCGCCAGACGCTGACCGACCAGATCCGCGAATGCAACGTCTCGTTTTCGAAGTACGTGGAGAAAAGGTACCGGGACTGGCTCGCGAGCGATACCCGTCCCCCTCTCTCGACCGACGTCGTTGACCGGTTCCTGATCCCGCAGCTCCAGGAGGAGAAGTCGGTGTTCTTCTTCGTCATCGACTGCCTCCGCCTCGACCAGTGGAGGGAAATGGAGTCCGTCCTGCGCGAGTTTTTCGACATCACCAGGGGGTATCATTTTTCCATCCTCCCGACGGCCACGCCCTACTCCCGGAATTCCATTTTCAGCGGAAGCTTTCCGGATGAGATCGAGACCAGGTTCCCCGACATCTGGGCCGGGTGGGAGGACGACGACAACAGCCGCAACCGGTTCGAACACCAGTTCATCGACGCCCTGCTCCAGCGGCGAAAAATCCATCTGAAACCCGAATCGAAATACGTGAAGATCCTCGACGCGGAGTTCGGCCGGAGCATCGAAAACAACATCGCCTCGTACGCGAAAAACAGGCTTACCTCGATCGTCGTGAATTTCGTGGACATGCTCGCCCACGGCCGGTCCGATTCCCAGCTTCTGAAGGAGATCACCCCCGACGAATCCGCCTACCGGTCCCTGACGAAGTCGTGGTTCCTCCACTCGTCGCTTTTCGGGATGCTGAAGATCCTCTCCCGGCAGAAAAACGTCTCGATCGTGCTGACCACCGACCACGGGAGCATCCGCAGCCTTCGCGCCGCAAAGGTGATCGGGGACCGCGAGGCTTCCACGAACCTGAGGTACAAGTACGGCCGGAACCTCAAGGCGGACGAACGCAATGCCATCTTCGTGAAAAACCCGAAGGATTTCCGCCTGCCGACCCGCAGCGTCACGCTGAACTACCTGATCGCGAAGGAGGATTTTTACTTCGTGTACCCGACGGACTATCACCGGTACGTGAACCAGTACCGGGACAGCTTCCAGCACGGCGGAGTCTCGATGGAGGAAATGATCCTGCCCGTGGCAACCCTGACCCCAAAAGGATGACCGGCGGCGCCGAGGGAACGGCGTCCGCATCGTCCGACCCTGTCCGGTCGACATCGACGGCGGAAACGGAAGCCGAGGGCGGCCGGCTCGGATCACGTCTCGTCCCCGGTGACGTCGTCGCGATCACCGGAGAACTCGGGGCCGGCAAGACGGTCTTTGTCCGGGGCATCTGTACGGCGCTCGGCGCCACGCTCCCGGTTTCAAGCCCCACCTTCACGTTCGTCCATGAATACCCCGCCCGGGAGTGTACGGTGTACCATTTCGATTTCTACCGGTTGAAAAACCCCGCTGAACTCGCCGAAATCGGATTCGCGGAGTATCTTGCCGACCCGCGGGCAGTCTGCCTCATCGAATGGGCCGACAGGGTCGCGGAATTTCTCCCCCCCGACCACTATACTGTTGTCATGACAACGGGCGCCGAACCCCGGGTGAGGACGATCGAGATAACGTAAATGATCGTCCTCGGCATCGATACCGCCGCGTCGATGTGCGCCGTCAGCGCCGTTTCCCGGTCAGGAGTGGTCGCGGGGCGCGCCACCCTCCGTCCGCGCGCCCACGCCGAACTGCTGATGACGATGATCGATGACTGCATGAACGATGCACGACGGGCGGGGCATGATGGAAGGGGGCCCGGGGCGGTGGCCGTCTCGGGTGGTCCCGGTTCCTTTACCGGCCTGAGGATCGGGTTCAGCGTCGCCAAGGGGATATGCAGCGCTACCGGCTCAGCGCTCGTCGTCGTTCCCACCTTCGAAGCGTGGGCCGCCGCCGCCGTCGGCCTTCCGAACGTCCCGGAGGGGTCGGCCATCATCACCGTGATGTCCGCGGGACGGGGCGAGGCGTTCGTCGCGTCATTCCGCTCCTCGGCGGGGGGCGTCTCGCGGACGACCGGACCGTCCCTGGTCCGCGCGCGTGACCTCGCCGGACTCCGGGCCGGCGGACGGGCACCGCTGATTGTCGGGGAGACCCGCGCCGAACTGTCGGGCTGGTTCCCCTCCGGCGGAGCGGACTGGTTCGCCGCGATTGCGGACGACGGACTCGACGTCGCGGGCCGCGTCGCACTGATAGGCCTGGAGAAATTCGAACGGGGTGCGGTATCGGACGCCGCCGCCGCCGAACCGATGTACGGAAGGGAATTTTCAACCACGACACCGAAAGAACAGAAAGGTAGGGTCTGATGGCCTGGTTCAGGAGATCGAAAGTCAGCATACAACAGGAAGCGCAGAAGAAGGACATTCCCGACGGAATGTGGAACAAATGCGACCGGTGCGGTGAAATCATTCACCGGAAACAGCTCGAGGAGCAGTCCTTCACCTGTGCGAAGTGCGGACACCACTTCCGGATCGGGGCTGCCGAGTATATCGCGCTCCTGCTCGACCCCGGTACGTTCAGGGAGATCGACCGGAAAATGCGGTCCAGTGATCCACTGAACTTTACCGATACGAAACCGTATAAACAACGGATCAAAGAGTCCATCAAGAAGACGGGCCTTTTCGACGCGGTCCGGATCGGAACGGGGAAGATCGGTTCGGTGCCGGTTGTCGTCAGCGCGATGGATTTTTCCTTCATCGGGGGGAGCATGGGGTCCGTTGTCGGGGAGAAAGTTGCGCGGGCGTCCGAGCGGGCGCTGAAGTCGCGCATACCGTTGATCGTGATTTCATCGAGCGGCGGGGCGAGAATGATGGAGGGGGCGATCTCCCTGATGCAGCTGGCGAAAACCAGCGCGCGGCTGGCCCAGCTGGCCGAGGCGCGCGTGCCGTACATCTCGATCCTGACCGATCCCACGACAGGCGGAGTCACGGCGAGTTTCGCCATGCTCGGCGACATCAACATCGCGGAACCGGGCGCGCTGATCGGGTTCGCGGGACCAAGGGTGATCAAACAGACCATCGGCAGGGACCTTCCCCAGGGGTTTCAGAGGGCGGAATTTCAGCAGGAACACGGTTTTGTGGATATGGTGGTAGACCGGAAGGAAATGCGGGAAAAGCTCATCATTCTCCTGAAATATCTCTGGATACACAAAAAATGAGGATTATTTCCCGTATTTTATTATATTTAGGCTTATGCCGGTAAAGAAAAGCTTTAACAAATCCAAAATAATTCATATACTTGGTGTTCCGATGGATCTCGGGGCAGG
>QJVY01000090.1 GCA_003235555.1 Ignavibacteria bacterium | reverse complement strand
ATAACGCCTGAAAAGGACGATTTCCGGTTTCGGCCCGGAAGCGGAAAACTGACGGGCCTTTGACAAATCCGTGACAAACGGGTCCCTCCAACTCTGTAGAATACGGCAGGTTATCGAAGCCTGTGCGGCATCGGCCCGGCGGGCGGAATAATAAGGAGAGACAGATCGATGAAACAATCGCCAATCCGAATGATGATCTGGACGTTCGTCATCGTGCTCTTTGCGTCCGGGTACGTGGTTTCGGTCGAGGACGGCACCGTCACGGTGACGATCCATAACCGGACCCGGCACTACCTCCACGTGCTGATCAACAACCAGCCATACATGTATGTCGCCCCGGGTGGGAGCGCGCTTACCGAAACGGGCCTGACCACGGTATTCGTGGAAGTGTTCTATTCCCCCGGGCAGGGGATATCCGGAGGGGCCACGAGGGAGCTGACGTCGGTCACCACCACCACCTATTCCAGCAATCGATCGAGAGATTGCAGCACCTCCTCGTCCAACTCCGGGTCCAACGACTGTTCGGATTCTATGGTGAATTCCTCGGTCAGCGGATACACCCGGAGCCCGATGTCCTGGGACGTTTCGCCGTCAGAGCTCGTCGCTGATTCGACGATAGCCCCCTGAAAGGAGAATGGTATGCAAGTCGCATGGAAAGCCTGTATTCTGATGGTCGCCGCCCTCATGCTCTGCGCCGACCTCGCAGACGGCCAGGAGCCGGTCTCGGCGGTGCGAAATTCGATTTCGCTCCAGGCGGGTCACGCATGGGCGCAGGGGGAGTGGACGAACCATCCGTACGCCCCCGTTGAGTACTTTCGCCAGAATCTCGTCGTTGGGGGGGATATCTCATTCAAACTCACCGACAACCTCGCCCTCTCGGTGAACGGGATGTACTCCGGACTGGACACCGGAGATTGGGAGGACTTTACCGCGTCCAGCGGAGAGCTTGTCGAGGGCACCGCCTCGATGGGATTCATCGCCATCCTGATGAGACCCTACCTGAAAAATACCGCGCCCGACCTGTTGCTGTTCGATATCGGTCCGCTGATGCTCTTCGCCGGGGGGAGCGAGAAGATCGGCACACGGTCCCTGAATTACGATTTCATGAGTTCTCCCCGGTTCGGGGGCCTCGCGGCGTTCGAATATGACCGGTGTCTTGGCGGGAATTTCGCGGTGTACCTCAGGATCGGACTGTTGTACGTTCCCTCCGCATTGCAATATGCGGACGGCTGGTCCCCCAGTCTCATGACGGTCCCGCTGACCGCCGGGTGGAGAGTCCTCCTCTAGCACGCCTCACAAACCCCCGAAAATATCTGCCTGACGGGGAGGGAACTTTTTCCCTCCCCGTGCGTCAGTTGTGGGTAGGCCATCATCACGATCCATCACCTCTGCATCGAAGGAGATTAAAAACATGGAATACCGATCAAAAAGGGCAGATTTCCGGAGAACCCTGAAAGCACTGCTCCTGGCAGGAATCATCACCTCGACCGTTTCCCTGGCGGGATCCCCCAACAGGGAAAACCAGCCGATGATCGGTGAATCCGCACCGCTCTTCAGCCTCCCCGGGGTGGACGGTAAGACCTATTCCCTCGCCGACGCGGCGGGAAAGTACGTGGTCATCCATTTTGCGACAACGTGGTGTCCTTTCTGTAATGCCGAAGCCCCCCATCTCCAGAAACTGTATGAAGAATACGGGAAGAAGGGGGTCGCCGTCTATATCGTGGATGTCAAGGAGGAACAGGCCCAGGTGGATAAACTCGTCGACAAGTTCGGTCTCACTTTCCCGGTCCTCATGGACACCGACGGCGCGGTCTCAACACAGTACGCTCCCGAAGGTGTCCAGCCCGACCTGGAGAGGGACGCAGTCCCGCTGGCCTCCAACCTCGTGATCGACAGGGAGGGGAAGATCCGGTTCTATTCCCTCCTCAATACTATGGCGTTCGACGCCAAACTGACCGGCGTCCGGGAAACGCTCGACCGCCTCCTCGAGGGAGACCCGCGGCCGTGAGTATGCCCCTGGTGGTCCTGATAACATTCGCCCTGGCGGGAGGCGGTCCTGATCCAAAGGACAGCATCGTGACCGTGAACGTCGACAGCGTCACCGTCGGCGCGGGGACATCCTCGACCGCCGTCCTGAATGTGCGGGTGAAAAAAGGGTATCACATCCAGGCCGATTCGGTTGCCGATGAATTTCTTATACCGACCGGACTCGAAATGGAGGCGGGGGATCACCTCATCGCGGGGAAAGTGGATTTTCCCCCGGCCGTGGAGTTCCGATTGCAGGGCGCGGATGATACGTGGCTGGTGTACGACGGTTCGTTCGAAATCCGGGTCGCATTTGCCGTTCCCGGGGATGCCCGGGAGGGAGTGCGGATGTGGAGGGGAGCCTTACGCTACCAGGCCTGCGACGACAGGCGGTGTCTTCCACCCGACACGCTTGAATTTGACATCCCCGTGAGCGTATTATAGTCCATGACCGGTACACCAGCGCCCTGTTCAGGACACACCGTCGAAGAGCGGAGGAGGATCAAGGAGACCCTCCTTCCGATTCTGGACGACCTCCATCGGGTCGGGTACGAGCTCTGCCGGTCCACCGTGGACACCGAGGAGCTGGTCGCCGAGACGGTGGTACGGGCATGCGAAAATTTCAACTCCCTCAGGGAGGCCTCGAAGGCGAAACAATGGGCGTTGCGGATCCTCACGAACGTGTTCATCAGCAGGTACAGGAGCAAAAGGACACGCCGCGAGGTGACCTATGACGAGAATGCTGAACACGAAGAGTCTTTTTCGATGTTTGACGAACTCTCACAGCCGTTTTTCTGGTGGGGGAATCCCGAGCGTGAAGTCATGAACAAATTTCTCGACAGGGACCTGTCAGCGGCCCTGGACACACTGTCGGAAGAGGCGAGATCGATCGTCGTCATGTGCGACGTCGAGGGTTATGCCTACGACGAGATCGCGGACATCCTCGACATTCCGATCGGAACCGTGCGCTCCCGGCTGTCGCGGGCACG
>QJVY01000132.1 GCA_003235555.1 Ignavibacteria bacterium | reverse complement strand
GGGGACCCTTCGTGCGGGAATAGGGGAGCATTCCCCCGACGTCCCCTGTGCGCCATTCCATGACGAGGCGGGGTCCCGCACCCCGGTCCACGTGGATGGCGATCCGCCCGCTGACAAGGAGCCAGAGGGTTTCGATCCGCTTTCCCATGGGGGCCACGACATATCCCGCCTCGCGGGTGACAAGGTGGCCGTGGTCGGTGAGCCATTCCAGTTCCTTGCGGGGAATGGCTGAGAGTTGAGGGAGCTCGGCCAGACGGTCAATCAGGGGCTTATCTGCCATTTGGAATGTTTTTCAGTGGTGGAGGACCATCTCCCTTTCGGGAGGATTGATCGCATAAATTAGGATTTTCCCCCTTTGTATCAAAGCGCGGAGAATTCAAAAAAAACCCGCCATTGGAGTAATTCTAGAGTTCCCCACCTCTCTTGACATTACCTTGTTGAATCTCTACCTTTGTAGACGCAAATCAACGCGCGATCGGACGTTTTCCGACATACAATGGAAAAACGTGCGAGACTGTCACCCATCAGGTTTACCGCCTCCTCTCCCGGTCGCCAGGGAAGGAGGCAAACGTTTTTTGAGACCATGGTTCATGATTCTCCAATACCTCAGAACGTCTCTGGCCGGGACCGAGTTGGGCGGGATGCCCTGTTCGCCCCGGCCGGCCGTGATGCCCGCCGGTCCTCCCGGGTCGCCGGCCTCCCCCACCACCATCACCTCCTTCGTCCGTTGATCAACCAGACCGGGAGATATCCGATGGAGAAGGTGCATTTCCACGCAGAGTGATCCGTCAACCGCAGAACACGAACATCAATCAATGCAGTCAATCAATCACGGAGGGTTTCATGGAAATCAACAACACAAATACGGCAGTGCTGGTCACCGACCCGCAGAACGATTTTCTCAGTGAAAAGGGGGTCACCTGGGGACTTGTGGGGGACAGTGTCAAAGAGAACAAAACCGTCGAGAACATCGAGCGGTTGTTCGAAACCGCCAAAAAATCAGGTTACGAGGTGTTCATATCCCCGCACTACTACTACCCGACAGACCACGGATGGAAGTTCGGCGGTACGGTCGAACTGATGATGCACCAGATCAAAATGTTCGACAGGCGCGGGGCCCTGTCCCTCGATGGATTCGACGGATCGGGGGCCGACTGGCTGGAACGGTTCAAACCGTACATCGAAGATCAAAAGACCGTGATCGTCAACCCGCACAAGGTCTACGGACCGGAAAACAACGACCTCGCACTGCAGCTGCGCAAGAGGAACATCAGCAGGATCATCCTCGCCGGGATGTCCGCCAACCTCTGTGTCGAGGCACATATGCGTGAACTGCTCGAGCAGGGTTTTGAGGTCACCGTGGTGAAGGACGCCACCGCGGGCGCCCGGCACCCCGAGCTCGGTGACGGATACCAGGCGGCACTCGTCAACTTCGGATTCATCGCCAACGCCGTCATGACGACGGATGAAGTCATCAGGGCCATGAAAGGATAATCGTCCCGGTGATCCTGGGTGGCCGTAAACGGAAACTCCGGGAGATGGCAAGTCTCCCGGATATCAATCCGGGTCCGGTGTTTCGCATCGACCGGAAGGGAACGATCGTCCTGGCAAACAGGGCGGCGCGGACGATGTTCGGCGACGAGGGGCTGGTCGGGAAAACGTGGGTCGACATCTGTCCCGACATAAGCAGGGAGGAATGGGGGAGGATCTGGAGCGGAGAGGGTCCAACTCAGTGTGAGGTGGAAATTGGAAACATGTGTGTCTCCCTCACGTTCATCCTCCCGGCGACCGGCGGTGACGTCTACGTGTTCGGTGCTGACATCACGACACGGAAACGGGCGGAGGAGGAACTGGCGAGACAAAAGGTCCTGCTCGCCGAGCTTGCCCGATTCCCCGAAATGAACCCCGGTCCTGTGATCAGAACGGACCTCGGCGGCAACGTGATCATGGGAAACGCGGCCGCCAGGCAGCTGTTCGGCGAGGACGTCGTGGGGCGGTGCTGGAAAAATATCCTTCCGGATTTTGATGACAGGACGTGGAGCCTGATTCTCGCCTCCCCGGAACCCGTGCCGGTCGAGGCGTGCGTCCTCGGCAGGGATTTCATTTTCGCCCACAGGCGGGACGGGGGGGGGCCTTTCGTTTTCGTGTTCGGCGCGGATGTCACAGTCCAGAAGCGGACCGAGAAGGCGTTGCGCCAGTCGGAGAAAATGGCGACACTGGGCACGCTCGCCGCGGGCGTGGCGCATGAACTCAACAATCCGGCGGCGGCCGTGGTCCGGACCACCGGGCACCTCCGGGACGCGATCGTCCGGCTGGAAAAGGCGCACATCAAACTTTCATCCGTGAACCTCTCCGCGGCTGCACGAGATCTTATCGACGAACTCGAGGAAAGGGCGAGGAAATCATCCGTCAGGCTGGACCCCCTTGATCCGTTGTCGCGGGCCGATGCCGAAGCGGAAATCGAGGAGTGGCTGAGCGGGCACGACATCCCGGATCCCTGGAACCTCGCATCCCCGTTGGCCGCGACCGAGATTTCGCCGTCGGACCTGGACCGGATGGCCGGCATCATACCGGGTGATGCCCTGTCATCCGTCCTGGAATGGACTGCGGTGGTCTTTCCGGTCTACATCCTCCTGTCGGACATCGGAAAGGGATCCGCGAGGATTTCTGAAATTGTCGGGGCGCTCAAGCATTATTCCTACCTCGGACAGGCGCCGGTGCAGAGAATCAGGCTCCAGGACGGACTCGAAGAAACGCTCGTGATTATGCGGTTTAAGCTGAACAAGGGTGTCAAGATCATCAGGGAGTACAGCCCGGACGTCCCCCCCCTGGAGGCTTTTGGCTCCGAGCTCAATCAGGCCTGGACGAACCTGATCGACAACGCGGTCGATGCCATGAACGGAAAAGGGGAGCTGCGTATCAGGACGAGACTCGGAGAACACCGGGCAGTGGTGGAGATCGAGGATTCCGGTCCCGGTATACCAGAGGCGGTGCAGTCGCGCATCTTCGACCCCTTCTTCACGACGAAGGAGCCCGGTCGGGGGACAGGCCTGGGACTTTCGACGACATACAGCATCATCACCGAAAAACACGGCGGGGGAATTTCAGTCGATTCCCGGCCGGGCCGCACCCGGTTCACGGTATGGCTCCCGCTGACCGATCCCGGCTCGACGCCCCCCTGAAGAGCGCAACGGGCCCGGCTCATCGTCCCCGGTGAAGTAAAAACAACCATCCCAGAGAAGGAGTTCTGTCGTGGCAAAACCAGTAATCATGACCGTCGATGACGATCCCGAAGTACTCGGTGCGATCGATCGCGATCTCCGCGCCCACTATGGAGGGCGGTACCGTGTGCTGAAGGTGTCCACCGGGGACGACGCCGTCAACACGGCGCGGCGCCTGAAGGAACGGGGCACGCCGATTGCGATGTTCATCGTCGATCAGCGCATGCCCGTGATGACCGGAACGGAGGTCCTCACCGAAGTGCAGAAGATCCATCCTGATTCCAAGAAAGTCCTTCTTACCGCATACGCCGACACGGAGGCGGCGATCACGAGCATCAACGAGATCGGCCTCGACCATTACCTGATGAAACCCTGGGATCCGCCTGAGGATAAACTCTACCCCGTGCTGGACGACCTCCTGATGGACTGGTCGGCCCGGGTGAGGCTTCCCTACGACGGCATCCGGGTCGCGGGCACGCGTTGGTCCCCCGAGAGCTACGCGGCCAAGGAGTTTCTTTCACGGAATCAGGTCCCTTACCAGTGGATCGATATCGACCAGGACGCGCCGATGCGAGAGACCCTTTCGGCCCTGCCATCCGGAATCGGAAGTCTACCGGTGATCTTCCTTCCGGACGGGTCCCGCCTCGTGAACCCGCCGATCCCCGAGCTCGCGGACAGCGTGGGGTTGCAGACGCGCGCGAAGCTTCCGTTTTACGACCTCGTGGTAATCGGGGGCGGTCCCGCCGGCCTTGCCAACGCCCTTTACGGAGCCTCGGAGGGGTTGAAAACGGTGCTGCTCGAACAAAATGCGCCGGGAGGCCAGGCGGGCACGAGCTCGAGGATTGAAAATTACCTCGGGTTCCCCACCGGAATCAGCGGCGCGGACCTCGCCCAACGCGCCACGACGCAGGTCAGGCGTTTCGGGGGGGAGATCCTGACGGCCAGCGAAGTGGTCGGGATCCGTCGCGAGGATCCGTACAGGATTATCAGGCTGGCAAACGGTTCCGAGATCTCCTGTTACGCGGCGGTGTTCGCGACGGGCATGAGCGTACGGAAACTCGAGGTGCCGGGCATCGACCCGCTCCTGGGCATCGGCGTGTACTACGGCGCCGCGATGACGGAGGGGGTGACCTACCGCGGCCAGGAGATCTGCATCGTCGGGGGCGCCAACTCGGCGGGCCAGGGCGCCCTGTTTTTCAGCAGGTATGCCAGCCTGGTGAGGATGCTCGTGAGGGCACCGTCGTTGAGCCCGGCGATGTCGCGGTACCTCGTCGACCGGATCGACGCAACGGCGAATATCGAGGTTGTGAACGGGGTGGAGGTCTCCTCGGTGACGGGAAGCGGCAGGCTGGAGAGTGTGGTTGTCAGAACGTTGGGCAGCGGGGAGGAAACCCGGTTCGACGCGGCGGCGATGTTCATCTTTATCGGTACCGCGCCCCATTCGGGCATGGTCGACGGTACGCTGGAGCTCGACGAGAAGGGGTTCATCCTGACGGGCCCGGACATCCCGAGGACCGTTCGCGGTATACGGGGGTGGAACCTGGACCGCGATCCCTACATGTTCGAAACCAACGTGCCTGGTGTCTTCGCGGCCGGGGACGTCCGCTCAGGCGCGAACAGGCGTGTCGCCGCCGCCGTCGGGGAGGGATCCGCCGCGATCTACTCCGTTATGCGCTATCTGCACACCGTGTAATCGGGAAAACCGGCCCCGGTTGCAGGGTTAGAACCTCACACCCGAAGTCTCTCCCGACAACGGTGGGCCTGGCCTTGATATTCACTGAATTGTATTATAAGTTGCATCAGGTAACCCCTTCCATTTTCTTCATAGATCCGGTCGAATTGCCGGTTTTTGAGCATCGACAATCTGACGTGGGTGGGTCGTCACCCAAGGGGATCAGCCCGGACGTCCATCCCCGAAGAGGAGATTTATCATGAACGCGCGAAGAGCCTTCAGCAGATTCACAGCCCCCGGACTCTTCGTCCTGCTGTTTTCACTCACCGCCGGGGCTCAACCCGCCCGACAGGTGACCGACGCGCGGGGCGTCGAATCCGTCCTTGTCGACCATACGATCACGGCCACCGCAGGTGCCGGCGGAGGCATCGCGCCGGGCGGGGCCGTCCTGGTGGCCGACGGTGCAGACCAGGCATTCACGATAACTCCCAATGTCGGGTACTACGTAGCCGATGTGCACGTCGACACCGTCTCTGTCGGGGCGGTCGGTTCCTACACCTTTTTCACCGTCCTGGCCGATCATTCCATCGAGGCCTTTTTCGGTCTCCAGACATTCACCGTCAGTGCTTCGGCAGGTCCGAACGGTTCCATCACACCGGCCGGCGACTCGATTGTCGGGTACGGAAATTCCGTCGACTACACGATCACGCCCGATCCGGGGTATTTCATCAGTGACGTCCTCGTCGACACCGTTTCCGTCGGTTCGGTCGGGAACTACTCCTTCACCACAGTCACATCCGACCACACGATCGAGGCCTCGTTCGCACCCGAATATACCCTCGATATTTCTGTGGTGGGCGGCGGCACGGTGATGAAAAATCCCGACCAGGCGTCCTACCAACCGGGGGTGAACGTCCAGTTGACGGCGGCACCCGCGGACGCGAACTGGTATTTCTCCCACTGGGAGTGCGATACATCCGGTTCCGCCAACCCCCTGACGATCTCCATGAACGGGAATAAAACCATCACTGCGGTTTTCGCGCGGGTGGTCGGTCAGTTCGTTCCCCAGGGGGGGAAAATCGTCGGGACGGGGTCCGTCGGGGTTGCCTCGCAGGGGACTTCGGTGGCGATTTCCGCGGATGGAAGCACCGCCATCGTCGGAGGTCCCGCGGACAACGGCGGAACCGGAGCCGCATGGATGTATACGCGGTGCAACGAGGTCTGGTCGCAGCAGGGAGGCAAACTCGTGGGGACGGGCGCAGCGGGCGCCGCGGCACAGGGACAGTCGGTTTCGCTCTCGGCCGACGGCAACACGGCCGTCGTCGGTGGCTTCGAGGATAACACGGGCGTGGGTGCTGCGTGGATCTTCGTCCGCACCTCGGGCGTCTGGACGCAGCAGGGACCCAAGCTCACGGGGACCGGTGCCGTGGGGACCTCGCGGCAGGGGTACGCCGTTGCGGTCTCCGGAGACGGCAACACGGTCATCCTCGGCGGGTTCCTCGATGACGGGGGAATCGGTGCGGTGTGGGTCTTCACCCGGAGCGGTTCGACGTGGAGCCAGCAGGGTTCGAAGCTCGTGGGAACGGGGGCGGTGAATTTAGGCGGGCAGGGCCGTTCGGTTTCGTTGTCGTCGGATGGAAACACGGCCATCGTCGGCGGATATACCGACAAGGGTTACCTCGGCGCCGCGTGGGTCTTCACCAGGACCGCGGGGGTCTGGTCGCAACAGGGGAGTAAGCTCTTCGGGTCTGACGCGGCGGGAAATGCGCGCATGGGACAGTCGGTCTCGCTCTCGGCCGACGGCAATACGGCCCTCATCGGGGGCAATGCCGACGACACCAACCTCGGCGCGGCCTGGGTGTTCACGCGCACGGCCGGCATCTGGTCGCAGCAGGGGAGCAAACTGGTCGGTACCGGTGCCCTCGGGGCGGCCCAGCAGGGAATTTCAGTCTCCCTCTCGGCCGACGGGAACAAGGCGGTCATCGGGGGAAAGGAGGACGACGGCGGCAACGGTGCGATCTGGGTGTTTACGCGGAGCGGCACGGCCTGGAACCAGGAGGGCGGCAAACTCACCGGATCCGGATCGGCCGGTCCGGCGGGACAGGGCGCCTCGGTGATGACGGCCGGCGACGGCAACACTTCAATCGTGGGAGGGAGCGGGGACGACGGCGGCACGGGGGCGGCGTGGGTGTATGGCCTCGGCGTTCAGATGTTCACCATCACGTCGGTGGCGGGTCCGAACGGGACGATTTCTCCTTCCGGCGTCTCCCCGGTGGATTACGGGGATTCGCTGGCGTTCACGATCACGCCCGACCCGGGGTATTTCGTGAGTGACGTGACGGTCGACAGCGTCTCTGTCGGGAGTACGGCGTCATATACATTCCTGAACGTCACGGGAAACCACACGATCGAAGCCTATTTTGAGCAATCAGAGTATACGCTCACCGTATCGACCTCGGGACAGGGGAGCGTCCTGACGGTCCCGGTTCAGGCCACATATCTCTACGGCGTGGGAGTGACGCTCACGGCGACCCCTGCGGACAGCACGTGGCTCTTTTCGCATTGGAGCGGAGATGCAGGCGGGTCCTCGAACCCCCTGGTGTTCCCGATGACCGCGAATACGAGCATCACCGCGGTGTTCGTGAGGATCCCGGTCCTGGCCGCGATGTACCGCTCCTTCATGCCGGAGAGCGTCGCGGTTGAAACCGGTGAACGGGGGAGGCTCGGAAGGATCGTAAAACGGAAACCAACCGGCGTCGATTTCCAGGTGTATATCCTGAATCCGTATGCGTATGTTGACCGGCTGATCGTCTATCTGAGGTCACCCATCGACGTCACCAGGCCGTTCGGAACCATCCCGCCATCGACGCCCGTCCCGCTCAACACGAGATCGAACAGGTGGGCCTTCATTTTTTCTCCCCCACTTTCCTTTACGGACACCATACGGGTGTACGGGTTCGGAACCAAGGGCAGATACCAGGCAATATCCTGGCACCGGTTCCTGCTGTCGGACATCCCCGGATCGCCCATCGGCGCGCCCGGATCGATCGCCGAGCGGAATGCTCTGCTGCTGCCGATGCCGAACAGGCTCAACATCCTCTCCGAGGTGTTCGCCCAGGGAGGGTTCGAGGCCGACCGCGGACTCCTGATCGGGAAGGACCGTTCCGACAGCTCCAGATCCTACGGCTGGCTGCTCGCCCCCACGTACAAGTACGTCTTCAAGACCTTGAACTACAGGAATATCCAGCACACGGGGACCCCGCGGGGGCTGGACTATTACGTGAACGGCCGGGCGATCACCCGGAGACAGAAGAAAATCCTCCCGACGAAGCAGAACAACAGGCTCCTTGCGAACCTCGTCACGCTGAAAATGGGCATCGTCGCCAGCGCGATGGGGAAGACCCCGGTCGGTTTCGGGGAGCTGATCTATGACGATGAATCCGCCAACCCGCTGAACGGAATGATGATCAGGGACATTTCAGCACTCGGAGACTCCCTGATGATGGGGTCGTATGAACCCGGCTATCACAATTTTGCGCCCCCGGCCGTTTTCCTGAACCTGGACTCGACGGTTCGGAAGATCAACGAGGCATTCGAGGGACCGATGGATACCATCTCCTTCGCGTCGGAGCTGGTGGCGGAGGGCACGAGGGAACTGGGAGAGGTGGCCTACCTGAAGCCCAATCCGACGGTCGTGCCGTTTCTCATCACGCCGGTGGGTTCGCCCTTCGAGGAAGTGCCCGAGGAATACGTGTTGTACCAGAACTATCCGAACCCCTTCAACCCGGCGACGACGATCTCCTTCGAAATCCCCGAGGAATCGCAGGTGACGCTGTCGGTCTTCAACATGCTCGGACAGCGGGTGGCGGTCCTCGCGGACAATGAAGAACTCGATGTCGGCGAGTACGACTTCGAGTTCGATGCCGCGCACCTGGCGTCCGGGGTCTACCTCTACCGGATCGACGCCCGGAGCATCGAGGGGAGCGGGAAGACGTTCATCCGGACGGGGAAAATGGTACTGCTGAAATAGGGATCATTCAATCCCCCTGCGGGGAGGGTGCCGCTCATCGCCACCGATGATCTTCGTCGAACCGGCGGCACCCGCCCCCGTCCCGGTGCGGAGGATCAGGACGCCGTCCCCCGAGACCTTGACCCAGTACCCGATGCCCGGCCGGATTGCGTCCGCCGCGTAGTAGGCCCCGTTGTATCCGTAGAAAAACGACGTGACCAGTCCGGGGGGGATGGTGACGATGTCGGAGGGCGCAATGGGTACGGTCAGCGATCCCACGAGGTTCCATCCCCGGCGCACGATTACGGTCTCCGCCGTCGTAGTGTCCCCGGGAAAATCGATAAACTGGTCGGAATCGAACTTCAGCCAGTAGCCTACACCCCTCCGCAAGGGGTCCTCGGCATAATATCCCGATTCGTAGAGGTATGCTGCCGACACGGATCCCGGGAAAACGACCGCTCGGCTGGTATTACCCAAAACGGTGGGCAGAGACACGATATTCCATCCTGAGCGAAGCGTGACCCCTGTTCCCGTCAACACCTCGTCGTCGGAGTTTACGACGCTGACCGGGTCCGGTACGAGCCCGTCGTAGAGCGGGTCATTGCTCGCGGTGGACATGCTGACGGAGTAGCCGATCTCTTCGTCCCACAACTCGTCGTCCCTGCCGGTCACGACAACGCGTTTGGGGATTTCCCAATCCGCGAATGTGAAGGTGATGAGGTCAGGGCTGACCGTACCTTCGGTTGTATCGCTGGAGGTGAGGGTGATCCAGACCGTGTCCCGGGGCCACACGTTCAGTCTGATGTCGATGTACGCCGTGTCGCCGGATTCCGACGTGTGGAGGAGCGAATCCGACTGAACGCCGATCCGGGCTTTGAGGGCCTCCCGTACGGCGCCCATCGCGCTCACCCTCCCGTACCCGAACACGTAATCGTAGCCCTCCGTCCCCGCGTCGAAAGAGGTTCGCTTCAGGATCGAACAGACATCGTCATACCCAAGGGCCGGGTTCGCCTGGAGCATCAGGGCGATGATACCCGAAACATGCGGCGCTGACCAGGATGTGCCGCTGCTGTACCCGTAACCACCCCCCGGGACGCTCGAGTACACCTCCTCGCCCGGCGCGGAGAAATCGGGTTTTCGGCCGTCCGCGGGAAAGTAATTTGTGTCCGCAGGAGAGGGCCCCACAGACGTGCTCGCGTAGCGGTCGTCGTTGGAATTCGTCCCGCCGACGCTGATGCAGTTTTTGTAATCACCCGGCGACCGTGTGCTCCCCCCCGACGGTCCGGAATTCCCTGCGCAGAACACGGGGATGATCCCGGCCGCCCGCCAGGCGCTGGCCGCGGCGTACGCGTACGTTGATCCCCTCGTCCCGGAATACCAGCTGTTATTCACGATGCGGGGGAAATCGTCCGTTTCGGGGATCCCGTCAGGATCGAGCATCCATTGCATCGAGCTGGTGACAGTGGAGATCGGGGAGGCGCCCGCGTCGATCATCTTCCCGACAACGAGCCGGGAACCGTATGCGATCCCGGGACCGGAGCTCGCCGTCCCGCTCCCCCCGACGATGATCCCGGAACCGAAGGTTCCGTGTCCCAGGTTGTCGTACGGGACCGGCTGACCGAAAATGAAATCCTTCCAGGCGTCCCACCTGCGCAGTTTTCCGGCGAGGGCGGGGTGCGTGGTGTCGATGCCGGTGTCGAGGGATCCGATGACGATTCCGCTACCGTCCAGACCGTATGTTTTCCAGACTGAGTCCACGCCGGTAATCCTGAGGTTCCAGCTCAGGATCAACGGTGATACCGTCACATCTTCGGGAGGCGGGACGTCGTCGTAGGAAAAGGCGTCCGCATCCCATTCGATCATCCCGACTTCCGGATCGAGTTCGAGTTGTTCTATCATGTTGCGGGTGGCCGTCATTGCAATTGTTTGGTTGATCCAGAAGAGCCGGACGGGACCTGATGGATGATCCGTCCCTGACATCGGGAGGAGCCTCCCGGCTCTCACCCGGATGGAATCCTTCATCGAACGGATCATCCGGCCGGTGGAGGAGACTGCCCGCCGCACCTCCAGCGGGTCCACCGTCCGCGTAAAAGAGACGATGATGGGGACTGTCCGGTCCCCGCTGAGGGTTTCCAATTTCGATGCGAGCCTGTCAGAAATGGTCCCGGCGCTGGCAGTCTGCGGTGGGAGAGCTGACACATTGAGGAGGGTGATGATGACGCTCAACCGGCGAAAAAAAGGGTTCATGGTTGTTCCCTGAACGAAATCTGGACTCAACGGTTTACCGGGAACCGGTTAAACCGGTGCCTGACTCTATATAAGAAAGGAAGGAAAGGGGATCAATCGGTCTGCGGTGGGCCGGGTTCGGCGGACGGCAGGGCGTCGCCGGCTTGAGGTCAAATTCGACTCGCCGGGGGGAGTTCCGTTACGATTCCTCCACGGGGCAGAGAAGTGATTCGAGGATGTTGAACTTCACGTCCGAGGGTTCACCGTCGAGCATGTATTCGAATGTCTGGTGTTGCTGATCGATCTTGAGCCGGGCGCGTGCCACGGCGCCGTTCCGGTAGCGGAGCTCGAACGGAAGGAAGAGCAGGAACGGGTTGCTGACATCCTCCTGGTCGACCGTGATTTTCAGCGCGTACTTCCCGTCCGGGGAGGGTGTGACCGTGTGGCTGCACCGGAGTGTGGGGATCTCCGTCCCGTAGACCCACTGGTCGAAAAACGGTGTCATGTCGAAACCGAAGTACTTCGTCGTGATTCTGATGAAATCCCCGGTGGTGGGATCTTTACCGATGTTTCCGACGTAGAATTCCCGCATCATCGCTTTGAAGGCGTCTTCGTTCCGCGTGGTGAGATCCAGCATCATCATCCGGAGCATGTGGAGCACCCAGGCGCCTTTCCGGTAGGTCGAGAGTGAATAATCCCCCCGGGTCTGGGAGGTGGAGGTCCGGTACCCGAGCCAGATCGAGCCCAGCTGGGCCCCCGAGCCGAGTGAATATTTTCTGGCGCCGTTGATCCTCTCCTTCCAGTCCCTGAGAGTCTTAAAAAAATCCTCGTCCTTCTTCAGGACGAACGGGGCGTAGAGGAGCGCCGAATATTCGGCGAACGCCTCGGAAATCCACTGGTCGTGGTAACTGGCCCAGCCGACGCTGTGTCCCCACCACATGTGAGCGACCTCGTGCGCCCTTCCGATCGCGATCGATTTGTTCTTGTCTCCGATGTACTCGTCGAACCAGGGGAGGTGAATAAATTCCTCGAAAGCCTGCCCATGCGTCAACGGGCCGCCGGTCACCCGGATTTCTTTGAACGGGGGGGGGCCGAAGAGGTATGTGAAGAGGCGAAAGCTGTTGGCGCAATCCTTTCCGATCCGTTCCATCTCGTCGTCGCCTACGTCGTAAACTGTAACGACCGCCTCGGTATCGCTCAGCTGGAATTGTTCATGTTCGAAATAACCGAGGGTGAATGACGAGATGAGGAAGGGTTCCTCGGCGCTGAATCTGCTGGTCCTCGTCGCTCCCCTGACGGTATCCGAAGATGGATGACCCGACGCGACGAGTGTCAGATCGGAAGGATAGGTGTACGTGACATCGAAAATCATGCGGTCCAGATCCGTCGTGGAGGGGTACCAACCGGTCGCGCTGCCGCTCCTCGGCATGTAGAACATCCCTGACAGCCTCCGGTTCCCCTGATAGAGCCAGAGATACTCCCCATGGTACGAAAACAGGACCTGCCGGTGCGGACCGCCCGATTCGGGAAGCAGGATGATCCCCTCCCACGAGTCGTCGTTTCTGTGGAATTCCAGGGGTTCCCCCGAGGGGAGCCGGACGGAATCCAGATGGAGTTTGGGGTCAAGGTTAAAACGGAAAATCCTTTTCCGGGATCCGAGTTCGGTGAACGACACCTCTGCACGGCCGGTGATGTCGCCGTTTTTCTCGATCCCGACACTGAGGGTGTTGGCCTCCCAATCGAACCGCTTTTTATCCTCGCCGGAAAGTTCATACTCTCCGCGGGCGGAATATTCGTCGAGCAGGTGGAAGGAATTGACCAGTTCGAGCCACCAGACACTTCCGGAGATGCTTTCGTACGGCGGTCGGTAGATGGAAACCTCCTCATTGGACCGCGGATTGAATTTGAAGAAGATCTCCTTCTTGTCGGGCATGAAAAAATGGCCGACGAACAACGGCTGTGGATTCTCCTCCCTGAGTTCCGTCAGCAGATCGTAGACAAGGTTTTCGTTGGCTTTGTCGGTGGCGTACGAGCCGCTTCGCTTCACGATTTCCTCCTCATCCCGCGTGATGGGAATTCTCGTGAACGTCAGCCCGTGACCGAGCTCCGCAAGCAGAGTGTCCTGGAACCAGAAAACGGCGCGGGAAAAATTCCATTGATACCGTTTTTCGGTAAGGGTGAACTTCGTCTGACGGTTGAACTCCTCCTGCTCCGACCGGGTCGGGATGAACAGGGTGAACTGCCCCTCTCCCACAAAGACCGCGCCGAAAATTTTTCCATCGACGGGTTTGAACAAACGCAGCCGTCCCTTCGAAAGGAGTATTTCCTGCCCGCCCCTGATGAGAAGAATATCGCTGAGATCGGCGGCTTTGTCCTCGTCCGGCAGGGGGTTGGAGAGTGAATCATATAGTGCCCCGAGCCGGGAATCTCCGGGGACGGCGATGCCTGCAGCCTTCCCCTCATCGACAGGTATGCAGAAGACAAGGATGCTGAAGAGAGTGAGTGCCCAGCGCATGCCTAGCAAATGGCGGTTGTTTTCTCCCATTTTCCGACTTCGGGGAATGTATGACGATTCCCGGCTGTTGTCAAGTTTTTCCGGGGCGGGGAGCGACTAATTCCATCCACCTCCTTGACAATTCAGAGCGGAAGTGCTATGTTTAACACCTAGGTTCGGGAATGACCGGACCCGACTTTTCCCCGGGACGCCGCACCCGGTGTCTCTCACGCACTAACCTTACTGGAGGATCCCATGACCAGCAGCTCACGAATCACCATATCCAGGCACCCATTCATCCTGCTCCTCTGCCTGATTTTCGCATGGAATTTCGTCGCCCTCGCGCAGACAGATACGGCGGCCGGAAAGGGCGGAGAGGAAAACAAATGGACCGATGAAAAACTCTCGATGATCGAGGAAAATCTCGTGGCAGACCTGGAGAGCCCCAACATCGGGGTCAGCATCGGTGGAGCGCAGACAGTCCGGGAGATGAAACAACATGTCCCCGATTACGATTATTCCAAGATCATCATTCCCCTGATGCGCATCGTTAAGAACGAGGACGCGGACAGGGCGGCGCGTATCCTTGCAGCGCTGGCGCTGCATGACCTGAACTCCGAGAGGGGAAATTTCGCGATCAGCCGCGAGGGTGAAATGTCGAAAGACGAGATCTTCAGATCGTTCTGCGCGAACCTCGCGAGGACCCGGGAGGCGGAAAAAAAGAAGTGAACCGGTAACCAGGCGGCATGGAGAAACTGAAAGAGATCCGGGACTTCCTCTCGGAGGTCCTCGGGTTTCCCCTGATGCACTTTGGGGGCGTGGAGGTGACCTTCGGGTTGCTCGTCTACATCACGCTCCTCTTCTGGCTCCTGATCTTCATCACCGGACGGATCAAAAAGTTGTTCCTGAGGAGGTTCCTCGCCGGGAGTGACGCCGATATCGGTGTGCGGCAGGCTGTGGCGACAATCGTCCGGTACTTCACCGTCGTTCTGGGGAGTTTCGTCATCCTCCAGACCGCCGGTATCGACCTCAGCGCGCTGCTGGTCGTGGCGGGGGGGCTTGGAATCGGAATCGGCTTCGGCCTGCAGAACGTCATCAGTAATTTCACCAGCGGCCTGATCATCCTGTTCGAACGGCCGATCAAGGTGGGTGACCGCATCGATGTCGGCGGTGTGACCGGGGACGTGACCAACATCTCCCTCCGGGCGACCACCATACGGACCAACGACAATATTTCGATACTGATACCCAACTCCGAGTTCATCGACTCGCGCGTCACCAACTGGACGTATTCCGACAGGGATATCCGCATCAGCGCCCCGGTCGGGGTCGCCTATTCCTCCGACGCGGTGAAGGTGCAGGAGATCCTCCTGTCGGTGGCCGCCGAGCAGCCGGGGGTGCTCAGGGAGCCCCAACCGGAGGTGCTCTTCGAGGAATACGGGGACAGTTCCCTGAATTTCAACCTCCTCGTCTGGACCCGGGAGTTCATCACCAGGCCCATCGCCCTCCGGAGCAACCTGAACTTCGCCATCCAGAAAAAATTCCGTGAACACGGGATCGAGATCCCCTTCCCACAGCGCGATCTCCACATCAAGAGCGGGACACTCCACGTAAAATCCGGGTGATCCGATACACAAACCTCGTCAGGTCGTTCGGGGCAACGCGCGCTCTCAACGGGCTGAACCTCGAAGTCCGTACCGGCGAGATTTTCGGATTGCTCGGACCGAACGGCGCGGGCAAGTCGACGCTCATCAACCTTACCGCCGGCCTGCTCTCACCCGACGAAGGCGAGGTCAGCATCGGGGGAAACCCCGCCGGCCCGGGAGGGGGATCGAGGAGCATGCTGGGTGTCGCCCCCCAGGCCCTCGCCCTCTACGATGAGCTGACCGCCGAGGAAAACCTCCGGTTTTTCGGGGGGCTGTACCATCTAGCGGGGAGGGACCTCTCCGGAAGGGTGGACTGGACGCTCGATTTTGCCGGCCTCGCGGACCGCAGGAAAGACAGGGTAAAAACGTTCTCCGGCGGAATGAAACGGCGGCTCAATCTCGCGGTCGCACTCATCCACGATCCGGAGACCATCCTCCTGGACGAACCCACCGTCGGGGTCGACCCCCAATCGCGCAACGCAATATTCGACAGCATTGAAAAACTTCACCGCGGGGGCCGGACGATCGTCTACACCACGCACTACATGGAGGAGGCCGAGAGACTCTGCGACCGTGTCGGCATCATCGACCACGGAAAATTACTCGCCCTGGGAACGGTTGAAGACCTCGTCGGTGAGTACGGGGGCAGGAGTGCGGTTGTCGTGCAGACAGGGGGACGGGAAACCCGGATCCCGACCGACGACCCTGTCGCGGAAATGATCAGGTTGAAACAGGAACGGCGGGTCCGGGGTCTGAGGCTGGAGAGTCCGACACTCGAGTCAGTCTTCCTGAACCTCACCGGGCGCCATCTCCGGGATTGATCATGCGCGAAATCATCACACTCGCCCGGAAGGATCTCCTCCTCCTGCTGCGGGACAAGGCCGGGTTCTTTTTCACCTTCTTCTTTCCCCTGATGATGGCGGTCTTCTTCGGAACGATCTTCTCGGGCGGAGGGGACGGTTCCCGGCGCATGTCCATCCTCGTGGTGGATGAGGATTCGACTGAGGCCTCGGTGAAATTCACGGAAAAACTCGGGGGGTCCGAGGCGCTGAAAGTGGAACGGAGCGGGAGGGAGGATGCGGCCGAAATGGTCCGCCTCGGCAAACGGGTTGCGTACGTGGCGGTAAGGAAGGGGTTCGGGGAGGCTAGCGCGAACATGTTCATGGGGGGGACCCCGACGGTCGAGCTGGGAGTGGACCCGTCGCGCAGTGCTGAAGCGGGGATGCTCGAGGGGATCCTGATGCAGTACGGCGGCGAACGGATGCAGGAACTGTTCAGCAACCCTGCACTGATGCGGCAGTCGCTTTCAGGGGCACTCGACTCCCTCACTGCTCCTGGTACGGCCGATTTTCCGGAGAAGCAGAAAATCACCCGTTTCCTCGGAGAACTGAAATTGTTCGCGTCGGACACGGGGGTCCGCTCCGCCGATTCGGGCGGGTTCCCCGGCCTGACGCCGCTCAGGGTGGAGAAGGCGGCCGTCATCCGTGAGGAGACAGGGCCGCGGAACGCCTACGAGGTGAGTTTCCCCCAGGGGATCGTCTGGGGGATGATCGGCTGCGCCGCGGCGTTCGGGATCTCCCTCGTCATGGAGAGGACCCGCGGGACTCTGGTACGTCTCCGCATCGCGCCCCTTTCCAGGTCCCAGATCCTCGCAGGCAAGGCGCTCGCCTGTTTCGTGGTCACGGTGTTGATCTCCGTGGCCCTTCTGCTCGTGGCATGGCTGCTGTTCGGCGTGATCCCGGGATCAGTCGGAAAACTGGCCGCCGCGGTGTTGTCCATTTCGGTGGCGTTCGTCGGGATCATGATGCTCCTCTCTGTCCTCGGTAAAACGGAACGCTCGGCGGGGGGAATAGGATGGGCGGCCCTGCTGGTGATGTCGATGATCGGGGGAGGGATGGTGCCGCTGTTCATCATGCCCGGGTGGATGCAGACGGTGAGCGACTTCAGTCCCGTGAAATGGTCTATCATCGCTCTCGAGGGTGCGCTCTGGCGTAATTTCAGCCTGGTCGAAATGATGCTTCCCTGCGGGATCCTGCTGGGGGTGGGGATTCTGGCCTTTTCCCTTGGGGTCAGGGCCTTTCGCTGGACCGAATGAC
This sequence comes from Ignavibacteria bacterium, assembly GCA_003235555.1. Taxonomy (GTDB): domain Bacteria; phylum Bacteroidota; class Ignavibacteria; order UBA10030; family SZUA-254; genus SZUA-254. The sequence continues at coordinate 15,141 of QJVY01000132.1, read as the reverse complement.
CCGATGCCGACCCGATTCGGGGGTTGACACTACCGCCGGATCTGGCTACCTTTCAGGAGACGCCGGACGGCCGTATCTCTTCCCGGCGTCGGGGACGGAGGCAGAATGAACATCTCAACAAGCAGGACCCGGGGTTTCGACGTCGTCACCCTCCGGGGTGATTTCCTGACCGAACCGGAACAGAAAGAGTTCAGGGACCGTATCAAGACGCTGGCCGACGGCGGGGCCAGGCACATCGTGGTGAACCTCGGCGAGGTGAAGCACCTCAACAGTTGCGGCCTGGGGTCGTTGATCTGCGCGATGGTGATGATGAAGAAGCTCGGCGGGGACGTCCGGATTGCGGGGATCAACCGTGACGTCGGCACGCTTCTCGAGTTGACCCACCTCGACAGGGTCTTCCGGATTTACCCCGGGGTCTCCGAGGCCATGCTCGGTTCGCCCTCCTGATGCTAAATCGTCCGCCGGTCACTCTCCCGCGTTTGCCGGAGACGCGGATCCCGTCGATGCCGGTTTTACTGGATCTGGCCGCGGATCTTTGTCAGCAGTTCCTCCGTCGACGCGACATCTTCCTCTTCCGATCTTCCCTTTTCGATCGCCTTCAGGGCATACGTTTCGGCTTTCTCTCTCTCCCCGCCTTTGAACAGCACCGCGGCGTAGGTGTCGAGATACGCATAGGGTGATGCGTCGGTGATGATCTTCGCCATCCATACGACCGCCTGTTTCACGATTGCCGCGTCTTCACAATTTTCGTATATGGTCCAGGCCGCAGAATTGATTGCTCCGTCACTCATCGTGCCGGCGTCGATGGCGCCAGACACCATCTCGGCGTACTTTTTCCAGTCCCCCGTACCGCTGTAAAACCTCATTCGGTAGCGTTGGTGCCTCGCATCCCGGTCGCCCTTCTCATATGTATCGCTCAGGTTCAGCACCCCTTCGAACATTTTCGCATCGTTTTCCCTGATGGCGGAGCGGAGCCTGTCGGAGATGATGGAGGAAATTTTCATCTCCACGTCATCGGTTCCATAGAGCTTTTCGTACTTTTCACTGTTTCCGATCACGAAGTCGGATATCGTCTCCGGTGTTGAAAACCGGCAGATCACCGAGAAGGGAACCTCCGCGAAAAGGTCCTCCTGACCGGCGAGCCATGCGTCAACGATACCCTGTTCGGGGTTTTTCCTCGCCTTCCTCGTCCCCGACGCGAGCCTGAAGAATTCCGGGTACTCGAGGTCTGTCTCCGGCGTGACACCCTCGTAGACCAGACCGGAGTCGCTGCGGGTGACGGCGTTCCGCAGTACGTCGATATACTCATCGGCGGGCTGATATCCGAGCGATTTGAGTACGAGTCTTCCGTCCGGTGTGAAGTATCCGTAGGTGGGGTAGGCGTTCACGCGGTATTTCATCGCCACGGTGATTCCGAAATCCCTCTCGGCGTCGATCGACAACGGGATGAAATGTTCGTTCACGTATGCGACAACCGCGGGATCCCGGAATGTCGTTGTATCCATCACGCGGCACCACTTGCACCAGTCGGTGTAGAAATCCACCAGGAGCATCTTGTCCTGCACGGCGGCCATCTCGCGGGCCTTCTGCCAGTCGTTTTTGATGAAGGCTATTTCGCCGGAGAGCGCGGGGATGGAAAAGAAGGTGATGAGTACCAGGAAGGTGAATCGTTTCATCGGAACCTCCGTCATGAGAACCGTTAATGATTATACCGTCGGGAAGAACGCGGAGGAATGATGGTGGAGTGAGGATAACTCCACAATATACGAATATCGCATCAAAAGAGCAATCCTGCGTGTACGGGGAGCGGCGGGGCGGTCAGACTCCCGGTCGTCCGCGCGTATGTGACTTGAATGTACAGTCTCATTTCATTACCATCCAATGTTCTGTCGGGAGACACCCTCAGATGAGAATCGCGACTCTCCATCCTGCCCGGGTTCCCATCGGGAAAACATTCGTTTTCACCGTTATGGTGTTCCTGCTCTACTCCATTTTTGCCGTCGGACACCTCCTGGAAAAGCCGGGTCTTGCCCCCGGGGTGGGTTCCGGCACGGACATCACATACCCCTTCCGCCTCGACGGGGTTGAGGTGCGCACGGGTGACGAACTGGAATTTATCGTGAGCGGCTACCGTATCGGGGACGAGGTCACCATAGACCGGGAGACACCCGGGTCCGGCCCGGTCGTGATGACACTGGGTCGGTACTATCGGCCCTGGTCTATATCGTTTGACGCCGTGATCGCGATCATGATCCTCGGTGTGGGCGTCATTGTGATGCGCTTTCACACCGACCGTGGTGTCGCGCGGGTATTTATGGGCGCGACGCTCGTCCTGGGAGCCGCACTGCTCGGAACCAAGACGATCTACGTCCGGCAGCCGGCATGGCTCGGCATGTCCCTCTGTGTCCTCTTCTTCGGTGCCTACACCACCATTTCCGTTTTCTTTCTCCATTTTACGTCGGTTTTCCCGGTCCGAAGGATGCCCTGGCCGCGGGTCCTCACATGGGTCCTCTACCCCGGAGCCCTGCTGATGGCCGCATGGCAGGCGCGGTTGTACCTGGACGCGGCGGGTACACATTCGATCCTCCGCTTTCGCGATGCGGCGTCGGCCTCAGTCTGGATGAACGGATTCGTGGTCGCGGGGATCCTCACCGGCCTGGTCCTGCTGGTGGGGTCGTACCGCCGGGCGGGCACCCTCTCCGAAAGGAAAAAAACGGCATGGATCCTCTACGGCTTGACCGTGGGCACCCTTCCGTTCGCCCTCTTCTGGGCGCTGCCCCAGGTCTTCAACGCCGATCCGGTTATCCCGGAGATCGTGTTCAAGGTTTTTCTCCTCGCGATCCCGGTCTCTTTCGCTATCGCGATCCTGCAGTACAGGCTCGTGGACATTACCACGCTGATCAGCCGGAGCGCCGTACACGCAATCGTGATCGGGACGCTGCTCGTCCTCTACGCGCTTCTCTTCGGCGTGACCGCCGGATTGGTGTCGGGATGGACGGTGGAGAGATCCATCCTGCTCTCGGCCGCGGCAGCGGTCGTATCGGTCGTGACGTACGACTGGATCCGGAGACGTGCCGAACGCCTCGTGGACCGTTCGCTCTTCAGGCTCAGCTACGACTTCCGCGGATCGCTCAAAGAGGTCCTGGAGGACCTGAAAAAATCAGCGGGCATGGAGGAGATGACCGAAAAACTCATCGGGGGAGTCGGGAAGCTCCTGCCCGTCGAACGAATCGGTCTGTTTTCGCTCGTCCAACCGGGCAACCGCCTCCGCACGCTGGGGGAAAGAAACTTCCCCCACCTGAGCACGCACGGCGTCCATTTCGAGGCGGAACGACTGAAATCCGGCCTCGAACTGCCGGTCGCGGTGGATGAGCACATCGAGAAGAACGTCCCCCACGAAAACGCGGACACGGAGGTGTTCGGTCGGTGGGGCATCTCGCTTGCGATACCGATGAAGTCGAAGGGGGGTGCGATCCTGGGGTTCCTCGTGCTCGGCAGGAAAACCTCCGGGCTGATGTTCACCGAGGAAGACGTCGATCTGCTGACCGTTGTCGCGGGCGAGGCCGCCGGAGAGAAGGAACGAATCGACCTTCAACGGTTCCTTGAGATGGAAAAAGCCGAGGCCGAACGTCTCGAGGAACTCAACAGGCTCAAATCGTATTTCGTGTCGAGTGTTTCCCACGAGCTGAAGACTCCGCTGACGTCCATCAGCATGTTCGCACAGCTCCTGCGTTCGAAGAAGGATATTCCCGACGAAACCGTTTCCAGGTACCTGACCATCATCGAGGGGGAAAGCGAACGGCTGACCCGGCTGATCAACAACGTCCTCGATTTCGCGAAAATCGAACGCGGTGTCAAGGAATACCATTTCCGGGAAACATCCCTCAACGACATCGTCACCAGGCTGGGGGAGATCATGGAGTACCAGTTCAGGATAAAGAAATGTGAAACGGTCTACGACCTTGCCGATGACCCCCTGATTCTGGCCGCCGATCCCGACGCCATTCTGGAAGTCCTCCTGAACCTCGCGGGTAACGCCCTGAAATATTCGGGCGAGCCAAAACGCATCAGCATCACGACACGCGCTGACGGCGGAAATGTGGCTGTGTCGGTGGGAGACAACGGTTTCGGCATCGACCCGGCGGAGGTGGAGGAGATCTTCCGGCCCTTCCACCGGTCGAAGGATGCCCGGGCCGGGTCACAGGGAGGAGCCGGGCTCGGCCTCTCCGTGGTGAAACATGTGGTCGACGCCCACCGCGGGACGATCACCGTCAACAGCGAACCTGGACGGGGGAGCACGTTTACAGTGACCCTGCCGGTCGAGCCATCATCAGAGAACAGGGAGGAGCGGTCATGAAAAACATACTCATCATAGAAGACGACCCGGCCATTCTGAAGGGACTGGAGGAAACCCTCGGTGAAGACCACTACCGGGTTCTGACGGCGGCGGATGGCGAGAAGGGACTGGCACTGGCGAAAAAAGAGAACACGGACCTCGTCATCCTCGACGTCATGCTCCCGGGAAAGGACGGTTTCGAAATCTGTCGTGAACTGCGGGGGGCGGGTATCGACGTGCCGATTCTCTTTCTGACGAGCAGGAAGGAGGAGGTCGACCGGGTCCTCGGACTCGAACTGGGCGCCGACGATTACATGACCAAACCCTTCAGCCTGCGGGAACTGAAGGCCCGGGTGAGGGCCCGCCTGAGGCGGACCACGGAGATTCGACGTGACCTGGAGGAATACTCCTTCGGCGACGTCCACATCGATTTCCGGAAGCACGAGGTCATCCGGGGATCGGCCTCCGTCAAATTGTCCGCCCGGGAACTGGACGTCCTGAAGTATTTCATCCAGAGGGAGGGGGAGGTGGTCACCCGGGACGCACTGCTCGACGAGGTCTGGGGATACGATACCTTCCCGACGACACGCACGGTGGACAACTACATCCTCACGATCCGGAAAAAAATCGAGAGGGATCCGGCGCATCCGGAACACCTCGTCACCATTCACACGGCGGGCTACAAGTTCACGAAATGATCCGCAGGGGGGCCGCCTCGCATGCCGGGCGGCCGGCGGACGGTAGCGGCCCATGTTGTCGGGGGACCGGTGACGGTACGCCCGCCCGCCCCTCCGAAGGGCGTTTCCGGAGGACCCTCACCTGCGCATGGTGGCTCTGGAAGACCGACAGCTGAAAGTAGATCCCCGTTGAGACCGCCAGCCGAAGCAAAAAGGATGTCACCGGTTCGCTTCTCACTTGTTGGAGCATGAACCTCCACCACCTTCCAAGGATGTTTCTGGCCGAGAAAAATTTGCGGTTAACCCTTTCATTGACCTCGTGGATTTCCCCCGGGGTGAAACAGGGGTGGCGGAAGACCAGGTGATCCCCTTCGTAATGGGAAAGGCCAGGGCCTGCCGGTGTCAGGAAATTGTTATACGGAGGTCAAGAAATCTGCTGCTCGTTTTTCCCGTTTACGATTCAATTTTGACAATTCCATGACACATCAATACCGGAAAAACATCATCATGGCATATCATCGGGTTCGAATCATGCAGGGGTGAGTCGGTTTCCTGTTCTTGCTTAACATCCAATAACAAAACAAGGAGTTTCTGCAATGAAACGATATCTGGGTTTGCTCTCTCGTTTCCTCCTGGCGATCATCCTCCAGCAGGGTGTGGCGCTCGGACAGGGAACCACCATCACACTCCTCCATGTCAACGACACCCATTCACACCTCGATGCCGTAAGCCCGAGAAACAGCGACCTCGCCGGTACCCTGGGGGGGATCGCGCGTGCGGCGACGGTGATCGGTACGGTAAAAGCCACCGAACCCAACGTGTTGCTGCTCCATGCCGGGGATGTATTCCAGGGCGATGTGTTCTTCAATGCCTATTTCGGTGTCCCTGAGTTCATGTTCATGAAAGAAATGGGGTTTGACGCGATGACGGTCGGAAACCATGAATTCGACTTCGGGCCGGGCGTCCTGAGCGACGCGCTCGCAACAGCGTTCGCCGGCGGATCGTTTCCGCTGATTTCGGCGAATCTCGACCTGGGCGCTTTTCCACCGCTTCAGCCGTACATCGAGCCGGCCATGGACAAATCGTTCGGGTCAGTGAAAGTCGCGGTGTTCGGGATGACCGTCCCGAATAATCCGACGAACATGCCGGACCCGGTGGTCATCAGCGATGATCTCCTCACGATTGCACAGGCCACCGCCGACAGCCTGAGAGGTGCAGGTGCCGATGTCGTCATCCTGCTCTCCCACCTCGGCATCTACTTCGACAGGATCGTGGCGTCCGGCGTGACCGGGATAGATCTCATCGTGGGTGGTCACGACCATTACCTCCTCCGTGAGCCGGAGGAAGTCATGAACCCCGACGGCGCGATCGTCAGAATTTTCCAGGCGGGTGAGCATTACAAGTACGTCGGGAAACTGACATTCACCGTGGACGCCGGGGAGATCTCGATCGATGAGTACACGGTCATCGACGTGGATGCGTCGGTCCCCGGAGTGCCCGAAGTGCAGGCATCGGTCGAAGAGCTGAAGGCCGGGATCGAGGCGCAATTCGGCCCGCTCTTCCACGAGGTGATCGCCAACGCGCCTTCGGATGTGGAGAAGAGGTTCGACGAACATCTGCCGCTGAGGGATGCCCCGATGGGGAACCTCGTGACGGATGCCTACCGGAACTACTCGGGGAGCGACCTCGGGATCACGGCGCTGGGCCTCATTTCGGAAAAAATTTCGAAGGGCCCGGTTCTCGGGGCAGACCTCTTTCGTTGTCTGAGTTACGGATTCGACGAAGAAACGGGGTTCGGCTTCAAGATGGCCACCTTCGACATCTCCGGGATCGAACTGGTGAAGGGCATGGAGATCGGCCTGTCCCAGCTCGAGGTTGGGGACGATTTCTTCCTGCAGTATTCCGGGCTTCGTTTCACCTATGATCCGACAAACCCCGTAGGCGAGAGGGTGGACCTGGCTTCGATCCGGGTGAACGGGAAAAAATGGTCTCCCTCTGCAACGTATTCGGTCTGCGTGAACACCGGGATCGCCATGCTCCTCGGCTCGCTGGGAGTGTCCGTGGACAACCTGGTTTTACACGACGAGCTGGAATATGACGTTGTCCGGGAGTACATCGGTTCCATGCCCGCCCTCGCGGTCAACTCCCAGGGACGGATACGGGAGCATGCGTCGGGGGGTGCGCCGACCCCGAAGGGTGCGGGGGGAAACGCGGTTGCGGCCGTCGCCGCATACCCGAACCCGTTCAACCCCGCGACGACCATTTCCGTCGTCCTTCCATCGACCGGCCACCTTTCGGTCACCGTATGCAACATTCTCGGGGAAACAGCCGCCGTCCTCGCGGACGGAGTGTACGGGGCGGGGTCGCACGAGTTCAGGTGGGATGCGCAGCACATGCCGGCGGGGATGTATTTCTGCCGGGTTTTGGGGACGGATCTCCAGAAAACGGTCAAGATCCTCCTCGTGAAATAAAACAACGGTTCCTCTGCGCGGTGCGCCCCCTGCAGCGCACCGCGCGGATGTTGTCCGGCACCGGGCATTGACACTCTCAACCGATTTCTGTACTTTCGCTGATTGATCAACGCATTCCCGGAACCGGACTGATGGATACAGACCACCTCACCGAGCAGTTACGACTCATCGAAGAACGTGTCGCGAGGATAGAGGAACACCTTGCCATTCCACACGCCCGTCCGGATGCCCTGCAGGAAGGTTCCGCCCCCGAACAGCCGCCGCCGAAAACGGTCGACGGCGATGAGAGGGAGTTCGAACTGGGTCAGAACTGGTTCGCCAAAATTGGAATCGTGGTCCTGGCGCTCGGAATCGTTTTCCTTCTGACCCTGCCCTACGAAGACCTTCCCCCCGCGGTCCCCGGACTCTTCGGACTCTTTCTCGCCGGCGGCCTTTTTATCATGGCGCGGATCCTGCGGAAATCATTCGATCTCGTATCGCGGTACAACCGCGGCGCCGGGATGGTGCTTTTATTCTTCGCGACGATGAGGTTGTTCTACTTCGGAACCGAGCCGGTCATCCGGGCAGGTTCCCCGGCCGGGATCATCCTGCTGGTCTCCGTCCTGGCCGTAAATGTCTGGATCTCGCTTCATCGCAAGTCTCCGTATCTCTTCAACATCGCCCTCTCCACCGGTTTCGCCACCGCGATCGCCGTGGGTTCAGGGTGGTTCATGCTCCCGATGATCGTCGTCCTGGGGACGCTCAGCGTGGCAGTTTCCCTGCGGAACGGGTGGACGACCGTCCTCGTCTACGCGACCGCGCTTGCATACCTCACCCACCTCATCTGGGCCGTCAACAACCCCTTCCTCGGGAACGACCTGGCCTTCGTAACAGGGCCGGAGGCGAGCCTGATCCTTCTCCTTGTCTACGCCGCCGTTTTCTCGGTGGGCGCCCTGGCCAGGAAGGACAAGGACAGGGAGGAGATCGGGATCATCGTGGCCTCGTTCCTGAACGGCGGAGGGAGTTATGCCCTCTACCTGCTTCATTCGGCGACCACCTTTCCATCGTCGCTGATCGGCCTCCACCTGCTCGCCTTCGCGGTGTACCTGACGCTGGCGATAGTTTTCTGGCTCCGCGTCCGCAGCCGCTTCTCCACGTTCGCGTACGTCATGCTGGGTTACATGGCGCTGAGCGTCGCGATCGTCAGGGCATTTGCCGTCCCCGATCTCTTTGTGTGGCTCTCCGCGCAGAGCATTATCGTCGTGGCGACGGCGATCTGGTTCCGTTCGCGGTTCATCATCGTCGCGAATTTCGTCATCTACCTCTCGATCGTGATAGCGTACCTCGTCGTCGGAGGGGAGGAGACCGGGATCAGCGTGGGTTTCGGAATCGTGGCGCTGGCCAGTGCGCGGATCCTGAACTGGCAGAAGGACCGGCTGGAGCTGAAGACCGAAATGATGCGGAATGCGTACCTGCTCTCGGCTTTCGCCGTGTTTCCCTACGCCGCCTCGCACCTCGTTCACGGGCAGTATGTCAGCATCGCCTGGCTCGGTATCGCCGGTTTCTATTACCTGATGAACATGATCATCCGTTCACAGAAGTACCGGTGGATGGGCCATTTGACCATCCTGTTGACGGTATTTTACGTGCTTTTCGTCGGCATCGCGCGGCTCGAGCCGACCTACAGGATCATCTCGTTCCTCGCTCTGGGCACGGTCCTTCTCGTCGGGTCACTCATTTTTACCAGGATACGGGCGCGGCGGAAAAGGGGGGAAGCGGAGGGGGAGGCGGGAGAGGGCGGCTCCGGGGGGGAAAAGGATCCCGGCGGGGCCTGAGGTGGGTATCTCCGGTTTCAGACCGGTCTGAAGTTTCGCCCCGAGATCCGTTCCTCTCTGCGGGCGAGATCGACGATGGTCCGGAGCAGGCCGCGGAAGACGATCAGGTGAAAGGGGATCATGCAGTACCAGTAGATGAGGCCCCCCACGCCGTGGGGATAGTAGAGCGCGTTCTGGACGAGTCTGTTCGTTCCCGCCGGGCCATCCTCCAGCCTGAATTCGAGCCAGGCGTGTCCCCACACGATCATTTCGGCTCGGAGCAGCAGCCGTTCCCCCGGTACCAGCGCTTCGACCCTCCAGAAATCAAGGGCTTCGCCCACAGTCACGTGCACGGGGTGTCTCCGCCCACGTCGCAGGCCGACACCCCCCAGTTGCTTGTCGATGAACCCCCTGATCCGCCACATCCAGTCGGCGTAGTACCACCCACGGTTCCCCCCGATGGAAGAGATGATGCGGAAGAGCGCCTCCCGGCCCACCGTCGTCTCGATGACGTTCCGGTCAACCCTGAGGTGTGAAGGGTCGAGTGAATCGAGGACCTGCGGGGTGTAATTCCCCGATTCAGCCCAGGTCGTTTCCACTTTGAAGGACCTGACGTTTTCCAGGGCGCGGTCCACCGCCAGGCGGAAATCCATCGGTCGGAAGTCGAACAACTCCATCCCTGACGCGTCCTCGCAGACGGTCTCGTGCCGAAGGCTTTCGATGAGGACACGGGCCAGGGAAAAGGGGATGGGGGAGATCAGGTTCACCCAGTACGACGACAGCCCCGGCGTGAGGACGGGGACGGTGAAGATGTACCTGCGCAGGCCGAGGGCCCGTGCGGTCACCAGCATCATGTCCCGGTAGGTGAGGACGTCCGGTCCGCCGATGTCGATCACGCGTCCCGCCGTCGCCGGGATGTGCAGGCATTCGATGAGATAGCGGATGACGTCCTTGATCGAGATTGGTTGCGTCCTGACGAGCACCCATCTCGGGCAGATCATCGCAGGGAGCCGGTTCACCAGGTGGTGGATCATTTCGAACGATGCGCTCCCCGACCCGATGATGATCGCCGCACGGAATTCCGTGACCGGGGTGGCACCGGAACGGAGGACGTCCCCCACCTCGTGCCGGCTGCGCAGGTGCGCGGATGTCACCGCATCGCGTTTTCCCAACCCCCCGAGGTAGATGATCCTCTTCACACCCGCAGTTGCGGCGGCGGATGCGACGTTTTCGGCCGCGACCCTGTCCACCTCCTCGAAATCGCCGCTGTCCGCGACCATGGAGTGGACAAGGTAGTAGATGACGTCCGTCTCCCGGCATGCTGCGGCGAGGTCCGGCCGATACAGAACGTCGCCGTGCACGATTTCCGCCCCCTTCCAGTTCCGCGCGCTCGCCTTCGCCCGGTTCCGCACCATGACCCGGACGGAGTGACCCGCCGCGAGAAGCCGTGGCACCAGCCGGCCCCCGATGTACCCCGTACCACCCAGGACGAGAATGTTCATCCGTTCACCATAGCCGGTAAATATAGTGATTCCCCGGGAAACCGTGAAAAAGGGAAGATCAATGGCGGGAGAGGAGTTCGAGGAGGCGGGCCGTACAGCCTGAGCAGGGGATGGCCTTCTTCATGTCTATTTCCTCAACGTAGGTTGACGAACGCATCACGCATTCGAACTGCCGGCAATGGTACATCCCGAAGGTATGACCGAGTTCGTGGATGAGTTCCTTCTCGAGCCTGACGAGGAGCAGTTCATGGCTCCGGGGCAACCCGTAATACTGGTTGGAGAGCCGGTGGGTGGAGACGACGGCCGCTTCCCCGTCGAGCTGCGCTTCGCCGAAGACGAAGGTGAGCACCGGGATGAAGAGATCGACGTCGACGAGGCCGATCTGTTTCGGTCCGACCGGGCCGGGGGTTCCGCCGATCCCGGGAAGACCGGAGAGGAGGAGGGTCGAATTGTACTGGCCGCGGGAGGAATCGAACGCCTTCGGAAGGTCGAATTCGGCATGAACGCAGCGCACGGGAAGGCCGTAGATGCCGCCGATGTTCTCCGCTATCCGCTCGAGCTCGGACGGACGGACGAGGGAGGATCCGTTCAGGATATTGATCGACGCGCTCACGTGGGCCTGGGTATGCCATACTTTTCGATTTTGTTGTACAGTGTGGCACGGTCGATCCGCAGGACATCCGCCGACCGGCTGATGTTCCACTTGTTTTCCTCCAGGACCTGCCTGATATATTCGTTCTCGAGCGCCGCCAGGGATCCGCCGGCGGGGGACCGCGTCCGGTCTTTCAGGTGGATGGGGAGCTCCTCGGGGTGGATGGATGAGGTTTTCCCCACGACCATCGCCCGTTCGATGGCGTTCTCCAGCTCCCGGACGTTGCCCGGCCAGTCGTAGCTGATCAGGAGGTCCATTGCATCCGGAGATATCGAGTGTATTTCCTTTCCCATGGCCCGCGCGCATTTCCTGACAAAATAATCTGCGATCGCCGGAATGTCCGACTTTCTCTCCCGGAGCGGGGGTACGAGGATCGTAAAGACGTTCAGTCGGTAATAGAGGTCCTCCCGGAACGATCCCTCGCTGACGGCCTTTTCGAGGTTCTTGTTGGTGGCGCAGATGATCCGGAAATCCACATTGATGAGCTGATTTCCCCCGACCCTGGAAAACTGCTTCGTCTCGATGACCCGCAGGAGGTCCATCTGGGTTTTGACGTCGATGTTGCCCACCTCGTCGAGAAATAGCGTCCCCCCGTCCGCGAGTTCCAGTTTGCCCTTCCGCTGGTACTGTGCGCCGGTGAACGCCCCCCGTTCGTGACCGAAGAGTTCGCTCTCCAGGATCCCTTCAGGCAGCGCGCCGCAGTTCACGGTCACGATCGGGAAGTATTTCCTCCGGCTGTTTCCGTGTATCGCGCGCGCGATCAGCTCCTTGCCCGTCCCGCTCTCGCCGCGGATCATGACGGTGGTGTCGGTGGGGGCGACCGTCCCGATGAGATCGAAGACTTTTTTCATGACCGGCGATTCACCGATGAAATCGTCGACCTTGAAGAACTCGGTGATATGCTCCCTGAGTTTTATGTTCTCACCGCTCAGGGCCTTCTGTTTCAGGGCGTTCTGCACCAGGTGCGAGAGATGGTCCGGGTCCACCGGTTTGGTGATGTAGTCGAATGCGCCTGATTTCAGGGCCTGCACCGCGGTGTCGACCGAGGCGTGCGCGGTGATGAAAATGACCGCGGCGTCGGTGTCGATCTCCCGGATGCGCAGCTGGAGTTCCATGCCGTCCATCCCGGGCATCTTGATGTCCAGCAGGATGACGTCCCACCTTCGTTGCTGGAGTTGTTTCAACGCGCAGGCGGCGTTTTCGGCGACGCCGATCTCGTACCCGTCCTCTCTGAACCATTTTGAGAGGGAGTCACGGACCAGGTTTTCGTCGTCGACAATGAGAATTGAATTCGTGGTGTTCATTGTTTCATTGTCCTCTCATGTTCGGATTGTGAATGGTTCCCCGATGCGCGCGGGACCCTCGGAAGGATGATCTCGAATTTCGTACCCTTGCCGGGATCGGAATCCACCGAGATCCTTCCGCCGTGCCTCTCCACGATCCCGTAGACCACCGACAGGCCGAGTCCCACCCCGCGACCGTCTTTTTTTGTCGTGAAGAAAGGCTCGAAGAGGTGGGGCAGGTCGTCGGGGGAGATCCCCACGCCGGTGTCCCCGACCGAGATGGTCAGCTCGTCGTCGCCGGGTCCGGGAGCGGTCGTGACCGTGATCGTGCCGCCTCCGGGCATCGCCTCCACCGAGTTCACGAAGAGTGCGACCAGGGCCTGCTGGATCTGGCCTTCGTCGCACATGATGGTTGCGTCGTCTCCGGCCGGCGGTATCCGGAGTTTTACGGAGGAGATTTCACAGTGGTGCCTGACGATCTCACCGGCCCGCGCGACGATCTGCCCGACGTCGACCAGTCCGAATTCGTTCACCTGTTTCCTCGAGAAGAGGAGCAGGTTTTTCACAATCGTTCCGCACCGCCTCGACTCGTTTGCAATGAGGTCCACGTCCTCCGCGGTCGACGCGGTGTCGGAGGGTGAAATCTCGGCCTTCCGGAGGCGGCGGCCGATCACCCGGGCGTATGTCAGGATCGCCTCCAGCGGGTTGTTCAGCTCATGCGCGACCGTCGCCGCGAGTTTTCCGAGCGATGCCATTTTTTCGACGTGTAAAATCTGTTTGTGCACCTGCGTCAGTTCCTCGGTTTTCTCGGCGATTTTTTCCTCCAGGGTCTCGGCCCACACCCTGTTCTGTTCCTGCTCGTGCCGGAGAGATCCGGTCATCACGTTGAACGCATCGGCCAGCATACCGAGTTCGTCCCTCGACCTCACGTGGATCCTGTGGTCGAGGTTGCCTCCTGACACCTCCCGGGCCCCGTTCATGAGGATTTTCACCGGTTTGATGACCGTCGAGGTGAAATACCAGCGGGAGATCAGGGCCGCAAGCAGGATCATACCCGCGGCGAAGAGGATCATCGTGAGTTTTGCCTCGGAGATCGAGGCATCCATCTGCTGCAGCGACACCCGGACATCGAGAACCCCGAGGACCGTCCTCTCCGCCGGATGGGCGTGACAGGAGGCGTCCGAACAGGAGGGGGAATTCCTGATGGGGTTGATCACCCCGACCACCCTGTGGCCCATGGACGATGTATAGATCCGGGTCCTGTTTCCGGCCGAAAGGGAGGCGATCGGCGTTTCTTTTCCGTGGCACCCGGTGCAGGCCTCGGCCTGCAGATCGACGGCGGCCCCCTCCTCGCGTTTGTCCGTCGAGAACATGATTTCACCGCGCTTGTTGTAGATCCGGATGCCGTCGACCCCCGGTTCCGTGGCGATCATGGAGATGATCTGGTGGACGTCCTCCCGCCGGTTCAGGAGCATGCCGTAGCGGGTGGACTGCCGGATGACGTCGCTCATCCGGTCGGCGCTCAGCATGACCTGCTGGGTCATCCGGTCGGTGGAATACCGCACGGGGATGAAGGAAAAAATGCCGAACAACAAGACCAGGAGGAGGATTGATCCAAGGAGGACCCTGAACCGCAGGCTGTGCAGAATGGCCATAACACACATATTTGCAAGTCTCGTGCCACCCGGAACCGCGGGAGCCCCACCCTGACGTCTCCTATCGCCCCTTCTGCAGGGCGGGAACTCCCCGACGGTTCTTAAATCTGAGAAACGGTCACCGTTTGCCCCAGAATGCGCGCCGCACGATTTCGAGATATTTTACGGGACCGATGACAGCGGGAAGATCGGCCAGGGGATGACCGCCGTCCTGCATCGTTGGCCCGCCGACCGAACCCGGGGGCCGTACGCATTCCCCGATCAGCCTGTGGAAGATTTCTCCGTCCCTGAAGTTGCAGGACTCGGCCTCTTCGGGGGTGAGGAGCGAACGCAGCGCCCCCGTGCGATCCAGGGGCCGCACGTCGAAGAGCCACCCCTTCCCGCCGGGTGTTTCCACCGCCAGGTGGGGATGTTCGGCCAGTTCCCCGTTGACTCCCTCGACCGTTCCGGAGAAGGGGATCCTCATCGGGAGTGTGCCACCCTCGAAGATCATCCAGCAGCAGGGACTGCCCCCGGTGATCTTCCTTCCCGGCACCGGCAGGACCACCGATTTGACCGGTGGCAGGACCCCCGCCGCGGTGGCTTCAATTGACACCCTGAGGAGTCCGTCTCCAATGATCGTCACTGTCGCATGGTCGTCCGTGGAACCGGTCCAGGCCGTGGTACCCTCCCCGGGGCCGTCGTCCGAGCGGGTGGGCCCGTCGGCGGGCGCCGACCCCTGACGGTCGGCGACCGGGGAGTAGTGGCTCCTCATGGCCTCGTCGAGCGGACA
>QJVY01000015.1 GCA_003235555.1 Ignavibacteria bacterium | reverse complement strand
TCCGCCCGAGTTTCCTGCCTGATATCCTGTGTCTCATGGTATTCCCGGTTTATCCTTTATTCGCCGCTGTTGGCGAGATATTTTTCGACGTCCATTCCGAACGTGAGACCGAACTGGTCGATGATCTCGGAGAGTTCGGCAAGTGACTTCCTTCCGAAATTTCTGAACTTCAGGAGTTCGGGTTCGTCCCTGCGGACGAGATCCGCGATCGTCCTGATGTTCGCCGCACGGAGACAGTTATGGGAGCGGACCGACAGCTCGAGTTCGTCCACGCTCATTTCCAGGATTTTCCTGATACGGGACATCTCCGAATCCTTTTCGGAACCGTCCTCCGACGCGTCGACTTCGACGTCGAAGCTCAGGAAGAGCTGGATGTGGTCCTTGAGGATGTTGGCCGCCTGGGCGATGGCGTCGTCGGGCGCGATCGATCCGTCGGTCTCCACGTCGAGCACGAGCTTTTCGAAGTCCGTCTGCTGCCCGACGCGGGTCGTCTCGACCGCGTACTGGACGTTCCTGATCGGTGTAAAGATGGAATCCATGGAAATCAGGTCCGCCACGGGTTCCTCTTCCTTGTTCTCCTCGGCCGGGACGTACCCCTTTCCCCTTCCGATCCTCAGTTCGACCTCGAAATCGGTGTCCCCGTTCAGTGTCGCGATATGCTGATCGGGATTCAGGATTTCGAGTTCGGGGTTCGCCTTCTGAATGTCTCCCGCCCTGACCTCGCAGGGTCCCGTCATGCGCACCACGATGCGGTTGAGTTTCTTGTTGATGAGTTTGATACGTACGGATTTCAGGTTCAGGATCACCTCCGCGACGTCCTCGACCACACCCTTGATGGTCGAAAACTCGTGCAGGACGTTGTCGATCCTCACGGCGGTGAAGGCCGTGCCGGGAAGCGATGAGAGGAGGACACGCCGGAAGGCGTTTCCGATCGTGACCCCGAAACCCTTTTCAAGGGGTTGCAGGATGAATCTGCCGAACGTGTTGGTGTAGTTCGACTCATCGAGCTGGACTTTTTCCGGCATTTGAAAATTGATTCCGACCATAGAGTGATACTCCCAGAGTTCTGTTCGTAAAAGTCTTGAGTAAGGGCCCTGCGCCGGCCTACTTGGAGTAGAGCTCGACGATGAGCTGTTCATTCGCGTTCAGCGGAACATCGGCCCTTTCCGGCACGCTCAGGAAGGTTCCCGTCATCGTGGCCTTGTCGAGGCTGAGCCAGGGCAGCATCCCGCTGTCCTTCACCCTTTTCATCGACGAATGGATCAGGTCGAGTTTTTTGCTCTTCTCCCTGATCTGAACGACGTCGCCGCTCTTCAGCAGGAACGATGGGACCGTGACCGGGTGGTTGTTCACCAGGATGTGACCGTGGGTGACGAGCTGCCTTCCGGATTTTCGGGAAGGGGCGAATCCCAGCCTGTAGACAACGTTGTCGAGACGGCGTTCGAGCATTTTCACCAGCGATTCGCCGGTCCGGCCGGACTGGCTCAACGCCTTTTCAAAATAATTTCTGAACTGTTTTTCCAGCAAACCGTACGACCGCCGGACCTTCTGTTTTTCCCTCAGTTGCATCCCGTACTCGGTGATTTTCTGGCGCCGGTTCTGGCCGTGCTGCCCCGGCGGGTACCCGCGGCGTTCCACGGGGCATTTCTCCGTGAAACACTTGGTGCCCTTCAGGAACAGCTTCTGCCGTTCGCGTCTGCACTGTCTGCAACTTGGATCGATGTATCTTCCCATATGGTCCTTTTACCGATGTGTGTCGTTGGTGACGTTCTGTGACGGAATTCTAGACCCGGCGTTTCTTCGGGGGACGGCACCCGTTGTGCGGAATCGGGGTGATGTCACGTATCGTGAGGATCTCCAGCCCGACCGCCTGCAGTGAACGGATTCCCGCCTCGCGGCCCGAGCCCGGCCCCTTCACGAAGACGTCCACCTTCCTCAATCCCATGTCGTACGCTTCCTTCGCGGCCGCCTGCGCGGTCACCTGGGATGCGAACGGCGTGTTCTTCCTGGAACCCTTGAAACCGTTCCTGCCCGCCGTCGACCAGCTGATGACGTTTCCGTAGACGTCGGTGACGGTGATGACGACGTTGTTGAACGTGGCCTTGATGAACACCTTCCCGGTGACGTCCACCTGGATTTTCTTCTTTTTGCGGGCCCCCTGAGAAGTGGAACCCGATGTTGATTTCGCCATGTGCTGTCCCTGATCTGAATTCTGCGTGGTCGTTTATTTCTTGGCCGCGGCCTTCTTCTTGCCGGCGACCGTCTTCCGCTTTCCTTTCCTCGTGCGGGAGTTCGTCCGGGTGCGCTGTCCCCGCACCGGTAGCCCCTTCCTGTGCCGCAACCCCCTGTACGAGTTGATGTCCATGAGGCGCTTGATGTTGATCTGCGTCTCCGCCCGGAGGGCCCCCTCCACCTTGTAGTCCCCCGTGATGATGGCCCGGATCCGCGCGACCTCGTCGTCGTTGAGTTCGCTCACCCGCTTGTGGTAGTCGACGTGTGCAGCGGTGAGGATCTGCCTCGCGCTCGTCCGTCCGATCCCGTAGATGTAGGTCAGCCCGATGTCCGCGCGTTTCTGTTTCGGTAAATCAATTCCGGCAATACGTGCCACTGGATTGCGTCCTTTCTTCTTTTTCGGTTATGCCGCTCTGTACGTGAGCGCCCGATCAACCCTGGCGCTGCTTGTGTTTCGGGTTTTTGCAGATCACCCTCACAACGCCCTTGCGCCGGATGATCTTGCAGTTGTCGCACAATTTCTTTATTGACGATCTGACTTTCATGACGTGCCCTTACTTGTACCTGTAGGTGATCCTGCCTTTCGTGAGATCGTAGGGGGACATGTCGACGGTCACCTTGTCTCCCACGAGAATTTTTATGTAATGCATCCGCATTTTCCCCGAGATGATCGCGAGGATTTCGTGCCCGTTGTCCAGTTTCACCCTGAACATCGCGTTCGGCAGGGTCTCGGTGATCACCCCGTCCATCGTGATCGGTCCCTGTTTTGCCATTCAGCGCCTCACGCGGTCAGAATCATGGCCTGGCCTTCCGTCACGAGGACCGTGTGCTCAAAATGGGCCGACGGCTGCCTGTCGGAGGTCCGGATCGTCCAGCGGTCCGCGTCGACGATGACCCTGTGCGTACCGAAGTTCACCATCGGCTCGATGGCAAGCGTCATCCCCTCCTCGAGGGGCATCCCCGTCCCCGGACTTCCGAAGTTCGGGACGGCGGGCTCCTCGTGGAGCCGGGTGCCGATCCCGTGTCCGACCAGGTCCCGCACCACCGAGAAACCGTCGCTCTCCACCCGTTTCTGGATCGCCGACGAGATGTCGTGGACGCGGTTGCCGACGACGGTGCGTTTGATCCCCTCGGCCAGGGCTTCCCTGGTGACGAGCATGAGTCTCGCTTTTTCCTCCGAGATCTTCCCGACCGCGAAGGTCCAGGCGCCGTCCCCGAAGTATCCGTCCTTCTTCACGCCGACGTCGATCGAAACGATCTCCCCCTCGGCGAGCTTCCGGTCGCCGGGAATCCCGTGAACGACCTCGTCATCGACCGACGCGCAGACCGAGGCCGGGAAGAGGTTGTTCTTGTCCGGACCGTACCCCTTGAACGCCGGCTCAGCCCCCTGACTGCGGATGAATTCTTCCGCGGCAACGTCGAGCTCGCGGGTCGTAACTCCCGGACGAATCATCGGTTCGAGATGACGGAGCACGCGGGCCACGATTGCGCAGCTCTCCTTCATGAGCTCGATTTCATGGGGTGTTTTTCGTATCCCTGCTGACATCCCCTTTGATATTTTTTTCGTTCGCAAGTCTTCCCGATTCCCGATGTCAGAGCCTGCGTCCCCGGAGCTTGCCGGTGCGCATGAACCCGTCATAGTGGCGCATCAGCAGGTGTGATTCGACCTGCTGCAGTGTATCAAGACCGACCCCGACGATGATCAGGAGACTGGTGCCTCCGAAGAAACTGGCGAAATTCGAGGAGACGTTGAACCTCACCATGAAGGCCGGGAGGATCGCGATCACCGCGAGGAAAATCGACCCCGGCAGCGTGATCTTCGTCAGGATGTTGTCGATGAAGTCAGATGTGTTCTTGCCCGGCCTGATCCCCGGGATGAAGCCTCCCTGCTTCTGCATGGTCTCCGCCACGTCCTTCGGGTTGAAGGCCACGGCCGTGTAAAAATAGGTGAAAAAGATGATCATCAGTCCGTAGATCACCGAGTATGTGACGGACGTGTAATTGAGGTAACCCGCGACGTTCTGGAGCGTGTCGCTGTCCGGGAAAAAGGTCAGGATCGTGTTGGGGATGAACATGATCGCCTGCGCGAAGATGATGGGCATGACCCCCGCGGTGTTCACGCGCATCGGTATGTACTGGGTCACGCCCCCGTACACTTTCCTCCCCACCACCCGCTTCGCATACTGCACGGGGATCCGCCGGGTACCCTGAGTGAGGAGGACGATCGAAGCGACCACGACGACCAGGAAAGCGATGATGATCAGTTCGACGATCAGGTTCTTCTCACCCGACTGCACGAGCCGGTATTCATCGAAGATCGCGGCCGGGAACCTCGCGATGATGCCGATAAAAATGATCAGTGAAATACCGTTCCCGATCCCTTTCTCTGTGATCATCTCCCCGAGCCACATCATGAAGACGGTGCCCGCCGTGAGGATGATCATCGACGAGATGTGGAACCCGATCCCGGCCACCGCGGGCGGCACGATGGGAATCCCGTTGATCGACATGCTCGAAAGCTGAACGCTCACACCCCACGCCTGCAGCAGCGAAATGCCGACGGTCCCGTACCGCGTCAACTGGGTGATTTTTTTACGCCCCTCCTCGCCCTCCTTGGAGAGCTTCTGGAAGTAGGGTACGACCGCGCCCAGCAGCTGGATGATGATGGAGGCGCTGATGTAGGGCATGATCCCGAGCGCCAGGATGGCCGCGTTGCTGAATGCCCCCCCGACGAAGAGGTCGTACAGCCCGAACAGGGTGTTCGATGACTGGTTCCTCATCGCCTCGGCGAGGACCCCCGCGTCGATCCCGGGCAGGGTGACGTGCGATCCGAACCTGACCACGATCAGGATGCCCGCGGTGAAGAGGATCCTGTCGCGGAGCTCCTGGATTTTGAAGATGTTGCGGAAACTTTCGGAAATCTTTCCCATACCCTATGCACCGGTCCGGGTGATGACGGAGGCCTTGCCCCCGGCCGCCTCGATTTTTTTGGTCGCCGTGCCGCTGAAGGCGTGCGCGGTGAGCTCCACCGCTCCCTTCAACTCGCCGGTACCGAGGATTTTCACCGGTTGTTTCTTTCTCCGGATGAGGCCGGACGCGAGGAGCGCTTCGGGGCCGACCGCCGGACCCTTCAGTTTCCCGGATTCGAGAGCCTTGGCGAGGTCCGCGAGGTTCACCACCTGGTATTCAACCCGGAACGGGCTGTGGAAGCCGAACTTCGGTACACGGCGCGCGAGCGGCATCTGGCCGCCCTCGAACCAGGGGCGGTCGTGCGTACCGGACCGTGCCCCTTCACCCTTGTGACCGCGCGTCGCCGTGCCGCCGTGCCCGGAACCCTGCCCGCGGCCGATCCGCTTCGTGCGCTTGCGCGAGCCTTTCGCGTATTTGAGGTTGCTGAGGAGTGACTGTGCCATGAAGTTATTTCACCTCTTCGACTTTGACGAGATGGCGGACGGAACTGATCATGCCGCGGATCTGCGGCGAGTCGTTCTTCACCACGGAGTAATTCGGACGTCCGAGGCCGAGCGCCCTGATCGTGCGCTTGTGTTTTTCGAGGCAGTCGAGCTGGCTGACCACCTGCGTGATTTTCAGTTTGACGGGCATGATGGATGCTCCTTGGTTTATTCTGTCTTCGGGGCCGCCGGACGGTCGAACATTTCCTGGACCGTCATCCCGCGGACGCCCGCCACTGCGCGCGCGTCCCGGCCGTCCATGAGGGCCTTCAGCGTGGCCTTGACCACGTTGTGCGGGTTCGTCGAGCCGATCGATTTCGTGAGGACGTCCTTCACGCCGGCCGATTCGAGGACGGCGCGTATCCCGCCGCCTGCGATGAGCCCGGTCCCGGGGGAAGCCGGTTTCAGCATCACCCGTGAGGCACTGTACTTGGACTGGATGGGATGGGGAATCGTCCCGTTCACGATGCGTACCTCGACGATGCTCTTCTTGGCCTCGTCGACACCCTTTGAAATGGCATCCTGGACTTCGTTGGCCTTGCCGAGGCCCACCCCGACGTGCCCCTTCCCGTCCCCGACGACGACGATGGCGCTGAAACTGAACCTTCGTCCGCCTTTGACGACCTTCGCGACACGGTTGATGTGGACAACCCTGTCCTTGAGATCGATGTCACCTGCTTTTATCCGTGCCACTGTTTTTCTCCGTTCGTGAATTCTCTGTTTTCCGGCTGCCGGGGGAGGACTCGAACCTCCACTGACGGCTCCAAAGGCCGCTGTCCTGCCATTAGACGACCCGGCAAACTCCTACCGCCGTGCCTGGGTCGACGGGTCCGTTAAAATGTCAAACCCCCTTCACGGGCGCCATCGGCCAGCGATTTGACCACCCCGTGGTAATTGTAACCGTTCCGGTCGAACACCACGGTCTTGATATTTTTCTCGATCGCCAATTTGGCGATTTGCTGCCCCAGCGACTTGGCCTTCTCCCTTTGGCCCTTCACGGCCGCGAGAGATTCCTTGAGGTCCTTCGAAAGGGACGAGCAGGCCACGAGGGTTTTCGCGACCGAATCGTCCACCACCTGGACGTACAGGTGGGAGATGCTCCTGAAGACGACCAGCCTCGGCCGTTCCGCCGTCCCGCGGATCTTCTTCCTGATGCGGCTTTTGACCCCGAGCCGTCTTGCTCTTCTTCTGCTGTTGATCATTCTTTTACGCCTTTCCGGCCGTCGCAGCCGCCTTTCCGGCCTTGCGCCTGATATATTCTCCTTCGTATTTCACACCCTTCCCCTTGTACGGCTCAGGGGGTCTGAACGAACGAATCTTCGAGGCGACCTGGCCCACCAGCTGCTTGTCGATTCCGGACACGATGATGTTCGTCGGCTGTGGAATCTCGATTTTGATCCCCGCCGGGGGGGTGAAGATGATCGGGTGCGAATAGCCGAGGGCGAACTGCACGTGCTTTCCCCTGGCCTCCGCCTTGTATCCGACCCCGACGATTTCAAGTTTCCGATGGAACCCCTCGGAGACGCCCCGGACCATGTTCGCGAGGAGCGCACGCCACGTGCCGTGGAGCACCCTGTCGGATTTTTGGTCCGACGCGCGTTTCACGAAGATTTCCTCCCCTGCGATCTCAAATGAGATCGACGGTGGCACCGTCGCCTGGAGCGCCCCCTTCGGGCCCGTCACGGTGAGGTGATCGGCCTTCCGTTCGATTTTTACACCTTTGACCGCCGCTATGGGCCGTCTTCCTATTCTTGACACGATGTTCTCCTGACAGACATATTGTTACCAGATATGGCAGAGTACTTCGCCGCCGACTTTTTTCGCCGCGGCATCACGGTCGGTGAGGATCCCCCGGGAAGTCGAGATCACGGCGATTCCGAGGCCGTTGAGAACGCGGGGCAGTTCATCCGCCTGACGGTAGACCCTGAGGCCGGGCCTGCTGACCCTGCGGAGCCCCGAAATGGCGTTCACCCCGTCCGTGTATTTGAGGGCGATTCGCAGGATCCCCTGCCGGTCATCCTTGAGTTCCGAATACCCCACGATGTATTTCTTTTCCACGAGGATCCGCGTGAGTTCCCGCTTCAGGTTCGACGCGGGTATGTCGACTCGCTTGTGGCGCGCGCGGATGCTGTTGCGCACCCGTGTCAGGTAATCGGCTATGGGGTCGGTCGTCTGCATGATTTTCAGTGTTCTCCTTACCAGCTTGCTTTCACCACTCCGGGGATCTTTCCCTCGAGGGCCATTTTTCTGAAACAGATACGGCAAATGCCGAATTTCCTGAGGAACGCCCGGGGCCGTCCGCAATTCTCACAACGGTTGTGCTTCCGCACGTTGAATTTCGGTTTCTTCTTCGCCTTGACTACCATCGCCAGTCGCGCCAAAGTGTTACTCCTCTCTGATCTCTGTTGCTCTGTTTGTGTGCTCACTGCCGGGCATCGGCCCGGATTCATCCCCGGTTACGCCGCGGCGGCCGCTTCCGGTTTTACGAACGGGAATCCAAGACCTTTCAGGAGCTCCAGCGCCTCCTGGTCCGTCCTGGCGGTCGTGACGAACGTGATGTCCATGCCGAAAACCCTTCCGACCTTGTCGACGTCGATCTCCGGGAAAATGATCTGTTCCTTCACGCCGACGGTATAATTTCCCCTTCCGTCGAAGGACCTGTCCGAAAATCCGCGAAAATCCCTGATCCTCGGCACGGCAACCGCGACGAACCTGTCCATGAATTCGTACATCTTGTTCCGGCGGAGCGTGACCCTCACTCCGATGGGAAGCCCTTCGCGGAGCTTGAAATTCGAAATGGCTTTTTTCGCCCGCGTGATGACGGGTTTCTGGCCCACGATGCTTTCCAGTTCCCTGACAACCGAATCGAGGATCTTGGCGTCCTGTGTCGCCTCGCCGACCCCCACATTGACCGAAATCTTGTGGAGCCGGGGCACCTGCATGACGCTCGTGTACTTGAACCGCTTCATGAGATCGGGCGTGAGGCTCGTGCGGAACAGTTCCTCGAGCCGGGGTGTAACGCCCTTTTCCTCACCGTGCGATTTTGCAGCCTTCGGGATTTTCTCCCCCTTCGGGGCCTTCTCCCCCTTCGGGGTTTTCTCGCCCTTTGCGGGCTGATCTTTTTTCGGTGGTTTTTCTTTTCCCATGTCTCGTCGTCTCGGTTTAGAACATGTGATCGCATTTTTTACAGATCCGCATGGTGTGCTTCCGCCCGGTCGCGGCGTCGGTCACCTGCTTGTTCCCCAGCCGTGAGGGTTTCGCACATTTCGGGCAGATCACCATGATATCGGCGACGTGGACCGCCTCTTCCTTCTGTACGATTCCCCCCTGCGGGTTTTTCTGCGACGCCCGGGTGTGCCGCTTGATGATATTGACGCCCTCGACGATCGCCCGGTGTTTTTCGCGAAAGACCTTGAGGACCTTTCCGGACTTCCCGCGGGAGTTGCCGGCGATGACCATGACCGTGTCGTTCTTTTGAATGCTCATGACTGCTGTTACCTCTGTCCTGTCAGTCGCGGGCTCATAAAACTTCCGGAGCCAGCGAAACGATTTTCATGTAATTTTTTTCCCTGAGTTCCCTCGCGACCGGACCGAAGATCCGTGTGCCCCTCGGCTCACCGGTGGGGGTCAGGAGGACGGCGGCGTTCTCGTCGAACCGGATGAAGGAGCCGTCGTTCCTCCTCGTCTCCTTCTTGGTGCGAACGATCACGGCGCGGGAGACCTCGCCCTTCTTGACACCCGCCCCCGGAATGGCGCTCTTGACGCTCACGACGATCAGGTCCCCGATGCCGGCGTACCTGCGGTCGTGCCCGCCGAGCACCCGGATACAGCGGACTTTTTTCGCGCCCGAGTTATCCGCCACCACCAGATTTGTCTCTTCCTGAATCATAGCACACCGCGCTCTATTTGGCTTTCTCGATTATTTCCACCAGCCGCCATCTCTTGGTCTTGCTGATCGGCCGGGTTTCCATCACGCGCACGAGATCGCCGATACCCGCTTCCTGCTTCTCGTCGTGGGCCGTCAGGCGGACCGTCCGCTTGAAATATTTTTTATAGACCGGGTGTGGAATTTTTCGCTCAATTGAGACAACGATGCTCTTCTGCATCCTGTTGCTCACCACGGTGCCCTGGCG
>QJVY01000128.1 GCA_003235555.1 Ignavibacteria bacterium | reverse complement strand
GAGCGACGAGGGGTTCCGGGGGATCATGATCCACCTGGAGCCAGGGCTCAACTCGGTGACGACGGAAGGCGACATGGTGGCCGCCGGGGCGGGGATCCCGATGGCGAGGTTCGTCGACTTCTGCGTGCAGCACGACATGGCGGGGGTGGAGATGCTCGCGGGGATCCCCGGCACGCTGGGAGGCGGGGTCATCATGAACGCGGGGGCGTACGGCGGTGAGATTTCGACGCACCTGGTCGACGTCGAGGTCCTTCGCGAAGGAAAGATCGTCCGCGTTCCGAAGGGACAGATCGGATTTTCGTACCGTCACTCGGCGCTGGAGGGTTCCGTCGTGCTCGGTGCGAGGTTCCGGCTCCCGGCGGGGGACAAGGCGGAGCTGATGCGCTCCCGGCGGGAGCTCCTGATCAAACGCAACAGGGCGCAGCCGGTCAACATGCCCAACTCGGGGAGCATGTTCAAGAACCCCGCCGGGAACCACGCCGCGAAACTGATCGACGAGGCGGGACTGAAGGGAACCAGGCGGGGCGGGGCGGGAATCTCGAACCTGCACGCCAACTTCATCGTGAATTACGGCGGCGCGAAGGCCCGCGACGTGGTGGAACTGCTGGAGCTGGCGCATTCCGCGGTGTTCAAGAAAACCGGCGTGAACATGGAGCTGGAAATCAAACTCATCGGCTTCCCTGAAAACATTTACGAGGAAATCTACGCGTGAGACCCGAAGAGAACGACAGGATGCCGGGAAGGACGCGGCGCGACAGGGACGACCCCGACCGCGCCGACGGGCGGGGAGAACCCGTCATCAGGACCGCCGTGAAACAGGGGAACATTCCGTCCGGACGCCTCTGGGCGCTCGGCGGACTCGGGGGACTGTTCATCGCCGCCTTCGTCATGTCGCTCCAGTGGAAGGACGCGGGCAGGATCGCCGGGGTATCGGTGGAGGGCGCGGTCCACTTCTCGGAAAAGGGGATACTGGCCCGCGCGGACATCCCGATGAAGGCGCTGCTCGACACGCTCTCGCTCGGCGCGGTGAGGGAAAGGCTCCTCTCGCACCCGTACGTGCGCGACGCCCGCGTGACGAGGTTGTACCCGGACGCGGTCTCGATCGGGATCGTCGAAAGGATACCGGTGGCGTCGTTCATGACCAACGGCCGGATCAGGTACCTGGACGCCGAGGGGGTTGTGCTGCCGTACCTGCCGGGCGAGGTGCCGTACGACCTGCCGGTGATCTCCGGCATCCCGGAACTCCAGCGGACGAGGGTGGGAGAGGCCGTGGACAACGACGATTTTTTCGAGGCGGTGTCGATCCTGGCGGCCGCCCTCGAATCCGACACGTCGGTCTACCGGCTCATCTCGGAGGTCGACATGAAAAACGGCGGGGACGTGCTGCTGTTCTCCTCGGAAGTCGCGGTGCCCATCATCTTCGGCAGGGGCGAGGCGGAGAGGAAGTTCACGATCCTGCGCACCTTCTGGGAGAAGTTCGTCCGGGAGGAGGGGCCCGAGAATTTGAAATACATCGACCTGCGGTACAGCGACCAGGTGGTCGCGAAATGGAACAATAAACCACGGAAATCTTTCAACGCATCTTCCATGTAAGAGGGGAAGAGAGGAAAACTCCTGATGGAAAACGAAATCATCGTCGGACTCGATATCGGAACCACGAAGGTCTGCGCCGTCGTGGCGTCCACCAACGAGGCCGGAAAAATCAACATCCTGGGGGTCGGCCGGAGCATGTCGGACGGGCTGACCAGGGGCGTCGTGACCAACATCGACAAAACGGTCAGGTCCATCCAGTCCGCGGTGGCCGAGGCCGAGACGCAGTCCGGCATCAAGATCCAGTCGGTGATCGTGGGGATCGCCGGCGAACATATCCAGAGCTTCCAGAGCCGCGGGGTGATCGCCGTCAGCGGGCCCGAGAGGGAGATCATGCAGACGGACGTGCACCGGCTGATCGAGGACACCAAGCGCGTCGCGCTTCCCTCCGACCGGAAGATCATCCACGTCATCCCGCAGGAGTTCATCATCGACGGGCAGGACGGTGTGATCGACCCGGTGGGGATGTCGGGGGTGAGGCTCGAGGCGAACGTGCACATCATCACGGGGCTGGTGACCGCCGCGCAGAATATCTACCGGTGCATCCAGCGCGCGGGGCTCCACGTCAGGGACATGGTCCTGGAACCGCTGGCGTCCAGCTACGCCGTCCTCGAGGAGGAGGAGAAGGAGGTGGGGGTCGCCCTGCTCGATGTGGGCGGCGGCACCACCGACATGGCGGTGTTCGAGGACCGGACGATCAGGCACACGGCCGTCATCCCGGTCGCCGGCAACCAGGTGACGAACGACATCCGGAAGGGCCTCGGGGTCCTCACCGAGCAGGCGGAGAAACTCAAGTGCCTGCACGGGTTCGCGGTCTCGTCGGCCGTGGTCGACGACGGGGCGATCGTCATCCCGGGGATCGGGGGGAGGCCGCCCCTGGAAATCGACAAGGGGCTGCTGGCCCAGATCATCCAGCCGAGGATGGAGGAGATCTTCGAGATCGCGGCGCTGGAGATCAAGCGTTCCGGCTACTCGCGGCACCTCTCGGCTGGCGTGGTGATCACCGGGGGAGGGGCGCTCATCAAGGGGGTCGCGCAACTCGCGCAGGAGATCCTCGGCATGCCGGTCAAAATCGGCATCCCCGGCGGGTTCTACGCCGGACTGGTGCGGGAAATCGAGAACCCCATTTATTCGACGTGCGTCGGGCTCGTCCTCCACGGTCTGAATAACCAGGAGGCCACGGCCTACCAGATGGAGCACGAGGCGGTCGAGAACGGGTCGGTCAGGAAAATCTTTACGAAAATGAAAAGCTGGTTCGACGAATTATGAAACACACGTATACGCAACTAACTCACATACCAACACAATTCTTATAAGGAGATACGATAGTGATAGAACTCGATAATTACTTCGACCACGGAGCGAAGATCCGTGTGGTGGGGGTAGGCGGCGGTGGCGGGAACGCCATCACGAGCATGATCGAGAAGAAACTCCAGGGAGTGGACTTCTTCGCGAT
>QJVY01000155.1 GCA_003235555.1 Ignavibacteria bacterium | reverse complement strand
CTGTTGTGAAGTCAATATGATAGACTGATTTTTGCAGCCGGATCAGTTTGGAATTTCTAATTTTATATGACTAAGCTTCTCTGGGCTATCTTTCTTTCCCGAGTACGGCCTGACCCGATATGAATAAATATAATCCTTTACGGGGATGGTAAATTCTTGATGCGGCCTCGCGCCCCAACTGTTATCACCCCCAACACCCATCTGTAAATAATCGATGTTCAGGGAGACAAGGGAACGCGGTTTCATGTCGTATGTATGGCGTTGGGCTTTTTCTGGACCGTTGTCAAAATCTTCAGGCAAAAAATGGCTGACACCGAAATTCATGTTTCCACAGACGATGAGTAGACCGTCGCCTGAATCATCGGTAAGAGAAAACCATCTTACATCAGTTTTGTTCCCATTTTCTTGGGGTCGAATATATGGGTGATATTGATCACCCACTTTCCCGGAATAGCGACCGATCGCCATTCCAAGTTTACGGTCCCAGTAACTCTCGAACGGACCACGCCCATACCATTCGACATTATCCAGATCGACAGGGATGATCATTTTCATTCCCATACGGGGAATGTCGGGGAGACCTGTCCTTAAGGGATGAAACTTGCCGGTTATCACGATGTCTCCCGTACCATAAACGTCGTATCTAGTCTGATATGATACCCCAACACCAAATAGATCAAAGTAAACTTCGATTCGTACAAGATCTGGAGATAATCTCGCCGCGGTCACTCTCTCGACGTTTCTTCGATCCCCGGCCTCTTTCCAGAGCCCGCATCTGATCGGCATACGGTTCCCGAAATCGTTATCGGTGGGTGCACGCCAAAAGTATGGAGAGGGCCCGGTAAGCATTAATTGCTTCCCTTTATAAGTCAATGAGGTCAAGGTCCCCTCAACGGTCGACATTGAGACTGAAAATTCTCTCCCACTGATATTTATTACCGAGTCGGTACGTTTGAGGGAGAGTGCATCTACCTCCTTCTTATCGTATAATTCAAATTCAGAGGAATTCTGCAAAACGAACTGTTCCCATGCGACTTCATGGTTGTCGGGGATCAGAAAAGAAGCCCCGTTTGTTCGAAAGCTGACCGTAAGGATGTACTCGGGACCCCTCCGCATGGTGAAACCCTCAAAAGGCAGAATCACCTCTCGGGTCTCACCCGCAGCGATAGATGGTGCGATAAGAGTTGTTTCCGCTACGGTAGTTCCATCCGCATCGATTCGCCAGAATATCCGCAGATCTTCAAGGCCGGAAAAATCACGAAAATTTGTCACGTTGAATCGGCCCGTTGAAATATCTACCGGAGTGATCCTGACATATTGGTATATTTTTTTCACCTCCCAAATGTGCGGATGCAGCGTGCGATCCGGGGCGACCAGTCCGTTACAAAGGAAGTTGCCGTCGCTCGGTGTACCCGGTGGACCGTAATCTCCCCCGTAGGCAAAATAGGGTTCGCCGAGGGAAGTGTATTTCAACATCCCCTGATCCGCCCAATCCCAGATGAACCCTCCCTGGAGTTGTCTGTTCGCGTAGATGACATCCCAGTATTCCTTGAGGTTCCCGACGCTGTTCCCCATCGCATGGGCGTACTCGCACATGATGAGCGGACGATCCCTCACCGAATCCGCATACTCCCGCAGGTGTCTGATCGGGGCGTACATGGGGCAGTAGATGTCGGTGTGCGGTCCACGGCCCGCGCGTTCGTACTGGACCGGCCTGGTAGGATCGCGCCTTTTAATCCAGCGGTAGGTGGAGTCGAAATTGACGCCGTCGCCTGCCTCGTTCCCGAGCGACCAGATGATCACGCTTGGATGATTTTTATCCCGCTCGACCATCCTGCGGGTACGGTCGAGGTGGGCTTCCCTCCACTCCGGTTTGTTTCCCAGGGTCTTGTCCGGGTCGTATCCCATGCCGTGGGATTCGATATTCGCCTCGTCGACGAGGTAAATCCCGTACCTGTCGCACAGGTCGTACCACCGTGGATCGTCGGGATAGTGACTCGTCCGCACCGCGTTGATGTTGAACTGTTTCAACAGGCGGAGATCCTCCATCATCAGCTCATCCGTCATCACCCGGCCCCTTACCGGATCGTGTTCGTGGCGGTTCACCCCCTTGATGAGGATGGGAACCCCATTTACCAGGAGCTGCCCGTCCCGGATCTCGACGCTCCGGAATCCCACCATGCAATCGACGGCTTCGACGGTGTCGCCCGATGGACCAACGAGATACAGGAGAAGGTGGTAGAGATCCGGCGTCTCGGCGGTCCAGCGGCGGGGTGCTTTCACCGTCGTGGCGGATTCGACCGGGGTTTCCATCCCCGGATCGACCTTAAAGCCCTCTGATACGGCAGAAGCGATGATCGTCCTCCCGTCTGGGTCGATCAATTCCATTCCGAGTGAATACGTGTCCGACGCCTGGCCGCTCAGGTTCCTGACATTCACCTTGACGCGGAGGCGGCCGTCGACGTAGTCATCGGCGAGTCCGGCCTCGACCCCGAAGTCCCTGATATGGACACCAGGCAGGGAGTACAACGAGACGCCGCGTTCTATTCCGCTGACCTTCCAGTAATCCTGTCCCTCAAGATAGGATCCATCGGTCCAGCGGTATACCTCCACCGAAACATTATTCACCCCCTCGCGGACAAATGGGGTGATATTGAATTCCGCCGGTGTTTTGCTTCCCTTGGCAAACCCCACGCTCTTCCCGTTGACCCAGAGGTAGAAGGCGGACCTCACGCTGCCGAAACTCATAAAGGTCTGTCTGCCCGCCCACGAGGCGGGCACGGCGAATGTCCTCCGGAAAGATCCCACGGGATTGTCGTCGCGAGGAACGAACGGGGGGTCTGCCCGGAACGGATAGTCGATGTTCGTGTATATGGGCACTCCGTAACCCTGGAATTCCCAGTTCCCCGGAACCTCGATGTCCGGCCATTCTCGGACGTCGAATTCCTCCCTGAAAAAATCGACCGGACGGCTGTCAGGGTTCGGGGCCCAGTGAAATTTCCATTTTCCGTTGAGGGATTGCACCAGGGGATTGATGTCGTGGTCTGAGGCCAGGACCGCCGTGCGACC
>QJVY01000164.1 GCA_003235555.1 Ignavibacteria bacterium | reverse complement strand
ACTATATGAAAAAGCGCAAACTGGGCGAGAGGTTCATTCCCGCTCCCCCGCCCCGCCCGGCGGATGAAGTGGCGCTCGAAGCGCTGAGGGCCCTCGCCTCGGAAAAACTCTGGCAGCGGGGAAAACTGAAGGATTACCATACGGCTGTTTCGGACATTTTGCGCACCTACATCGAAAACCGCTTCAGGATGCCGGCGATGGAATCCACCTCCGACGAAATCCTCGGGGCGTCGCGCTCCGCAGGCTTCGAAGAGAGCACGGTCACGCTTCTCGCCGGGGTCCTGTACCGGTCCGACCTGGTCAAGTTCGCGAAGTTCGTCCCGGAACCGTCGGATAACGAGAAGAGCCTCGGGGAGGCCGTGTCGTTCGTGGAGCGTACCCGCGCGGTCCGGAACGCGGGGGCGGAGCGCGTCCCGGCCGCGGCACCCCTGCAGGCGGAGGGCACGTCATGACGTTCGCGAACCCCGGTGCATTTTACCTTCTCCTGCTGGTTCCGGTCATGTTCGCATGGTACGTGCGCCGGGGCAGGAAACAGTTCCTGAACCTCCGGGTTCCCACCCTGCAATCGTTCCGGGCCGGTGAAGGGGGCTGGCGCGTGAGGTTCCGCCACCTTCCGGCGGCCATGAGGCTGCTGGCGTTTTCACTACTGGTCGTGGCCCTCGCGAGACCGCAGACGTCGTCCGAAGGGGAGAACATCACCACGGAGGGCATCGACATCGTGCTGGTGACGGACGTCTCGGGAAGCATGCTTGCGGAGGATTTCCGGCCGAACAGGATCGAGGCGGCGAAGGAGGTTGCCGTGGAGTTCGTCGAGAGCCGCCCCGATGACCGGATCGGCTTCGTGGTCTTCGCCGGGGAGAGTTTCACGCAGTGCCCGCTGACCCTCGACCACGACGTGCTGCGGACGCTCATCGCCGGAGTGAAGCCCGGCCTGATCGAGGACGGGACCGCCATCGGGATGGGTCTGGCCACGGCGGTTTCGCGTCTCAAGGACAGCAAGGGGATCAGCCGCGTCATTGTCCTGCTCACCGACGGGGTGAACAACCAGGGGTCGATCGACCCGATGACGGCTGCCGGGATCGCCTCGACCTTTGGCATCAGGGTGTACACCGTCGGGGTGGGGACGAGGGGAACCGCCCCCTACCCGGTGCAGACACCGCTGGGAACGCAGTACCGCAACGTCCCGGTGGAGATTGACGAGGAGCTCCTGAAGAATATCGCCGATCAGACCGGGGGACGGTATTTCCGTGCCACCGACAACAACAGGCTGAAGGGGATCTACGAGGAGATCGACCGGCTGGAAAAATCGAAGATTGAAGTCACGCAGTTCCGGCGGCACAAGGAGGACTTTTACACGGCGGGTTTCGCCGGCGGAATTCTCCTGCTCGTGGAGGTCCTGCTCTCGCTGACCCTGTTCAGGAAGATCCCCTGACGCCATGATCAGACTCGCCCACGCCGAATACCTCTACGCGCTGTTCCTCCTCATTCCGCTTGCGGCGGTGTACCTGCACGCCTCCGCGCGCAGGAAAAAAATGATGGACCGGTTCGGCAGCCCGGAGTTGATGCGGTCCCTCGTCCGGGAACAGGGGAAATTCAAGCGGCCGCTGAAGTTCCTGCTCCTGGCGGCGGCGGCGGCCTTCGTCGTCCTGGGCCTCGCAAATCCCCAGATCGGTACCAGGCTGGAGGAGGTGAAACGCGAGGGGGTGGACGTCATGGTGGCGCTCGACGTCTCAGGGAGCATGACGGCCGAGGACATCAAACCGAACCGGCTCGACCATGCCAGGCAGAACATCTCGCGGATGCTGAACAGGCTGGACAACGACCGTGTCGGGCTCATCGTCTTCGCCGGTCAGAGTTACCTCCAGGTTCCCCTCACGACCGACTACTCGGCGGTGCGGCTCGTCCTCAATGCCATTGGTCCCGACGCCGTACCCGTCCCGGGGACGGCGATCGGCTCGGCGATACGGCTGGCGAGGGAATCCTTCCTGTCGGGTGAGACCAAACACAAGGTCATCCTGCTGGTGACCGACGGTGAAAACCATGAGGACGACGCCCTCACCGAGGCGGCCGCGGCAAGGGAAGAGGGTGTCGTCATCC
The DNA here is from genome assembly GCA_003235555.1 of Ignavibacteria bacterium. Taxonomy (GTDB): domain Bacteria; phylum Bacteroidota; class Ignavibacteria; order UBA10030; family SZUA-254; genus SZUA-254. The sequence goes on along the minus strand of QJVY01000164.1, from coordinate 974 downwards.
ATACCATCGGCATGGGGTCGGTCGAGGGGTCCCCCATCCCCGTCTACTCCGGGCACACGTTGACGGGGTTCAAGAAGGCGGGGGACGGATCGGTGGTGATCTCGAAACTGGACGGCGACATGCTGGGGGAGATCGCAGAGGCGGGCGGCGGCGTGTACGTGAGGGCCACCAACCGGCAGAGCGAGTTCGATGAGATTTTTTCCCGGATCGCCTCGATGGAGAAGAAGGAATTCGGGGCGAAGATGTTCACCGACTATGAGGACAGGTTCCAGTATTTCATCGCCATGGCCCTGCTCCTGTTGCTCCTCGAGTTCTTCCTGTCGGAAAAGGGGACGGGGTGGAGTCTCGCGTCGAAACTGTTCAGGGTGAAACCATGAGATATTCTGCGTTCGCGTGTATGGTGCTGACGCTGGCCGCCACGGCGCCGGCGGCAGGACAGTCGGGGAGGACGCTCCTCAGGGAGGGTAACGATCAGTACTCCGAGGAGAAATATTCCGACGCCGAGGTCAGCTACAGGAAGGCGCTCGAGACGGTCGATGACCTTGACGCCGGAAGATTCAACCTCGGCGACGCCCTCTACGAACAGGGGCGGTACGACGAGGCGGTCGGTCAGTACGAGAGCGTGCTGGCCTCGACGAAGGAGGGAGATATCCGGGCCCGCGCATATCATAACATCGGGAATTCGAAACTGAAAAATAACAAACTGGAGGAAAGCATTGCCGCCTACAAGGAGGCGCTGAAAATCAATCCCAAAGACGACGACACACGGTATAACCTGGAGTACGCCAAGCGCCTTCTACAACAGCAACAGGAGCAGCAGAAGGACCAAAAAGACCAGAAGGACCAGAAGGACCAGAAGGACCAGAAGGACCAGAAGGACCAGAAGGACCAGAAGGACCAGAAGGATCAGCAAAAAAAGGAGCAGCAGGCACCGAAGGACCAGATATCCAAAGCCGATGCCGAGAGGATCCTCG
>QJVY01000233.1 GCA_003235555.1 Ignavibacteria bacterium | reverse complement strand
GGCCGGGCGAGGATTGGCCCGCGGTATCCCCGGCGTCGTGGAAGGCGGTTCACGCACCTGAGGGAAGGACGATGACCATCCTTCCCTTTTCATTTTGATTCTGCCGTGATTTCAGGGTCTGGCGCATCATTGCGAGTTGTTTCGTCTCGGAGTGCCCGCCCGCCTGCAGATGATTCAACGGCTTTTCAGAAATGCAATCGACAAATTTTTCCGATCCGCATTGAACTTTTTTCCTGCCGGGGGATTAACAGGAGAGGTGGGTGATTTCCCACTGCAGATCCCCGATTCCGCATTAATTTCGAGGTTGCGCCATGTCCGGACTCCAGCTTCCCTGTGCTCTTTCACTCTTGGTTTCTTCCCTCGCTTTTAACGGTTGCGCCGCCCCGGCCGGGGAAATCGAACGGCCGGAGAAAATCGTCAGCAAACGCAACGTGGTGTACGAAACTGAAACATATGCCCGCCTGGCCGGGATGTGGAAAACGTATTACGACGCCTACCCCTCCGAGGACGCTTATGCGAACTGGATGTATGCCCTCCGTTACTCCGAATCGCCGGGCTACGAGGCGAAACTGAAGGAAGGGTTGTCGGAATACCCTGCCAACCCCACCCTCCAGTATCTCGCCGGACTCATCGGCCACGGGGCCTCTTCCAACGACGAGGGGCTCCGACACCTGGAGCGGGCCGCCGAACTCGATCCCACGTTCACGGACGCGTGGTTCGGGCTGGTGACCGAGTACATGGGCAGAAACGATTCCAAGAAATACTATGAAGCCCTCCGGCACCTGCTCGGGTCCGGGGCCATCCGCGACGAGATCATGGATTACTCGTACAACATGATGGCCCTCATGGACGAAAATTCCATCCTCGTCACCAACGGCGACAACGACACGTACCCCGGATGGATCCTCACCGGGATACTCGGTTACCGGACGGACGTCACGGTGGTCAACCGCTCCCTCCTCAACACGGACTGGTACCCCGCGTACGTTCAGAAAGAGGGGGCCCCCGCATTCATCACCCCCGGGGAACTTGAAGGTCTCCGGGAACACATCGGCGCCGAGATGAAGGCGGGCAGGTTCACCCCCGGGGCCGGGGGTCCGTTCAGCGACTCGCTGATCACGCGGCTGATCGCATCCGCGGAGCGCAGCGGCCGGAAGGTCTATTTCGCCGCCACCCTGTACGGGACTCCCGCAATCAAAAAATACCTGGAGCGGGGCGTCAACCTCGGCATCGTCACGCTGGTGGGGACCGTCCCGGGAAATCCTGCGCCGGTGATTGCATCAGCGTGCGAAACGTGGGTAAATTCCTTCCGCACGTCGGGCGTGGATGCCTGGTCCTTATTGAATTCGCGGGAAGCGGCGGCCGGACGGCAGCTGGCGTTGAACTATTCGGCCGGAATGTATAACATGATGGAGGGGGTTGCGGCGTCCGCCCCGCGGTACCGCCTGCCGTTGTTCAGGTGGTACGTCGATCACGCCCTGGCGGTGACCCCCGAAAAATACAGGACCGAACTGAACAAGATGTGGTGCACACAGGACGACATACCTGAAATCGCGAAGTGGTGCGGTACCGCCCCCCCGAAAAAATGACCGGCTGCGGAGGGGGCAACTGCGAAAACCTCTCCGACTGGGAGTGTCTCGACCTCGCGAACGGGGGTGACGAACGGGCGTGGCGGGAACTGTTCGGCAGGCACGAACGCCGCCTCGCACGAATGGCGGCGCTCATCACCGGCTCGGGGGACGCCGCCCGCGACATCGCGCAGGAAACCTTCGTCCGGATACTGCGCAGGGACATCCCGCACCGCGACGGTAGCCTCGGCGCGTACCTCTCGACGATCGCGTACAGGCTGGCTCTCCGGGAGAAGGTGCGGCTCGTGAGGCATCACGGGTTCGATGAAGCGGAACATCCGGCCGGGGGTGAATCGCCGCTGGAGGCGGCCGTGCGATCGGGCGGGAAGAGCATGGTCGCGGCCGTGCTCGAATCCCTCCCGCGCGACCAGCGCGAGGTGATCGCCCTGCGGTTTTACGGCGGCCACAGCTACGATGAAATCGCGGAAATCCTCGGCGTTCCCGGCGGAACGGTCAGGTCCCGGATTTTTTACGCCGTGAAGAATTGCCGGAAGGAATTCCGGCGGATATTCCCACAAGAATTTCCCGGACAAACATGACACACCCTGACAACGACACCATCCTGCGGTACGCCCTGGAGACAATCGACGGGGCCGAACGCGGAAAACTGAAAGGCCATATCGGGGCTTGCCCCGACTGCTCCCGGGCGCTGGAAGAGGTTTACCGGGACCTGGTGATGATTGCCGGATCCGAACCGTCGACGGTCCTCCCCCCCGCGCGGCTCCCGGCGATCCCCCTCATCCGATCCTTCACCGCCCGGGCCGCGTTCCGCGCGGCAGCGGTCGTTACCGTCATCCTCCTCGGCGGATACCTCCTCAGCGGACCGGGAGACGACGCCCGGGTCACCGTGGTCCCGCAGCGCTTCACCCCACCCTCGGTCGTCATCCCGGCGGGCGAATTCGCGCCCTGCGAGGCGGTCGATATCGCGCACCTGTTGCCGGCCCCGTCACATCCCCGTTGATTTATTCGGGGCAATCTTCTAGATTGCGCCGGTGGGCCATCCTCGAAAACCGGACATCCGGAAGATCGCTCTCTTCGCCTGCCTCCTCATCGCCGGGCTGAACGGCGCGGCGGAGGCGCAGGAAAAATTTCATGGGTGCCCGATGGCGGGAAATGCCCGGGGAAGGGATTCCCGGCAGCTGAACCGGATGAAAAACCGTTACCTGCGTCCGATGCCCGAGGATTATTCCCGCTACGGTATCGCGCTCGATTCCATGCTTCGGCCCGGTGACGACGTCAGGCGATTCACCAATTCGCAGGCCGCCGACGTCACCGGATATGTTCGCGACGTACAAATCGGCGGGATCGAAAGCTGCAACTGCAACGCGCGCGACGCCCGGTACAGGGACACGCACATCGTCCTGGCGGCCGACGCGAAGGAAAGGAAAGCGTCGAGGATGGTCATCGCCGAAGTGACGCCGAGGTGGAGGGAAGTCATGCGGAAACGGGGT
>QJVY01000085.1 GCA_003235555.1 Ignavibacteria bacterium | reverse complement strand
GATCGACAGCAGGAGGAAAACCGGCGCGCCCGCCCACACGAGAATCAGAAACAGCGCCCCGAGGAAAATGACCGCCGTCCCCATGTCGGGCTGGAGGACGATCAACCCGAAGGGAAGCAGCACGATGCCGAATGTCGTCGCGACCTCGGAGAAACGCCCGCGGTCGAGGTGCCGGTACGAGAGGTAGGACGCCAGGGCCATCAGCGTCGTCACCTTGACGAACTCGGAAGGCTGGAGCCCGAACCCGCCGATGCCGAACCAGCTGCGGGTGCCGGCCACGGTTTTCCCGGCGACGAGCACCGCGAGGAGCATGATGATCGACAGCGCGTACGCGGGATAGGAGATCATCTGGAGCGTCCGGAACGGCAGGAGCCAGATTGCGGCCATCAGCAGGAAACCGGCCGACGCCCAGATCACCTGCCGGTTGAAATACTGCGACGCGCCCGCGTCGTACGTCGCGCTGTACACGGAGGCGACGCCGATCAGCACCAGTAACATGACGCACACCGGGATGACCGGGTCGAGGAACTCGAACCGGTCCTTGATGTCCATCGCGCCCAGTCCCGCCGGCCGCGATTGTCTCCCCCTTCCTCCGCTGAACAACGTGTCCACGCTAGTGAGCCTCCCCCGAACTGTCGGACGCGGCGACAGGCGGGGAGTAGACGACCCGCGGCGTGATCGTCCCCGTCAGGAACTGCTCGATGCACCGGGACGCGATTGGCGCCGCGTGCGTACCGCCGTACCCGCTGTTTTCCACCAGGACCGCGATGGCGATTTTTGGGTCGTCGACGGGGGCGAAGCCGACGAACCAGGCGTGGTCCTTCACCCTGGAGTTCTGCGCCGTGCCCGTCTTCCCGGCCACCCTGATGCCCGGCACCCTCGCCAGGGAGGCGGTCCCCCCCTCGGCGTTCACGCAGCGGTCCATCCCCTCGCGGATGATCCGCCAGACATTGTCACCCACCTCGATACGCCGCGTCTGAACGGTGTTGTCGATCCAGGTGCCGCTCTCCTTCAAGCGGATTCTCCCGACCACCGTCGGCGTGTGCCAGTATCCCCTGCTGGCGATGGCACCGGCGTAGCATGCCATCTGCAGAGGCGAGACCCCCAGTTCCCCCTGCCCGATGGCAAGGCTCACCAGGTATCCCTGCGTCCATTTCCCCTTCCCGTAGACGCGGTCGAAGTACCCCGCGGAGGGGAGGAGCCCCGAGTTTTCTTCGAGGATGTCGATGCCCGTGGGGGACCCGAAACCGAACATCTTTCCGTAGCGGTTCCAGCGCTCCAGGCCGACCTTCAGCATCAGCTGGTAGTAAAAAACGTTGCAAGATTTCTGGATCGACTGGACGAACCCGGTGTTGCCGTGCACGTGGAGGTCCCGGAAGGGCCGCCTCCCGAACTGGAAAACGCCCGTGCAATTGACCCCCCACGAGGGGGTAACGACGTGGTCCTCGAGGGCCGCCGCCGCGAGCATCATCTTGACGGTCGACCCGGGGGGATACCGCGTCATGGTGGCCCGGTTGAAGAGGGGTTTGGCGGGGTCGTTGTTCAGCTGCGCCCAGAGGTCCGCGGGGGTCACGCCGCCCAGAAGCGACAGGTCGTAATCGGGTTTGGAGACGATCGCCAGTACGCCGCCGGTCGCCGGATCGACGGCGACCACGGCCCCCCGCTTGTCGGCCATGAGCGATTCGGCCACCGCCTGAAGTCCCGCGTCTATATTCAAATACAAATCGTCCCCTTCGGTAACGGCGATGTCGCTCAAACCGCCGTTGTACTGCCCCTGCGATTCGCCGCGTGCATTCACGGTGATGAAACTGTATCCCTTCTTCCCGCGGAGGACCCTTTCATATTTGGATTCCAGGCCGGTTGCGCCGATGAGGTCCCCGGACTTGTATTCGTCGGGCATCGCCTGGACCTGGGCGTCGGAGACCTCGGTGGTGTACCCGAAGAGGTGCGCCGCGCGGGCCTTCGTCGGGTAAAACCTCTTGGACTCGACCAGGTATTCCACCCCCGGCAACCGGTCGCGGTGCTCCTCAAGGAAGGCAAGAGTACGGAAATCCACGTCCCGCATGACGCGCGCCGGCGCAAAGCGGTTGACCGACCGGCCCCTGTCGATCCTGCCCTGGATCAGGGCGGTGTCGGCGTTCAGAATTTCGGCGAGGTACCCCAGCCGGGACGGTTCGAACTCGGCGGGCGTCACGGTGACGGTGTACGACGGGCGGTTGTCCACGATCAGGGTCCCGTTCCGGTCGTAAATGTAACCGCGCAACGGGCTCCGGACGACGGCACGAAGGCTGTTTTCCTCGGAGCGTTTCCCGTACTCTTCCTCGTAGACCACCTGCAACTGCACCAGTCTGAAAAAATAGACCAGTGCAACGATCGACACGAACACGTAGAAGAAACTGCGACGCCGGGAAAGGAGGTTGAGGTCGGTCACGCCGCGAACCTCCCCCTGGCGTTGACGAGCATCGGGATGACGGCGATCGTGGTCGTGAAGAGCGCGGAGGCGAGTCCCGTCCCGAACACCGCCCCGAAGAAACCGATGTCGGTGCCGAGCGTGAAGACGGCGAAGTAGATCGCGTTGTGGATGAACGCCGTGATGAGGACGAACAGCAGGAACCTGTCCGGCCGTGAAGGCGGCCACCGTCTTCGATAACGCCGAGAGGCCGATCACGGTTCCTGTCGTGAGGTCCAGCACGAGCCCGAGGAGGAAACCCCAGGGGAGGACGTACGTCTGCCCCTCCCTGACGGCGAGGTAGACGATGAATATCAGCAGGAGGTCGGGCGCGATCCCCCTGATACTGATGATCCCCGGGAGATTGGCCTGGACGATCACCAGGACCAGGGCCTTGACGAAGTACCCGGCGTGCCGTTTCATTGCTTGCCCGGGAGGGCCCGCTTCTCGAGCGCGGCGCGTGACGAGTCGGGGATCTGGACGATGACGAAGACCTGTTCGAGCGAGGTGAAGTCCACAGCGGGCATCACGGAGATGTCGTGGAACAGGCTCCCGGACCTCTGGCTCACCCTCGAGACGATGCCGATGGTGATGTCCCTCGGGAAGACGTTGCTGTACTCCGAGGTGATGACGATGTCGCTCGTCCGGACGTCCTGGGTCTTCGGCACGTTGGTGAGGCGCAGTTCGTTCCCGCCGTCCCACGAGAGGATGCCGTCCACCCGGGACCGCTGGAGCTTCGCACCCGCCCTGAAGTCCTTGTTGAACAGCAGCTGGCCCACAGAATACCCGTCGCCGACCGCGATGATCTTCCCGACGAGGCCCTGCTCGGCGATGATCGGCATGTCGGGGCGGATCCCGTCCCGCTCACCGACGTTGAGCGTCAGCGTGTTGCGCATCAACAGGAGGCTTTTACCCACGACGTCAGCGGCGATCAGCGGGAAGGGGGAATCTTCCCGCAGTCCGAGCAGCGCCCGGAGGCGCGTGTTCTCGATCCGCGCCTCCCGGAGCCGGCTGACCTCGTCGGAGAGGTTGACGTTGAGCTGGCGGAGGATCGCGTTCTCGCGCTGCAGGGTGAACACGTTGGGGATGACGGAGACCGCGTTGGACGTCGCACCGAGGAACCCGATCGCGTAGGCGCGCAGGGCGTGGAGCTGGCGGTTGTCGTTGTTGGCCAGCATGATGACCGAAATCACGACGAACAGCAACAGCAGGAAGTACTCTTTGAAGGCCAGGAGTATGTTCAGCAGGCTCCGCATCGGCTACCGTGAACCGTGGGGGAGGGGGGGTGAGGCGTACGCGCTCGTCTCAATACCTCCGGCTCTTGATGAGGACCTTCGAGTAGTGGGAGAGGTTTTCCATGACCTTCCCGGCACCGCGCGCGACGGCGGTCAGCGGGTCTTCGGAGACGTGCACCGGCAGGCTCGTTTCCAGTTTGATGCGTTCGTCGAGCTGCTTCAGCAGCGCCCCGCCTCCGGAGAGCATGATCCCCCTGTCCAGGATGTCCGCGGAGAGTTCCGGGGGCGTCCGTTCGAGGGTCAGTTTGACGGCGTCGACGATCTGCTGAATGCACTCGTTGAGCGCCTCGCGGATCTCCACCGACGTGGCGTCGGTGGTCTTGGGGATGCCGTTCACCAGGTCGCGCCCCTTCACCTGGATGGTGATTTCTTCCTTCAGGGGCATCGTGGAACCGACCTCGCACTTGATCGCTTCGGCGGTCCGCTCACCGATGAGGATGTTGTGGTTCTTCTTGAAAAACTGGATGATCGAATTGTTCATCTCGTCGCCGGCGATCCTGATCGACTCCTCGTTGACGATCCCGGAGAGGGCGATCACGGCGATCTCGGTTGTGCCGCCGCCGATGTCGACGATCATGTTCCCGGCCGGGGCGTCCACGTCCAGGCCGATGCCGATCGCCGCGGACATCGGTTCGGCGATGAGGTGCACTTCCTTGGCGCCGGCGTGCTCGGCGGCGTCGCGGACGGCCCGCTTCTCGACCTCGGTGACCCCGCTCGGCACGCTGATGACGATCCGGCGCGCGGGGAGCCATGTGGACGACACTTTCTTGATGAACTCCCTCAGCATCCCCTCGGCGATTTCGAAGTCCGCGATGACGCCGTCCTTCATCGGGCGGATCGTCCGGATGTCCCGGTGCGTGCGGCCCAGCATTTCCCTCGCCTCGTTGCCGATCGCCACGATGCGCTTCGTATGGCGGTCGAACGCCACGATGGAGGGCTCGTTCAGGACGATCCCCTTGCCTTTCATGTGGATCAGCGTGTTGGCCGTGCCGAGGTCGATCGCCAGGTCCGCCGAGAAGAAGGAGAAGAAGCTCATAGGAGTCCGCCCGTGTTGTGATGGGTGCGCATTAGTGCCTGAAGTGCCTGATCCCCGTGAAAAGCATGGCGATGTCGTTCTCGTCGGCCGCCTTGATGACCTCTTCGTCCCGCATCGAACCCCCGGGCTGGATGACGGCCGTCGCGCCCGCCTTCACCGCTTCGAGCAGTCCGTCGGCGAAGGGAAAAAAGGCATCGGAGGCGACGGCAGTGCCCTTCAGGTCCAACCCGGCGTCGCCCGCCTTGAGGACCGCGATCCTCGAGGAATCGAAACGGGACATCTGCCCGGCACCGATCCCGACCGTCCTGTCCGGAAGCCCGTAGACGATGGCGTTCGATTTCACGTGCTTTGCGACGCGCCATGCGAAATCCATCGCCCGCCTCTCGGAGTCGGTCGGGGAGCGTTTGGTGACGACGACGGGTTCCTTCTCACCGAACGTGATGCCGTCGGAGGTCTGGACCAGCACGCCGCCGGCGACGGAACGGACCGCAAGCCCGATCTCGTCCCTGAGGGGGCGCGCCTGGACGATCAACCGCCGGTCCTTCTTTTTCCTGAGGGACTCCAGCGTCTTCTCTTCGAACCCGGGGGCGATGACGACCTCGGTGAAAACCTTGTCGATCAGGGACGCGGTCTCCCCGTCGAGTTTGCGGTTCACCGCCACGATACCGCCGAAGGCCGACTTGGAATCGGTTGCAAGCGCTTTCCGGTACGCTTCGGCGAGCGTCTCCCCCGATCCCGCGCCGCAGGGGTTCGTGTGTTTGATGATCACGACGGTCGGTTCGCTGAATTCCTCCAGGAGTTCGACGGCCGCCTGGATGTCCATGATGTTGTTGTACGAGAGCTCCTTGCCGTGCAGCTGCGTGAAGATGCCGTTGAACGTCCCGTACAGCGCAGCGGACTGATGGGGATTTTCGCCGTAGCGGAGCCCGGCGGCCTTGGGATGCGTGGCGAAGAAGACGTCCGGAATGGTCGTGGGGTTGCGACGTTCCTTCACGGACGAAAGATAGGAAAAAATGGCCGCGTCGTACCTGGACGTGTGGCGGAAGGTCTCCTTCGCGAGGGTAAAGCGCGTGGCCTGCGTTATCGCCCCGCCGTGGGCCTTCATCTCGTTGATAATTTTATCGTAAATCCCGGGGTTGGTGACGACCGTCTTCGAGCCGAAATTCTTGGCCGCCGCACGGAGCATGGCCGGGCCGCCGATATCGATCTGCTCGACGGCGTCGTCCAGCGAAATCCCGTTCCTGGCGACGGTCTGTTCGAAAGGGTAGAGGTTGACGACCAGGAGATCGATCGCCTCGATCCCGTGTTCGTGCATTTCCCCGACGTGTTTGGGGTTGTCCGCGACCGCCAGCAGGCCCCCGTGGATTTTCGGATGCAGGGTCTTGACACGTCCGTCCATGATCTCGGGGAATTCGGTTATCATGGTAACCGATTTCGCCGTGACCCCGGCTTTCTGAAGCGCGGCGAGCGTGCCGCCGGTGGAGATGATTTCGACGCCGAACCCTTCGAGGGCCCTGGCGAATTCCGCGATACCTGTTTTGTCGGATACGCTGATGAGCGCGCGTTTTATGACGACATTTTCCATTCAGGAAACCGTGCTTACCGTTTTGTCCTTGATGACGATTTTTCCCTCGGCGAACAGGCGTATTGCCTCGGGATAGATTTCGTGTTCGACCTTCAATATTTTGGCGGCGAGCGTCTCCGGCGTGTCGTCGGGTGAGACCGGAACCTTCCGCTGCAGGATGACCGCGCCGTGATCATAGACCTCGTCCACCATATGGACCGTCGCGCCCGACTCCTTCGCCCCGCCCTCGATGACCGCCCGGTGGACGCGTTCGCCGTACATCCCTTTCCCGCCGAACTCCGGGAGGAGCGCCGGATGGATGTTGATGATCCGGTTCCGGAACTTCGCGATGACCGCCGGGCTGACCTTTTTCATGTACCCGGCGAGGACGATGAAGTTGGCGCCGTACTTCCCGAGCGCTCCCAGGAGTTCGGCGTCGAAGGCCCCGTCCGAATCAAACTGTGTCCGGCTGATGTGAAGAGCCGGGATTTCATTCCGCCTCGCCGTCTCCAGGGCCCCGGAACCCGGGTTGTTGCTGATGACGGCAACGATACCCGCTCCCCTGATGCCGCCCGTGCGGATTGCCTTCAGAATCGCCTCGAAATTGGATCCCCTCCCCGAGGCGAAAACGGCAATCTTCAGCGCATCGTTCACATTTTCTTCAAATTTTGCTCCAAATTTAGTGAATATCTGCAGAAGAGTCAATCAAATGTGTGACGTGAATAATAGAGTAAAACGGGGAAGTTGACGTTGGGGTAGGGAGGGGTGGTGCCTTGGGGGAATCCGGGCCGGCTGTTTCACTGGCCGGGGAGCCAGATGCGGTCCGTGAACACATCTGGGTGTCAGGGTGGGTCGGAGCCGCGGGATCTATCTGTCGAACGTATAAAAAAATACACCCTTTTCCGGTACCGTCAAAGATCCCCTCGCAGCCAACGCATCGGTGACATCGGTGTACATGAGGTGATACCACCAGATGAAGTACTCTTCGAACGACACCCCCTCTGAATGAGCGGCGGATGTGAATTCATCCACGAACCCGGACCGATGACGTTCCAGGATGCCGAGAAGTGTGGGTTCGAACATCGCCGCCAGGCTGTCGAACAGCTGCTGGTCCTCTCTGGAGAAGTTCGGACAGGCGAAGGATTGTAACTCCTCCATACTCTTTCGTTCCGCCTTTCTGTTGTTCCCGTACATCACCCAGCAGACTGAATCACCGCACTGATATTGATTGCCGTATACACCAAAAGCCTCTATGGAAGAACCCGTGTCCTTTTCGGCGATCTGATAGTAGTAATTCTTTCCATGTCTTAAAGGCCTCGGTTTTTGAAGAAATCCGCTTTCGACGTTGTTGATCTGCCAGTTATCAAGCAACACGTCACTCAAGAGGAAAAATGCCAGGTCTGAATAGGAATATTCCTTCGCGGCGCTCAACGTTCGGTAGGCGGCCTCAACACGTGGAATGATTGAGACGATGGAGTCGGTGATTTCGTCGACCACCGTTCGGGATTTCGCCCTCAATAATTCCGCTTCCGCGATGCTCAGGATCGATATGGTGGGATGATACCCCTCTCCGCCTTCCGACAAAAAATCGTTGGATATCAGCAGATCGATCTTCGCGTCGATGGTGGGCTCATCCCATCCAAAATATTTTTGAATCTCCTGTCTGTCGTGACCGAAGTGTAATGAGACCAATACAAGGTCCAGACTGTCTTTCTCCAGTCTGATCGCGGGAAAATTGTTTCCCGAGGAGATCATGTGGTGGTCGAGCTTCATCCTCGATATTTCCGGGAGGGACTTCGACGGCGGGCCCGACGGGGAAAGGCACGAACCTACAAAGAGGGCAAATACCAGAGTGCAACGCACCATATCTCACCTGACCTGTTTTACGGCTTCCGGTATCAATGTGAGAATTTCCCGCGGAAGATACCAATGAGGGTCGGTACCGGGAATGGACGTGGTTAACGCCGCGGCGGTTATCCTTCCCCGTGATCGATCCGGCGTAGCTCGATTGTTCCCCCGTACCTGAGGTGCGGACAGGACCGCGCGATCGCCATCGCCTCCTCGTACGTGGGGGCGTACAACAGGAAGAACCCTGAGACGTCACCGACGCCCGCGCTCACAGTGACGGAGTGACCTTCTCCGGTGAGGGACGAAACGGTTTCGCCGAGTTTTTCACCCGATTTCAACGTCCCCGCGGCGGCGAGCTGCCTTGCCCATCGGGAATATTCCCGCACCTGGTCGGCTTCCGATGCCGCCATGGACTCCGGCGTTTCGTGCAGGAGTAACAGGTATTCCCCGGAGACCGGCCGTGCCTGTTCTAAAAGTCCGACGACGGAGGGAGAGAAGAACCCGAGGACGTAAATCGCCGCCGCTCCAAGGACATACGCGACGCGCCGCGGCCATCGGTTTGTGACGGGAATGCCGAACATGCCGCGGCGACCCAGGGCGGTGAGGGTCCGTGATTCCAGTTCGGGCGGGGGCGTCTGTTCACCATAGAGTTTTTTCATGGCTTCCCGTTCATCCTCCGACCAGTATTCATTCGATTGGTTGCTCATCACTCCTCCAGATTCAGGTCCGTTCACCGATCCATTTTCTCAGGATGTCCCTCCCACGCGAAAGCTGGCTTCGCGAGGTCCCCTCATTGATGCCGAGCGCGTTGCCTATCTCCCCGTGGGTGAACCCGTACACGTCGTGCATGATGACGATGCTGCGATACCCGGGGGCGAGGGCGGCGAGCGCCTTCTCCATGTCCATCCGTTTCCCTGGATCCGAAAAACCCGCGGGCTCGTGGTGCTCCTCCATGGGGTCCGTGCGGCGATCGCCGCGCCTGGCCTCCGAACAGCAGTTGAAAGCGATCCCCAACAGCCATGTCCGGAACTGGGATTCCCACCGGAAATCCGGCAACAGCCGGACCGCGCGCACCCAGGCCTCCTGGAAGACATCGTCGGCCCTCCCGGAGTCGCCGCCGAGTTCCCTGCGGATCAGGCCGAAAAGCGCGGGCGCATGGCGCCGGTACAGGACCAGAAACGTTTCCTCGTCCCGGTGTTGCAGGAACGCATCGACGAGCTCCCGGTCGGATTGTGCGGTGGGGTTCACCGTCCTGCCCGCGTGCAGACGACTTCCTCCATCCACTCTTCTTTCCCGTCCTGATACCAGGTCCAACGACTGGTGAACGTCGAATCATTTGTAAAGGTCATCACGCACTTGTCCATGTGTCCCCGGTCCCTGGACTCCAGGTTCGTCGCGTCGAGGAACGTGAACACGATCCTCGATGCGTCATCCGAGATCCCGGTGGCGACCAGCCGGGGTTGATTTTTTGCCATACAGTAATGGGTCAGCATCAGGCGTTCGCCGTCCATGTGGAACATGGTGTACATCTCTTCGTCGGGATGGGCGTCGAAGGAGTGCTCGACGACGACCGATCCCCCCGCGATCGAATCGAAGAACACCCGCTCCTCCCATCCCTTCGTGCTTTTCCCCATCCACGTTCCGGAGAGCGCTTTCAGCCGATCGAACGCCATCCGGGGAAGGCGGCCGGGATTTCCGGGTCCCGACAGGGGGCCGGTTGCGGGCCAGGTGACCGTGACAGCCAGAGCGAGCAATATACGAAACATGAGAAATCTCCCAGAAAGATGCGTTTGGTTGACTACAGGTGTGTGATCTGAGGTGCCTGGAACGTTGCATCGTCCGGGAATATTTGTGAGGGTGGTCCGGCAAACGGCAGAAACGCCGACCTTCCTGAGGAGGGTTCCGTACCACCACGCGCAGGTTCCGGGCCCCTCCTTGACAGGGGAGCGTCAAACCTGTACATTGCGTGCCCGCCGGAGGTCGGATTGGAATCCCGGACGGGAAAACGCTGCGCCGGACGTCCTCATGCAGGAAATCCTGAATTCTGACATATTCGCCTCGGCCGTCGTCCCGCTCCTCATCTGCATCGCGAGGATCATCGACGTCTCCCTGGGGACCCTGCGCATCATTTACGTTTCGCGGGGGATGAAATTCCTCGCCCCGGTCCTCGGTTTCTTCGAAATCCTGATCTGGCTGATCGCGTTCGGACAAATCCTCCAGAACCTCTCCAACGTGACCAACTATATCGCCTTTGCGCTCGGGTTCGCCGTTGGCAACTATCTCGGAATTCTCATCGAGCACAGGCTCGCCATGGGAAAGGTGGTCGTAAGGGTGATCACGGGCCGCAATGCCGCCGACCTCATCACCTTCCTGAGGTCCGAAGGCCTGAGCGTCACCGTCGTCGACGCCGAGGGAACGAACGGCCCGGTAAATCTGCTCTTCACCGTCATCAACCGGTCCCAATTGCCGGTCGTGACAGACCATATCAAACGTTTCAATCCCCGGGCGTTCTATACCGTCGAGGATGTTCGTTTCGTTTCGGGAGGGATATTTTCACCGGCGGAACAACTGTGTGGATCGGGGCGCTCCGGACTGCTGGGAGCCAAAAAGGTGAAATAATCGTAAGCTTGGTGTTTCGGATGGGGGACGCGTCACTCCAGCTTCTCCCGCCTGGAATATTTCAACGACCCCGTAAAGAGACTGTCGTCACGCACCGTGAAGGTCCTGTCCAGGACTCCAAGCGCCCCGATGTAAGGTTGATCGGGATCCTGGATTGCGTAGACAGGGCCCTCGAGGACACCCCATCTCATGAGATAGGCCGAGTCGGTAATTTCTATTTCAATGTCCGGCCACCCCGATGCATTGACAAAATGCCCCGTCAGTTCATCATTTGCGGCGTTGGGCGTCAAACGGTTTTCCGGTTCGGGTAATGGTCCATTGCTGTTCCGTTCGAAATTCTCAGCGAACATCTTCTTCTCCGATTCAAACACATCCCCGGCATCCGGCGCCTTTTTCATGAGGTTGTAGGCGTAGTCCGCCGCCAGGTGGGGGAGTCTCACCGCCCTGCTGTCATTCGAAAATGCGATGATCCCGATCTTCCTGGCCGGGATAAAGGAGGCGTGAAAGCTGATGCCCCCGTATCCCCCGAACCGGGAGAGGATGGTATCGCCCCGGTAGTCCGTGATATCCCATCCCAGACTGTAGGCGAAACGATGAGTGGTGAAGTACATACGGTCCTGGGAGGTCGTGGGTTCGTGCATTCCTTCCCATGACCTTTGTGTTTTGAGAATCCTCTCATCGTGATTGATGTTCGCCCGCAGCCATTTCGCCAGGTCGTTGATCGTGGAGAGAATACCACCGGCGGCGTTCATCGTGAGGTCATCCTTGTCGAACCCCGAGTAGAACACCACGTTATTCTTCGTCACGGTGAGGGAGGGGACAATCGTATTTTTATCGAAATCGCTGACGTTCGTACTGGTGTTCATCATCTCCAGCGGAAGGAAAATCCTCTTCTTCATTTCCTCCTTCCAGCTGTTCCCGGTGACGGCATCGACGATCATCGCCGCGATGATCGGGCCGGCGTTCGAATACCTGAACCTCCCGGAGGGATCGTAGAGAAAATCGGCATTCAGGTCATCGATGAGCTCCCTGTCGGTCCCTCCGTATCCGAGGAAGGAGGTCTTCCAGATGAACGGGGTGCTGTTTATCCCGTGCGTGTGATTCAACAACCGGCGAACGGTGATCTGATCGGTATCGACGCTGTCCTGCAGCGTCAATTCCGGCAGGTACTCATGGAGGGATTTGTCAAGGTCGATGATTCCCTCTTCGTTCAGGATACTGAGCAGCGTCCCGGTGAAGGCCTTTGTCTGTGACGCGACATAGATCGGCGAATTTTCATCGACCGTCGATCTCCGGCCGTTCAGGATATCATCATTCAGGACATACGAATATGCCAGCCCGTTTTCGTCGACCAACGCGAAGAGGAAGTCCCCGGATACATTGAAGTCTTTGTACACGTTCCTGATGCCTGCTTCGAAATGGGGAGCAAATTGCGGGTTGGATTGTCCGAATGCCTGCTGGTTGGCCTCCGCGTTTTCGCCATTTGGGCCGCATGAATCGAAGGTCACAAAGGGCAGAAGCAGACACAGCAGGGTGGATGCTGATGGGATCCTGATGATTCGCATGATGTTCACCGCCGGGGATGAATTTGGACAGATGACAGTACATGATATACCCTTTAGACGTCGATCGTGATCATGGGGTTTCGTTTTGAATGATTATTGTGGCTTAAGACGCGTGTTCACACCTTGCGGTCCTGTATCCGTCTTCGTACATTTCCGAAGTAACCTTACGGCCGTTGATAATTCGTTTTCGGTTGAAGCGATGAAACACGGTTATGTCTTCCCTTTGATTATCCTCTCCGCCGCGGTGCTCTGTCTTCCACCTTCTTCGCGTGCGCAGAGACT
>QJVY01000113.1 GCA_003235555.1 Ignavibacteria bacterium | reverse complement strand
TCCCCACGTGAAAGGAGATCGACAGGCTCGACACCCACGGGATACTGCTCTCCATCTGGAAGCCCGGGGCGGCCGGGTCGAAGTTCGACCAGAGAAGAAGGGTCGTCCCGAGGGTCGCCAGGGAGACCGATAGTCCCGCCACTTTTATTGAGGCGGACGAGGAGGTTTTGACAAGCAGGAGCGCCGCCGCGCCGGCCAGCGGAAGGAAGATGGTGAGGATCAGGAGCGCGTCCGTGGTCATCGTCAGTCTACCTGAACAGGAGAATTCCGAGGATCAGCCCGATGCCGACGAGGACCGCCGTCCCGTAATGCGATACGTTCCCCGACTGGATCCTCCCCGCGCGTGAGGACAGCCAGTTCACGGTTTTCGCGACGCCGTTGACCGCCGCGTCGATGATTCCGACATCCATCCCCTTCCAGAGGACGATCCTGGAGGCCGCCTTGAGTGGTTCCACGATCACGGCATCGTAGATCTCATCCACGTAGTACTTTCCCCTGAGAACGCCCGTGATCCCCGGGAAGCGGCGGGCCGCCCTCTCCGCGATACCCGGATCGCTCCCGTAAATTCTCCGCGCGAGGAATATCCCCGCCAGACCGATCCCGACCGACATCGCCATCAACAGATACTCCATCGGGAGCGATCCATGGGAGGTTTCCGGAAGAATCCGCATCGACCGTTCAAAGACGGGATCCAGCCAGGTTTCGATCAGATTACCCCCGCCGAGAGCGTGCGGGACACCGAGGAATCCCCCGACGACAGACGCCCCGGCAAGGACGACCAGGGGTACCAGCATCGTGGCGGGGGCTTCGTGGGGGTGGGTATCGTGGCCGAACCTCGGCTCTCCCTCGAACACCATGGTCATCATCCGGAACATGTAAAAGGCGGTAAGCCCCGCGGTGATCCAACCGATCGCCCAGATCGCCACCGATCCGTCGGAAAACGTTTTCCAGAGGATTTCGTCCTTGCTGAAGAAACCAGCCAGCGGCGGTACCCCCGCGATGGCCAGCGCCGCGATCAGCTGGGTTCTGTAGGTGGAGGGCATGAATTTCCTCAGCCCGCCCATCTTCCTGACGTCCTGCTCATCGTGCAGCGAATGGATCACGGCACCGGCGCCCAGGAACAGTAACGCCTTGAAGAAGGCGTGGGTCATCACGTGGAACAGGCCGGCCGAAAATGCACCCACACCGAGGCCCGTGAACATGTACCCGAGCTGGCTCACGGTGGAGTAGGCCAGGATTTTCTTGATGTCGTTCTGTACCAGCCCCATCGTCGCCGCGAAAAAAGCCGTCGCGATACCGATGACCGCCACCACCTCCATCGTGGCGGGCGCCAGGACGAAGAGGACGGAACAGCGGGCCACCATGTAGACCCCCGCGGTGACCATGGTGGCCGCGTGGATCAGCGCGCTCACGGGTGTGGGTCCGGCCATCGCGTCGGGCAGCCAGACGTACAGCGGGATCTGCGCCGATTTGCCGGTGGCGCCGAGGAACAGCAGCAGGGTGATCCCGATGATCAACGGATCGTTGGCAGCGAAGTGCGCGGGGGCCTGCGTGAAGATGGTCGAAAAACGGAGAGTACCCGTGGCCGCGAAAATCATGAACATCGCGATGAGAAAACCCATGTCTCCGATCCTGTTGACGATGAAGGCCTTCTTCGCCGCGTCGGACGTCAATGCTTTTCCCGCCCCGTAGCCGCCCGTATCAAATTTGCGGTCATGCCAGAAGCCGATCAGGAGGTATGAACAGAGTCCGACTCCCTCCCATCCGAGGAACATCAGGAGAAAATTATCCGCCAGGACCAGGTTCAGCATCATGAAAATGAAGAGGTTCAGGTAGGCGAAAAACCTCCAGAAAGCCGGGTCACCGTGCATGTACCCGACCGAGTAGACGTGGATGAGAAATCCCACCCCGGTGACGATCAGGAGCATGAGGACCGAGAGCTGGTCGACCTGATAGGCCGCCCTCACCGAAAGGCTCCCGGCCGAAATCCACTCGAACAGCCGTACCGTCACAGCCCTTTCCCCCGGGGCCCGCCCCAGGAGTTCGATGAAGACCACCGCCGACAGGATGAAAGATGCGCCCACCGTCCCGCATCCGATGATACCGCTGATGTTTTCGGAAGCGAACTTCTTCCCCGCCAGGCCGTTTAACAGAAACCCGGCCAGGGGCAGGCCGACGATCAGCATCGGGATGATGGTCATCATGGTTCCGGCCTCGTCTGTCATCGCGCCGTCACCATTTGAGGATGTTCATGTCGTTCACGAAGACCGTCTCCCTGTTCCGGAAGAGCGCTATGACGATCGCGAGGCCGATCGCCGCCTCTGCCGCAGCCACGGCCATGACGAAAAACACCAGGATCTGCCCTGCATCGTTGCCCATGCGTGTGGAAAAGGCCACGAGCGCCAGATTCGCCGAGTTGAGCATCAACTCGATGCTCATGAAGATCACGATCGCGTTGCGGCGCGCCAGGACACCGGTGACGCCGGTGATAAACATGATGGCGCTGAGGGCAAGATAGTACTCGATCGGGACTGGGAGGTGCATACTCTCCGGGGCTCCTCAGATGACCTTTTTCTTTGCGATGACGATCACCCCGACCAGCGCGGCCAGGAGGAGGACTGACGTGGCTTCGAACTGGAGGAGGTATTCCCGGAACAGCGTTTCCCCGAGGGCCTCGACCGTACCGAAGCCCGCGGCCGCCGTCCCGGTGGGGCCGGTCACGCCGCCGGCGACCACCGTCAGGATCTGGACCAGGACGACCGCCGCGAGCACGACCGCGATATATTTCCGGTAACCCGATTTCTCCTCGAGGGTGTTCTCATCACCGAGATTGAGCAGCATGATCACGAAGAGGAACAGAACCATGATGGCTCCAGCGTAGACGAGGATCTGGATGATCGCCAGGAACTGGGCATGAAGGCCCAGGTAGAGCAGCGCGATGCAAAAAAAATTGACGATCAGGAAAAGGACGCTCTGGACGGGGTTTCGGCGGGTGATGGTGAGGATGCCGGAAACTACAGCTACGCCCGCCGTCGCAAAGAAGAAAATTCGCTCAAAATCCATTCGGGCAGCATCGCGGTGATTTTAACGATCGAAGATACCAAAAAGTCGT
>QJVY01000127.1 GCA_003235555.1 Ignavibacteria bacterium | reverse complement strand
CCCCTCTTCCACCAGGAGCCGGCCCCGGAGGGAGTTGGTGATGGACTCGGGTTGTTCGTTGATTTCCTTCAGCATGAAGTGATCGAACCCGCCCTTTTCAATCTGTTCGAGGTCGAAGGTGATTTCCTCGACCTGTCTCATGATCTGCTCGTCCTGGATGGTCTTGATGGTGACATCGGAGGCGGTGATGCCCGCGATTTCGCCATCGGCAAGGTAGACGACCTGGCGCGTGTGGTCCACCAGGGCGGCCGCGTCGGAAGCGATCAGGTTCTCATGTTCCCCCACGCCGATGACGAGGGGGCTGCCCTTTCGGGCCGCGATGATCCTGTCCGGTTCGCGTGAGGATATCACGAGTATCCCGTACGCCCCTTCCACCTCGATGAGGGCATGCCTGACCGCGGTGAAGAGGTCGGGTGTACGCTTGTACATTTCCTCGATCAGGTGGCCGAGAATCTCGGTGTCCGTTTCGGTCCGGATGACGTGGCCGTCGGCCACGAGTTTCTTTTTCAGCGTCGCGAAGTTCTCGATGATCCCGTTATGGATGATCGCCAGTTCGTTCCCGCAGTCGGAATGGGGATGCGCGTTCAGGTCGTTCGGCGCGCCGTGCGTCGCCCACCGCGTGTGCCCGATACCGATCGTGGAGGGTCGCCGCCCCCTCCCCAGGGATTTCCTGAGCTCCGCCACCTTGCCGGCTTTCTTGTGGACTTCCAGCTTCCCGTCCCGGATCAGGGCCACACCGGCCGAATCGTAACCACGGTACTCGAGCCGGCGGAGTCCCTCGAGGAGGATTGGCAATGTTTCTTTGGAGCCGATGTACCCTATAATGCCGCACATTTTGGAGATTCTCGGTGTGTTTTCGGTCGAAAAAATGTACTCAGAAGCACGATGAAAAACAATGTTGGGGATCACCCTCCGGGTGTCTATCCTGCCACTTTACGTCTGTTTTCGTCAAATCCGACAACCGCCATCATCCTGCCGGAGCGGGAACCGTCACGTCGGTGGGAATGGAAGAGATCGGCCTCGTGAATCGTGCAATGGCCCGAAAGACGGACCTGTCCCCCCGGGACTCCGGCCCGGAGCAGGACCGCGTGGTTGAATGCGCCGAGGTTCAGGCGGAGGTGTCCGCCGCCCCCGAGGAGGATGTCCTCGGGAAAAATGGACGCCACGTCCTCCCCCACTTCGTAGCAGCACCCACCCGCCGAGGGACCGATGTACGCGTGGACGTCCGCGGCCCGCGTTCCGAAACATTCGTGCATCGCTTCGAGCGCGCGCAGGACGATTTTTCCGCCGCTCCCCTTCCAGCCGGAATGGACGATCCCGACAGCCCTTCGGCGCGGATCGATGAGAACGATCGGCAGGCAGTCGGCGACGGATATCCCGAGGAACAAACCCGGCACCGACGTGATGAGGGCATCGCACCGGTCGTAATGACCCGGCCCCTCCGCCCGGGCGACGACCGCTCCATGGACCTGCCCGGCGGTCGCAAGCGGCTTCCCATCCATCCCCGCCGCCGTGAAAAACAATTTCCGGTTGGCCCTGACATTCTCCTCGCTGTCCCCCACCGTATAGCCCGTGTTGAGGCCGAGGTTCCCCGGGCTGACACCGTGGAGGCGGGTACTCAATGCCGTCGTCAGACCGGGAAAGACACCCTCCCAGGGTGGCCGGACCAGGACCGCCTCCCTGCCGCGGACCACCTCGTCTGCGTCCCCCTCTCCGGGCCGAGGGTCTTCACCCACCGTCCGTATCCGCGAGGGGGAGTGAGACCGAGACAGTGGTCCCGTGGCCGGGCGTGGAGGAAAGGTCGATCGTTCCCCCCAGCCCGACAACGATTTTCCTGACGATGGTCAGCCCTATTCCCATCCCGTCCGTCTTGGTGGAAAAGTTCGGTTCGAACAGGCGCGCCTGCACGTCGGCCGTCATGCCCGGACCGTCGTCGGTGATCACCACGGCGGCCATGCGCCCGCGCACCGCCGTCGTAATCGAGATTTTCACGGAGCCTCCGGAGGCCTGGATCGAGTTACGGACGATGTTCATGAACGCCCTCCGAAGCTCCTCCCTGTCGGCCCGGACCGCAACCCCTTCGGTCGTGAAGGACTCGTCGAAGCGGACCGCGCCCTGCTGGTGGAGCGCCACCACCTCCCCGAGAACCTCGTGGAGGTCGCAGACCATCAGTTTCCTTTCAGGAAACCTGGCGAACCCTGAAAATTCGGTCGCGATCCTGTTCAGGGACTCGATCTGTTCGAGAATCGTGGCGGAAATCCGGGTGAGCAGGTCTCCGAAATCAGCGGCGTTCTTCCTGTAGGCGGAGACCAGGTGTTGCAGTGAAAGGCGCATCGGGGTGAGAGGGTTCCTGATTTCGTGAGCGACCTGCCTCGCCATTTCCTTCCACGCCAGTTCCCGCTCGGCTTTGACGATCCTCTCCTGGACGTCCTTCAGGTCCGACGTCATGGCCTGGAAGGCGGACTCCAGCTCGCCCAGTTCGTCGCCCCGGCCGGCCTCCAGAGTCACGTCCAGGTCGCCGGTGGCGACCCTCCGTGCCGCGGCCGTCAGCCGCCTGACGGGCTGTGAGATCTGGTTCGCGATCAGGGTACCGATGACGAGGGCCACGCACAGGACGAGGATGTAGATGCCGTAGAGGAGGACGTCGTCTTTCGCGAGCGTCTCCTCCACCCGGTTTTGCCTCGACAGAGAGGGGACCGACACCGCCCCGATCACGTCGCCCGCCTGCGACCGGACCGGCCTGTAGCCGACCAGGTAGTTCGTTGTCCCGATGTTCTGTTCCTCCATGAAAAAATTCAAATCATGGAGGAATATTCCGCTGTACGCCCCCGCGCTGATCCTGGTGTCGATCAGTTCGGCGGAGAACAGCTCCGGGCGGCTGGACGCCTGGACCGTCGGACCGGTGTACAGGGTGAAGTCGGTCTTGAGTCTCGCGGCGACCTCCTCGAGATCGTCGTCTCCGTACCGGGCGAGTTCGTAGGGGACCGGCAGCCCCATCCCCTGCTGGATTTCCGCCAGGACCAGCCCGGTCTGGTCCTGGAGGAATCCGGAGGTGGCATCAGCCGCGTCGGCCTGTGACGACTGCCTGTTGTAGTACGCGAGAAGGACGACGGGAACGACGGACACCGCCGCGAAGGCCGCGATGAGTTTCGACCTGAACGTCACGCCCCCCATCCCCCCCTCCAGGAACCGCTTCAGCATGTACACCGCGGCGATCGCGACGAAGACGACGAAGAAGAAGATCAGGTATCGGGAATAGCTGTAAAAATGCCATCCGAAATCGAGCGATTCCATGCTCACCCCTATGACGCTCCGTTCCGCGGTGGGCAGGTAGAAAGTCAGATAGTCCCTTCCGCCGAAAGTGTCCTCCACCCACGAGCCACCGGGCGGCGGTCCCCCCCCCGGCACCGACCCGGCGAGGGATCTCCCCCAGGGGATATCGTCATCCGAGGCGGTAAGGAGACGTCCGTCGAAATATTCGGCCAGCAAGACGCGCCTCACCCCGGTCCGGACTTCGGATTTCGGGAAGAGTGAGAGAAGGTCCACCTCCTGCCCGAAGATTTTCTCCGGTCCGTTGGGAGAGGTCCCGACCCACACACCTCCCGCGAAGGTCCCGTCGGAGGCGAAGACGGGCGCGTACCCCCTGTACCACGATGTCGGGCGGCCGCGCAATGTGCGCGTCCCGTGGCTGATGAACCTGGTACTCCGGGGCATCTCGTCCATGTGGAGTTCCCTCGACCAGTGCGGGGCCAGACCGGCGTGAAAATACGAGACCACGCTCCCCTCCCTGTCAACGAAAGTCACCGAACAGTTGTTGCCCTCCCCCGCCAGCACGCTCTTCGCCCACGCGGTGAAGGCGAGGCGGCCCACGGCGTCCCAGTCGCCACCGAGCAGTACCTCCGCGCTTACCGTGTCCGACATGTCGGTGAGGGATTCCCCGACGAGGTAGTTCATCCACGCATCCTCGGGCCGCGCGAGTTCCCGTACCGCCGTTTCGACCATCACCCTGTCGTGTTCGTGGACTTTCGCGTCGAGCAGGGGGATCATGACACCGATCGCCGTCAGGGCGACGATGAGCAGCGCTCCGGACCGTCTCGCCCGCACCCCCCTCCTCCCCGCACCCCCCGTGACGAGCGCGAGGACGATCAACCCTCCGAACATCAGCAGCCGGCCCCACGGGGTCCCGAGCGGGTTGGGGTGGAGGAGATCGAAGAGTACCGAGCTGAAGATCGTCAGGATGACCACGACGGTCCATGACGCAGCCGGTGACGATCCTGGCCTCAGGCGTCCGACGATTTTCACCCCCCCCCCCAGAAATGTCACACCCGCGAGTATCGAGGAGTAGATGAGCAGGGCTATCCCGAGGAGCAGAGCGGCCATCGGGACTCCCGGAAAAACCAGCTTCGGATCGTTGAGGTCGATGCGGGAATCGAAAACCGCGCTCTGAATGACGGCGTGGAACGCGCGACTCAGCGGCCCGAGGAGGCCGATAAGGACCAGCAGACCCAGTACCGACAGGGCCGTGGCGGCTCCCCCCCGGGTCCGTGGGTCCGCCCCGCCGCCACCGGCCGTCCCCGCACGGTTCACGACGAGGCCGTCGAGCAGGATCATCGAGGAAGCCAGCGCGAGGGCCGAAAGGAAGAGATCGCCGAGGGACCTGGCGGCGCCGTATCCGAACGAGGACGCAAAGAGGGTCGGATCGAACAGATCCCCCCCGAAAAACACGGCGGGAATGTCCGTGTACACCATGGCGTACCGGACCGCCCAGATGCAGCCGATCAGGTAGATGATGAAAGTCCGGTTTCCATTCCGGCGGGGAAACGTCCGGCCGATCATGAACAAGATCAGTACGAGCGCCGCCAGCCCGGAGAGGTTTTCCCATCTCCCGTATTCCGCCCGAATACCCGCTTCGTAGATCGCCCTGTCCGGCCGCGGCACAAGGACGTAGCCGATGTCCTCACCGGAGATGCCCCGCAGAGTGACGAGAAGCGGAGAGCCCGTCGGCAGATTTTCCGGATCAGATCCGTTGAGTTCGGGGGTGGACGGAGCACGGTCCGCCGGCCCCTTTGCCGCGGGGACCTTTCGGATGCGGAATGAAACCCGGGCCCCCGTGCGCTCCTCGACAATTGACTGGTAGGACCCGGCGAGCGCCCTGACGTTGATGAACCGATTGTTGACCGGGTGGTTGGCACTGAAGAGACTCTTCGCCACCACGTGCCCGGCCAGGCTGTCATGCCTGAAGATGGGAGCGACGACCACCAGGTAGGAATAGATCGGGCCCCCGATGAGCCTGGAAATCTGCGGCGGGACCCCCCCGGCGGTGTAATCTTCGCGGCCTCCCCCGCGCAGCGCGACCGGATCGATGTCCGTTCCGCGCGGTCCGTTCCAGGCGATAATCTGTCCGGAATCGTCATAGTACTCGACCGTGAGGGCACCGTTCGAGAGGCTTCCGAGCAAGTCGAAGAGTCGGGCCCGGTCCCTGTTCGTGTCGACACCGGCGGCGAGGATGGACGACGCCGCCGACCGCACGGACCGCAGGGCCTCACCCTGGAAGGCATCGAAGGTGCCGGTGATCTCCCGTTCGATGTCGCGGGACCACCCGGCGGCGGTCTCCCCCCACGATCCCGCGCCCGTTCCCGTCAGCCACCGTTCGCTCACCACCAGTCCGGCCAGTACGAGGAGCGCCGCGCATGTCAGTACCATCAAACTTCTCATTTGTCTGCGGGGGCGATGCATACGGTCGCGGGGGTTGATGCCGGGCGGGATCGTCTCAGTAGATGTTCAGCTGGGTAATCACCCAGCCGGTCCGGTCCAGGGTGAGGCCGACATAGACCTGCACCCGCTGTGACCGGGACCCGGAGGTGAGTATTCCGCCGCCTGTGGCGAACGGATGCGCGCCGGTGTCGCGCGTCGTGAGGGAGAAGGAGATCACGCGGACGGAGGAGAAGAAGAAACGGAGGATCTGCCGGGCCTGGTTCGCGCTGTAGTATCCGTCCGCCCTGCCCCGGATATTGAGGGATACCGTGCTGTTGAGATAGGGTGAGAAGATCCTCTCGTCCCCGTCGCTCATGCCCCTTTCCACCGCACGGTACACCGCCGCAGGACCCTCAGGGGTTGACGAATCCTGTTCCGCGGCCGGGGTAAAACGGCTCTGCCCGGCCAGAGCCGGGCAGAAAACCAGCGTCAACAGAAGCAGGTTGACCGTCACGATGATGTTCTTCATTCGATTAAAAATACTCCTTCACATCCCCAAAGTCAACACGTCACTCCGACCTCCCGGTAACCCCCGGGCCCGCCTGCAGGGGCCCCCTCTGAGCCGCCGATTTCAGCCGCCTGTTCCCCGACTGGAGCTGGTAGGCCCAGTCGAAGGTGAGGCTTCCGTCGGAAAACGTCCGCGCGCGGACCTTTGCGTAGTGGTTGTCCCAGGTTTTCACGACGTACGTGTGACCCGCTATCAGCCGGACGTCCTTCGTGGGAGACCACCCGCCGGACGGGGCGTACCCGACCTCGTAGAGCGACTCGGTGTACCCCACGTCCTGGATATCGGTGTCCATCCAGACATTCAGGTAGTACACGCCGCCACTGTGTTCGTAAAAAATGTCGGTATACTGGTCGTTATACGGACCCGTCGTATAGGTCGAAAAATCATAACCGCTTCCCGACGGATTGTACAGGTAATTCGGGAGCACCACTCCGAACCCCTCGGGCCGGGGCGTATCGTATACTATATCATGGCTCAGCTCACTCTCGTTTCCGGAGCGGTCGAGCGCCGTCACGGCGTAGTACACCGTCACGCCGTTGGGCGCCCCGTAATCGGAATAACTTTCCGTCGAGGTCTGGCCGAGGAACTCGTACACCCCGTCGTACGCGTCACTCCAGTAGACCCTGTAGCCCGCCAGATCGGGCTCCGAGTTCGGGACCCAGGAGAGCAACACGAGTTCGTCGCCGGTTTCGGTATAGATCCCCCGTGGGGCGAATGGCGGTGTCGTGTCGACCTCCGTTACCGTGGTCTTGCACCCCCCGGCGAGTGCCGCTAGGATGACCATCATCAGTATGTGCGTTTTCATGATTATTCTCCTGTTGTTCAATTACCCTGATAATACTCAAGAGGTGTGCCAGAGTGGGATTTCCTCAAAAACGGCGGGATTTTGTTCAAAATGATCCCCGGATTCTGTGCGAGAGCCTGAACAGGTGGTGTAGAGAATGGAATTTGCGTCCAGTTTTTAGGACGCGGACAGGTGAACGTTCGAACGTTCTCAGGCGAAGATCGCCCGGCCATTATTGACGATGCCGACCGCTTTGCCGCGCAGTTTCTTCCCCCCGAAGGGGGAGTTCTTCGACTTCGATTTGAAGGAGGCGGTGTCCACCGTGTATTCGACGCCGAGGTCCATGATCGTCAGGTTTGCGGGCTTTCCCTCCGCTATTTCCACAGCCGGTAACCCGAGAATTTTCCGCGGGTTGATCGAGAAGAGTTCTATCATGCGGTTCAATGAGATGATCCCCGGTTCCACCAATCCGGTCACCGCGAGCCCGATGGCGGTTTCGAGGCCGACGATCCCGAAGGGAGCGTTGACGAACTCCACGGCTTTCTCGTCGGGCGAATGGGGCGCGTGGTCCGTGGCGATCACGTCGATGGTCCCGTCCCTCAGCGCCTCCTTCATCGCCGCGACATCTTCCTTCCCGCGGAGCGGGGGGTTCATTTTGGTGTTCGTGTCAAATCCCTCCACGGCGTCATCGGTCAGTGAGAAGTGGTGCGGGGTGACTTCGCACGTCACCTTCAGTCCGAGCACCCTGGCCCTGCGGACGTGATCGACAGCACCCGCCGTGCTGACGTGCGCGACATGGTAGGCGGCCCCCGTATATTCCGCCAGCCGGATATCCCTGCCGACCATGATCTCCTCGGCCACCGCGGGAATCGGGGGCAGCCCGAGGATGGTGGAGGTCCGGCCCTCGTTCATCGCGCCCCCCTTCGTCATACTCGACTCCTCGGCGTGCTGGATGACGGGTTTCCCGGACATGCCGGCGTACTCCAGGGCACGCCTCATGATTTCCGCATCTGAAACCGGCGAGCCGTCATCGGAAAATGCCACCACTCCCGCCGCCGCGAGTTCCGACATCGGCGAGAGGAGTTTCCCCTCCCGGTTTTTGGTGACCGCGGCTATGCAGTAGACGTCCACCGCCCCCTCCAGGGCTTCCCTTCCCCGCTCATGGATGAAACTGACCACGGCGGGGTTGTCGATGGCGGGGTCCGTGTTGGGCATGCAGCAGACTCCGGTAAACCCCCCGGCCGCGGCGGACGCGCAACCCGTGGTGATCGTCTCCTTGTGTTCGAATCCGGGTTCCCGGAAATGGACGTGCATGTCGAGGAACCCGGGGGCCACGGTCTTTCCGCTGAGGTCCACCGTTTCCGCCCCCGATTCCGCCGTCAGGTTTTTCCCGATTTTTGTGATCTTCCCCCCGACGATGAGGATGTCCGATTCCACGTCCAGCCGGTTCGAGGGGTCGACGAGGCGGGCATTTTTCAAGAGCAGGGTTGTCATCATGAGCCTGTGCCTATGAGATAGAGTACCGCCATCCTCACCGCGACACCGTTGAGGACCTGCCGCAGGATCAGCGACCGTTCCCCGTCCGCGACATCGGCGGAGAGTTCCACGTCCCTGTTGATCGGTCCGGGATGGAGGACCACGGTGTGCGGTTTCGCTTTCGCGAGCCTCTCCGCCGTCAGGCCGAACACCCTGTGGTATTCCCTGATGGATGGAAAGTACGCCCTCTCCATCCTCTCGTGCTGGATCCGCAGGACGTTTACAGCGTCCACGTCACGAATGGCCTCGTCGACATCGGTGTACACCTCGACGCCCATCTCCCCGATGTCGCGGGGGATCAGGGTCCGGGGACCGCAGACGGAGACCTTCGCGCCCATCGTCAGCAGTCCGTGGATGTTCGACCGCGCCACGCGGCTGTGGAGAATGTCGCCGAGGATGCAGACCCTGAGGCCCTCGAGCGAATTGAATTTTTCCCGCAATGTGTACATGTCCAGGAGCGCCTGGGTGGGATGCTCGTGCGCCCCGTCCCCGGCGTTGACCACGTTCGCCTTCACGACATCGGAGAGGAATTTCGCCGCGCCGGCGGCGCTGTGGCGGACGACGATCATGTCGATTTTCATCGCCTCCAGGTTGCGGGCGGTGTCCCGGAGGGTTTCGCCCTTTTTAACGCTGCTGGAATCGGATGTAAAGTGTACCACGTCCGCGGAGAGGCGCCGTTCGGCCAGGTCGAAGGAGATCCGGGTCCGGGTCGAGCTTTCGTAAAAGAGGTTGACAATGGTTTTTCCCTGGAGCGTCGGGACTTTTTTGATCGGCCGCTCGAGAACCTCCCGGAAGGAGGCCGCCGAATCGAGGATCTGCTGGATGTCCTCTTTCGGGACTCCACGGAGCCCGAGGAGGTGTCTGGAGGCGAGCGGCATCAGGCATCCCCCCCATCGGTCTCGAGCAGGAGGACGGAATCCTCCCCGTCTGTTTCGGTCAGCATGACCCTGACCTCCTCGTTCCTGGCGGTCGGAATGTTCTTGCCGACGTAATCGGCCCTGATCGGGAGTTCGCGGTGTCCCCTGTCGACGAGAACGGCCAGCTGGATCGACGAAGGCCTCCCGAGGTCGACCAGTTCGTCGAGGGCCGCCCTGACGGTGCGCCCCGTGTAGAGTACGTCGTCGACGAGGATGACGTTTCTGTCCGTGATGTCGAAATGGATGTCCGTGCCCCGGAGGATGGGTTGAGCCGGATTGCCCCGGAGGTCGTCACGATAGAGGGTGATGTCGATGAATCCGATGCGCAGTTCGCGGTGTTCGATGTTTTGAATTTTCGCCGCGAGCCGCCGGGCGAGGATTTCCCCGCGGGTAACGATCCCCACTATGACGATCGATTCCGAACCCCTGTTTTTTTCGAGGATCTCGTGGGCGAGCCGTGTGAGCGTGCGCTCGAAGGCGGTGTGGTCGAGAACTTTGGATTTGACCTTCATTCCACTCCAGGGCGGGGCAGAAAAAAACCTCCGGGCCCCTTACGGGGGGAGGTTGGATGGCGGAATTT
>QJVY01000184.1 GCA_003235555.1 Ignavibacteria bacterium | reverse complement strand
CTGTTTGGAGGAGTGGATTGCCGAAGTGAGGATGTGGAACGTCGGGGGGTTCTGGGTGGACGGATTGAAAATCGGGAGGCGATTCGTCCCGCCTGGGATTCCCTCGACGAATTATCCACGTCCGAAGCAGGACGGCGGATCGCTCCCCGGGTCGGGAAGCTTACGGCAGGAGGATTGCGCTGGCGATCACGGTCGTCCAGAGGCCGTTCTTGTCGCCCTCGGCACTCTGCGTGATGTTCCAGGTCTTCACGATTTTACCGCTCATCTTGAACTGTTTCTCCCTCTCGTCCCATGCCAGGCTGGGATCGAATTCCACCCCGAGTGTGGTGGCGAGCATCGTTGCCGCCAGGTCTTCGGCATAATCGCCCGCTTTCTCGTCCGTCTCCCCGAACGGATGATGCTCGGAGAGATATCCGTACTGCGTTGAGTCCGCCGGTGTGGCCACCCCGATCGATGCGGCGATCAGCCTGTTCGGTTCGTTGGTCGCGTTCCTGGCCATCACCGAAAAAGTAATCTGTCCCGGTTCAAGGAGCTTTAACCCCTCATCGGTCGGTATCCGTTTACAGCCGGGGGGATAGATGCTGGAGACGGTGACCAGGTTGCATTTCTCGATCCTGGCGTCGCGCAGGGCCAGCTCGAACGACTGGAGGTAGTCCTTGTGACGTCCGACGCCTTTGGTAAAGAACATTTTTCCTGGAACGTACACGGCCTCTCCTCCTGGGTGTGGGGGTGGTTGAGATAGTGACTGGGATCTGTGACCGGTTCCCTCTCAGGACCGGGCAAAATCACGGCGGACCTGTCTCTCGACTTCCCGCTTCTTGATGGTTTCCCGCTTGTCGTACACCTTCTTGCCCCGGCACAACCCGATCTCCACCTTGGCGATGTTCCTGTTGAAATAGACCCGGAGGGGGATCAGGGCGAGTCCCTTCTCCTGCATCCGCGTGATCAGTTTCCGGATCTCCTTCCTATGCAGAAGGAGTTTCCGGTCCCTGACAGGATCGTGGTTGTTGATGTTCCCTTTTTCGAACGGGCTGATGTGCATCCCCGAGAGCCAGATTTCACCCCGGCGAACGATCGCGTGGCCGTCCTGGAGGTTGGCGCTCCCCTGGCGGAGAGATTTGACTTCGGTACCCCTGAGTGCTATCCCCCCTCGAATGACTCGAGAACGAAATATTCGTGTCGGGCCCGGCGGTTCGTGACAACAACTTTGAGGGACGTGTCGTCTGTGGTCATCGGGTCCGCATGAGAATGCGGACTATGATAAACAATTCGGAAGGGAAAAGCAATAGAATCGCGCGATCCCGGGCGCTCAGCGGGCTCCGGTGGGATCCGGATATTGCCCGAAGCGCTTGGAAAGAGGCCGCGTGGTCCACTCCTCACCGCGAAGGTACATCAGGTTCGTGAGAAAATTTCTCTGGTAGGCGGGGTCGACCGGCACGGGGAGGAGTCCGCGGCTGTCGAGGGAATCCGCAAGAGTGTCAAATTCGCTCCCGGTCTGGAAATTGATCGGGTTCATCGTCCGGTCGAAGACCACGGTGTATGACGCGTGGACGGGCGCGCTGTTGTATTCGTCGACGGTCACCCTCAGGTAGTTTTCGGCCCGGTTGACATCGATACCGGTGACATGTTCACTCAATTCCCCGTCGTCGATCGCGGCCCCGACGATGGTCCTCGGGAAGAGGACGTACGATCTGATCGGGGCCGGGAGAATCCCGTCCGGGAGGTAGGGGTCGGTCGCCGGTCCACGGCCTGACATGTGGCGGGGATCGAGGACCGCCACGAACGCCTGCCGGTAGGCGTTGTTCCTTCCGCCGATGATCAGTTCGGAGACCCCGTCCCCGTCGAGGTCGGCGGCCTGCAGGACAGTAATGTGGCCGATGTGCAGGAACAGCTCGAGTTCAGCCCCGGTCGCGGCGTTGAGTTTGGCGAGGGTGCTGGGGAAATGAGTGTGGACTGAAAGTACGTAGACCTCCATCACCCCGTCTTGGTCGTAATCGCCCGCGTCGATCGTCCGGATACCGAAATCGGGTGCGTTCCCCTCGGTTTTTCCCGGAAAGGTGAATCGTTTTGCCGCCGCGTATCTCCAGAGGGGTGTCTCTTCCTCCAGGGAGCGCAGGAGGACGTCGGCCTCCGGAATATCCACGGGTCTGCCGGGGTTCCGAACCTGGAGGAATTCGTTCCTCCCGTTCCCGTCGACATCGGCAAAGAGCATCCTGACCGGCGTGCGGGAAGGTGTGTCGTCCTGGTTCACGAGTTCTGCGGCGTAACTCTTGGACACCTGTTCCGTCATCAGGACTGAATCGGCACGGTTCACGATCGAGACCATCACCCCTTCGACGCGATAGTTGACGGGATTGGTATCCGCCGGTGCCGTGAAGAGGCCCGGCGCGGGAAGGAGGGAGAGAATCATCAGGCCGAAGGCGCCGAGACCGGTGGTGGTGGATATGACGGGATGCTTCACGATCCAGCGGGCCATCCGGATCGGGAAGGCAGTCTCCACCATCCTCCCGGCGGGCAACCCGTCCCCTGACATTCCCCGCAGAACACGACGTGCAGGAGAATCCGGCTGACGGGTTGGTACCGGCAATCCGGACGGGGGTGTCTCACCTGATCCGGTCTCGACGTCGAGGTCGCGGTAGAATTCCCTGATGGCCGCGTGCAACTCACCGCAGGAGCGGCATTGTTCAAGATGGGCCGCAAGCCACGCCATGTCCTCGTCCTCCGGCGGTGAGCCTAGGACGTACAGTTCGATCGTTGTTTCGTCCGGGTGTTTTTCCCCCATGTTCATCAGCCGGGTTGATGAAACCACTCGTGATTAGCCCCTGTAAAATATTCCTCGCAACGGCACCAGCCTCCGGAATTACAGTTCACGAAGGCCCCGCAGGGCTCTTGTGCGGGCCAGTTTCGTCAGGTATTCGAACACGGGTCGGTGGATGCCGGCGTACTCTTCCCGGGACACCCCGGGGAGGGCGGATGTGAAAAAATCGAAATACCGGCTTTCACCGTCCGACTGTCCGAGGAATTCCGCCTCGAGAAGTTTCCCGATTCCGGAGATATACCCTTCCATGGTGGCCTTGCAAACCTTGCCCTTGACCAGGTATTTCGACCCCGAGAGGGCCATGATACGGTTGCAAGCGTCCCTGATAATCGTCCGGACGTCATCGGTGAGCATCGGGTCCTCATCGGCGGCCGCTTCGCGGATATTCAGCCTGAGGCAGGCCGCCCTGACACAACACGCCAGGCTGATGAGGGGGACAGCTTTCGCCGTCGGTACCCGTCCGCCGATTTCGCGGGCGATATTTCCGAGCAATCCGGGTATGCCCGTCCGGATATCCAGGTTTCCATCCACGAGGAGTTGTACCTCGTCGTGCGTCATCACCGGTATGTGGGATCCCGCCTCCGCCGAGACGGTAACGATCAACTGTTCGTCGAACCGCATCATCGTCCGCAGCGCCGTGGAGCGTTTCAGTCCGAGCTTGATGTTCCTGATGATCCTCGACAGGGATGGGTCGGCTTCGCCGTACATCCTGAATATTCCGTCGTTACAGATGTAAAACACCAGGCGGCGAAGGTGTACCAGGAGCATCCGCTCCGGCGTCCCGGGGATGTCGACGGACTTCGCCTCGAAATAGTCGATGAATTCGATGAAACGGCCGTCGGGGGAAGGGGCGAAGAGTTCCGCAACGCAATCGAGGGCGAGGTCCCGGTCATTGAGGCCGAGGACCGACGGGTTGATTTTTCCCGCCGCGATTTTTCGCCTCAGGTAGGTCAACGCCATCCGCTGGCAGAGGCCGTTCAGGTCAGCCAGCTGGGGTTGTGTCGCCCCGCCGGTCGTTACTCCGGAAAGCAGATCGCGTATCGGATATTTCAGATTGGACCACATCCCTGGGAAGTGGGCTAACTCCAGAAAAAATAGATATAGAAGTTTCGGCAGAATTTCAAGGGACCCGGGTGAGGGTTCGCCGCCGACCACAGAACCCCGGGTCCCGTAGGGTCCGGGCACCATTGGATTTTCGGTGGCGAATTCATATATTTTCAGTGTATTCATAGTAAATTACCTGTTTTATAAGGTTTCGAGGGTACCGACGACCCTTTTTTTATTTCTGGAGGAATATGGCAGAACGGCAGTTTGACATTCTTGTTGTAGGGGGTGGACCCGGGGGGTACGTGGCGGCGATACGGGCGTCCCAACTGGGGTTATCTGTGGCAGTCGTCGAACGGGACCGCCTTGGGGGGGTCTGCCTCAACTGGGGGTGTATCCCGACCA
>QJVY01000101.1 GCA_003235555.1 Ignavibacteria bacterium | reverse complement strand
CATTCTATGATGAAATCAACGACTTCATCGGTATCTGGAAAAACGGGACGGAGATGTGGAAGTACAACATCGTCACCGGAAAGGAAGAAAAGCTTGCTGCGCAATTCCCGGGCTTCAGGCAGGGCATAACCGCGGGGCTCACCGCGGATGGGACGGAGATCGTCTATGCGGACCAGCGACTGAGCGCCAAGCTCGTCATGATTGAGAATATGTTCAAGTAACATCCCCGGCGGCCGGGATCGGCCGACCCGTGAATTATCTCCGCAGTCATCCGGTCATAAGGAAAACAACACTCATGAAACGCATAGCATTTTTTTGCCTCCTCCTCGCCGGGGTCCTTCCCCTGCGCGCGCAGGACATGTGGAAATATTTCACGCCGGAGGACTTCGCCCGGCGCCGGGCCGCCGTGATGGATTCGGTCGGCGACGGTGTGGCCATTTTCCTCGGGGCCGAACTCCCCGAGGCGTACGTGAAATTCCGTCAGGACAACAATTTCTTTTACCTCTCGGGAGTGGAGGCCCCCGACGCAGTCCTGATCATCGACGGGAAGGACAGTACCTCCAGGCTCCTGGTGCCCGACCGGACGCCGGGCGATATCAAACAGGAGGCGCGCATCGAGCCGGGCACAGAAGCCGCGGCGCTCTACAAAATGGACATGGTGTCGTCGAAAAAATCGATGACCGCCACCTTCGACACAGTCCTGACGGCCGGACGGACGGTCTACCTTTATCTGGGCCCGGAGGAGACGGCCGAGATGAGTCCCGACCGGAGCAAAATGCTGTGGTCGAAACGGAAGTTCGATCCGTGGGACGGGAGAATTCCCCGCGAGACGAATTTCTCGAACCTGATCAGGGAAAAGTATCCGGAGGTGTCGGTGAAAGACATATCGCCGGTCCTTCACGCGATGCGCAAAATAAAAGACGAAAAAGAGATCACCGTCCTGCGCGAATGCGGGAAGATCGGCGCGCTGGGATTCAACGAGGCCATGAAAATTACGCGTCCGGGCCTTTACGAATACCAGATGGTCGCGGCGTGCGATTTCTACTATCAGTACAGGGGTCAGCAGAACCCCGCGTATTTCGCGATCGCGGCTTCGGGTGAACGGGGCCTAGACTGGCACTACAACGCGAACAACCACAAGATGCAGGCCGGGGACGTCGTCCTGCTCGACTACGCGCCCGACCTGAACTACTACTGCACCGACATCACGCGCACGTGGCCGGTGAGCGGAAAGTTCACCGACGATCAATTAAGAATGTACGCGTGCGTCGCGGAGTTCCGCGAAAAGGCCATCGGGGCGTTGAAACCGGGAGTCACGTACGAAGATCTGATCGCGATCGGGCAGGAGGTGTATGCGAAACACGGCTACGATACCCTCTGGCCGAATTACGCGGGACACTTCGTGGGGATGGCCGTGCACGACGTGGGCTCGCGGAAGGGGCCGTTCGTGCCGGGGGTTGTCTTCAACCTGGAGCCGATCATCGAAGACAAGACGAAGAAAATACACTTCCGTATCGAGGACACCATCGTCATCACCGACGACGGCTGTGAGGTCCTCACCGGTCTGACACCGGTCGACCCCGAAGAGATCGAGGATATGATCGCAGAAAAAGGAATTTTCGAATAGGTCCGCCATGACAGGGAATACCATCGGTCAGTATAAAATACTGGAGAAGCTGGGTGAGGGGGGGATGGGTGTGGTCTACAAGGCGAGCGACACCCGCCTCAACCGCACCGTTGCGCTCAAGTTCCTCCCCGAGAGGGTGAACCGTGACGAGGGCGCGAAGGCGCGATTCCTCCAGGAGGCTCAGGCGGCCGCGGGCCTCAACCATCCGAACATCTGCACGATATACGGCGTGGACGAGCAGGAGGGACAGCTGTTCATGTCGATGGAATATATCGAGGGTGGGACCCTCCGTGAGAAACTCCCCTTCGCGAAGCCCGACGACGCCCTCGCCGTGGCCATACAGATCGGCGAAGCCCTCCAGGAGGCGCACGCCAGGGAGATCGTCCACCGGGACATCAAGGCCGACAACGTGATGCTGAACTCCAAGGGGCAGGCGAAGGTCATGGACTTCGGCCTGGCGAAGCTCAGGGGGGCGATGAAGCTCACGCGTACGTCCAGCACCGTTGGCACGCTCGGCTACATGTCCCCGGAACAGATCCAGGGGGGCGAAGCGGACCACCGGAGCGATATTTTTTCCTTCGGAGTGCTGCTGTTTGAGATGCTGACAGGCAGGCTCCCCTTCCGCGGGGACCACGAGGCGGCGATGGTCTATTCGATCGTAAACGAGGAACCGGAAAGTGTCGAAAAATATCTTCCGGGGGCGGCGCCGGAAATCTCGCGGATTCTCGAGAAGGCGCTGGAGAAGGACCCCGCCGACCGCTACCAGACGGCCGCCGATTTCGTCGTCGACCTGAGGCGCGCCCGGAAGCAGTCCACGAGGGTGTCGCGTGAAGTAACGCAGTCCGCGCTCGCGGCCGCGGCGGGACAGGGGCCCGTCCCTTCAACTCAGATGCCCGTGGCGGGGCCCACCTTCTTCGCCAGATTTCGCTGGTTCATCCTCACCGGTCTCATCCTGATTGCCGCGGTGGTGACGCTGGTGTTCCTCCGGAAACCGACGCCCGAGGTAAACCCCAACATGACCGTGAAGGAACTGGAAATACCACTGACCAACATCCGGTATCACGGCCTTTCCGGCGACGGCAACTGGGCCGCGTTTCCGGGAAAGGACGCCGGGGGAAACTGGCACGTGTATTTCATGAACACCGGCGGAGGGGAACCGAAGGTCATAACCTCCGATTCGATGAGATGGATCCAATCGGTGGACGTCTCGATGGACGGAAGCCGTGTGGCGTATGGCGGAACCACGCCGAGCGGGAACACGCCCGCTATTTTCGTGGCGTCCGCGCTGGGCGGCGGGACGAGGGTGGTTGCCCAGGATGGGATTGTCCCACGATGGCGACCGGACGGGAAAAGAATCTTTTATTATAAATGGAGGTGGTCGGCCGGGAGGATGACGGATCTCGCGATCTGGAGTGTCACGCCGGAAGGGACGGATAACCGGCTGGAATTCACCGACAGCGTTTCAATCCAGGGGAGAATCTCCCTCTCGGTGTCGCCGGACGGCGGGGCCGTCGCCTGGTT
>QJVY01000097.1 GCA_003235555.1 Ignavibacteria bacterium | reverse complement strand
CCGTAGAGCTGGCCGTCTTCATCGAACAGGAAGGAATCGTACTGGCTGGAAACGAGGAGGACCTCCCGGACCCTCCACCGCATCAGGTCCAGGAAGTTCTGCGAATAGCCGGTGAGGACCGGCCGGAGGGATCGTTCTTCCCGCGAACTCATACTCCCCCCGGCCGGGTGACCTCAACCGGTTGACTCACGCCGCGACCGCGCCGTGTTCCGGATGCGGGTTAGACGACACCCTGGTCCATCATGGCGTCGGCGACCTTCAGGAACCCCGCGATGTTGGCGCCGTTGACGTAGTTGCCGGGGGTGCCGAAACGTTCGCTCGTCTCGACGCAGGCCCTGTGGATGCTCTTCATGATCCCGTGCAGGTGTTGGTCCACCTTTTCGCGCGGCCATGACAGGCGCTGGCTGTTCTGCGCCATCTCGAGGCCCGACGTCGCCACCCCGCCGGCGTTCGCGGCCTTGCCCGGGGCGTAGAGGATCTTGTTGTCGAGGAACTTCCTGATGCCGTCGATCGTGGTCGGCATGTTCGCGCCCTCCGACACGACGTACACCCCGTTCTTGAGCAGGTTGTCCGCGTCGGTGCCGTTGATCTCGTTCTGCGTGGCGCTCGGGAACGCGCAATGCGCCTTGTGGTTCCAGAGCGGATTGTAGCCGAGTTTGTGGTCCACCGGCGTGAACTTCGCGCCCTTGAATTTCTCGGCGTACTCCGACACTCGGCCGCGGCGGACGTTTTTCAGGTCCATGACGAACTGCAGCTTCTTCGCGTCGATCCCCTCTTCGTCGTACACATATCCCGACGAATCGGACACGGTGACGGCCTTGCCCCCGAGCTGGAGGATTTTCTCGATCGTGTACTGCGCGACGTTCCCGCTGCCGGAGACCAGGCAGGTCTTGCCCTTCAGTTCCTCCTTCCGGGTGGTAAGCATCTCGGCCGCAAAATAGACCGCGCCGTACCCGGTGGCTTCCGGGCGGATGAGGGAACCGCCCCAGTGGAGCCCCTTCCCGGTGAGGACGCCGGTGAATTCGTTGCGAAGGCGTTTATACTGGCCGAACAGGTAGCCGATCTCACGGCCGCCGACCCCGATGTCGCCCGCCGGGACGTCGGTGTCCGGCCCGATGTGCCGGAACAGTTCAGACATGAAACTCTGGCAGAACCGCATGACCTCAGCGTCCGATTTGCCCTTCGGATCGAAGTCGGATCCCCCCTTGCCCCCGCCCATCGGCAGGGTGGTGAGGCTGTTCTTGTAGACCTGTTCGAACGCGAGGAATTTCAGGATGCCGAGGTTCACCGAGGGATGGAACCGGAGGCCCCCCTTGTAGGGTCCGATCGCGCTGGACATTTCGATCCTGAACCCGCGGTTGACGTGAATCTGCCCCTTGTCGTCGGTCCAGGGGACGCGGAACATGATGACCCTCTCGGGCTCCACCATGCGTTCGACGATTTTGGCGGTGCGGTATTCCGGGTGTTTCTCGAGGACGAGCTCCAGGGATTCGAGGACCTCCTCGACCGCCTGATGAAATTCCGGCTCGTTCGGATTTTTCGCCTTGACTTCTGCTAACTTTTCGGATGTAAACGTATTCATGACTCAAACTCCTGAAAGTGAAAATAACGAGAGATTTCCACTACTACCAGTGCACTCTCCGTACCAGAAAAAGTCTCTATATCCCTTCGAAAACGACCAAGAAACGAATAAAAAAGGGAATGTATTCGTCCCGGCCGGGCCGGGTGAATCATAATTGCATGAGGCCGGCCTTTGTGTGGGTATATTCACCCACCCACGGCGTGCTCAGGGAAAGACGCCCAGTTCGATGTAGGATTGGGCCACCTTGTCGATCGCCGTGATAAAAGCCGCCGTCCGCATATCGACGCCTTTGTGCCTCTTCCAGACTTCGCGGATTTCATGATACGCCTCGATCATCGTATCCTCGAGTCCCGAGTTCACGAGCGCCTCCTCGTCGGGGCCGGCCATGAGCTTCAGTTTTTCCGATTCGCTCAGCGTTTTTCCCGTCGATTTCTCGATCGTGAGGATCAGCTGGTTGGTCGCCGTTTCGGTGAAGCGTTTGCCGAGACGCCCCATCCTCACGTGCTGCAGGTTTTTCAACCACTCGAAATACGAAACGGTCACGCCCCCCGCGTTGAGGTAGACGTCCGGGACGATGAGGACGCCCCGGCCCCGCAGGACCTGGTCGGCGTCGCTGCGCACCGGGCCGTTGGCCGCCTCGCCGATGATTTTCGCCTTCACGTCCGCGGCGTTTTCGATCGTAATCTGGTTCTCGAGCGCCGCCGGGACCAGGATGTCGCAGTCGAGGGTGAGGGCCTCCGCGGTTTTCAGGTCCGTGGCGCCGGGGAATTTCAATATCGATTTCGTGTCGCGGCGGTGTGTCATGACCTTTTCGAGGTCGAGTCCCCTGGGGTCCGCGATCGCCCCCTCGTACTCCGCGAGCCCGACCAGCACGGCGCCCGCCTCCCGGAGAAACTTCGCCGCGTGGTATCCCACGTTGCCGAGCCCCTGGACCACCACCCTTTTTCCGGCAAGGCCCTTCGAGAGCCCCAGCGCCTTCATGTCCTCGGCCTGGTCGCAGGCTTCACGCAATCCGAAGAAGACCCCGCGGCCGGTGGCCTCGCGCCGTCCCCTGATGCCCCCCTGTGAGAGCGGCTTTCCCGTGACGCAGCCGCTTGCGTCGATCTGGCCGGGGTTGAACGCGGAGTAGGTG
The DNA here is from genome assembly GCA_003235555.1 of Ignavibacteria bacterium. Taxonomy (GTDB): domain Bacteria; phylum Bacteroidota; class Ignavibacteria; order UBA10030; family SZUA-254; genus SZUA-254. Next base: position 31,210 of record QJVY01000097.1, on the reverse strand, counting down.
TCGGCAATCCACGCCATTTCCCTCTCTCCGGTGCCGTAGTCGGGCGCGGGGACGTCGATGCCGGGGCCGATGAAACCTTTTTTTATGAGCTCGGCGGCGTACCGGCGCGTGATCCGCTGGAGCTGTTCCTCGTCGTACTTGCGGGGATCGATCTTCACGCCCCCCTTGGCCCCCCCGAACGGGACGTCGACAAGGGCGCACTTGTAGGTCATGAGGGCGGCGAGGGCCATCACTTCGTCCTCGTCGACGTGCTCGCTGAACCTGATCCCTCCCTTGGTCGGCAGCTTGTGCTGGCTGTGTTCCACCCGCCACGCCGAGACGACCTCGTAGCCGTTCTCCGTCTTGACGGGAAACTTAAAACGGTAGACGCTGTTGCATACCCTGATCTGTTCCAGCAGGCCGTCGGGGAGTTTCAGGTACTTCCCCGCGTTTTCGAAGTTTCGTGTGACGTCGGTAAAAAAGGTGTCGCTCTTGACGGTCATATGGTGATATCCCCGGCTGGAGGTTGCTGATTTATGATGGTTTGATCGGTGGAAATTGCTGCGAAAGCCCCATGGAAACGCTTAATTCCGGACGGTCGGACGGCCGTCAATATAGGAAACAGCCCGACGGATATCAAATTCGAGACGGAGGACGCCCCTCCACTCCCCCCCGCCGCGGGGATCCCCGAGCCGGGCCCCGGGTGGGAATGGCCCATTGCATTTCAGGCGGTGAAATTCTATATTCCCCGCGAAGTCATTTCACCCGACCCCTCTCCGGCCACCGTACGATGAAATTCGAAACACTCCTCGCGTTCCTGATGCCGAAGAACGATGTCTTCTTCGGCTTCTTCGAAAAAACGGTCGACAACCTTGCCAGCACGACCGAACTCCTGAAAAAGCTTCCCGCGACCCCCCAGGCGGACCTCGGGGCCCTGGTGAAGGCGATCGAGGACCTCGAACACCGCGGGGACTCGATCACGCACGATATCATGGCGGAACTGAACGGCACCTTCATCACTCCGTTCGACCGGGAGGACATCCACCGCCTCGCTTCATCCATCGACGACATCCTGGACAACATCAACGGCAGCGCGGTCCGGTTCAAACTCTACAGGTTGAAGGAATGCCCCCCGGACATGGTGAAACTCATTACGATCCTCGACCGGTCGGTCCGGGAGCTGCAGCGGGGCGTGCACATGATGCGCGACCTGAGAAAGGGCCCCGGGATCGCCGAGGTGCTGAAGAAAGTCAACGAGTGCGAGAACGAGGCGGACACGGTGTTCGAAGAGGCCGTGGCGAACCTGTTCGAGCTCGAAAAAGACCCGGTCCTGATCATCAAGTTGAAAGAGATCTACGTCAGCCTCGAGACCGCCACCGACAAATGCGAAGACGCCGCCAACGTGATCGAGGGACTCCTGATCAAGAATTCCTGAAACCGGGAACGGGCGGATGCTGACACTCGTCGTCCTGACCATCGTCCTCGCCCTCCTGTTCGATTTCCTGAACGGGATGAACGACGCGGCAAACTCCATCGCCACGATCGTCTCCACCCGGGTCCTCTCCCCCCGGCTCGCCGTCGCCTGGGCGGCGTTTTTCAATTTCGCCGCCGCCTTCACCTTCGGGGTGCACGTCGCAAATACCATCGGCAAGGGGATCGTCCACCCCCAGGTCGTCACCGAGGTCATGATCCTGTCGGCCCTCGCGGGGGCGATCGCCTGGACCTGGGTCTGCACGAAGTTCGGGCTGCCCATCAGCGTGTCGCATTCGCTCATCGGCGGTCTGGCCGGCGCGGGACTCGTCAAGGGGGGCATCGGGGCGCTGGTGCTGGGCGGGATCGGCAAGGTCGTCCTCTTCATCTTCCTCTCGCCTATTTTCGGGCTGGTGATCGGGTGGTTCCTCATGATTGCGATGCACTGGCTGTTCGGCAGGATGAACGTCAGGAAGGTCGACCGGGGTTTCCGCTACGGACAGCTCTTCTCCTCGGCGGCGTTCAGCCTCGGCCATGGTTCGAACGACGCCCAGAAGACTATGGGCATCATCGCCATCCTCCTGGCGTCATCGTCGGTGGAACTGCCGTCGTGGGTCTACGACGCGGGAAGGGATTTCTACATCCCCACGTGGGTCATCCTCGCTGCATACAGCTCCATCGCCCTGGGGACGCTCGCCGGCGGCTGGAAAGTGATTCATACCATGGGGGTCAGGCTGACGCATCTGAAACCGATCGGGGGATTCTGCGCCGAGACGGCCGGGGCGACCCTGCTCGTGGGAACGGCCATCGCCGGAATCCCGGTGAGCACGACGCACACCATCGCCGGGGCGGTGATGGGAGTCGGCGCGACGCGACGCCTCTCCGCGGTGCGGTGGGGGATCGCGGGGAAAATCGTGTGGGCATGGATCCTCACCATCCCGGTATCGGCCGCCGTCGGCGGTCTCTGCTACCTCGTCGCGTCACAGTTCCGGCCCTGATCGGGGCGTCCCCCCTCAGATCCTCCTCAGTTCCCTGATCCGCTGGAGCACCGGCGGATGGGAATAATGCAGGAAGATGTACGCCGGGTGCGGGGTGAGGTTCGAGAGGTTGTGCGACGAGAGCTTCTTGAGCGCGAAAATGAGGTCCTCCCCGCTGCCGAGCGTTTCCGCCGCGAACCGGTCCGCCTCGAACTCGTTTTTCCGCGAGATCATCTGCATGAGGAGCCCCGCGAAGAATTCGATCGGCGCGAAGAGCATCCCGAAGAAGATCAGCCCCGCGTAGACCGAGGTCTCCCGCATGTAGAACGCATCGAACAGGGGTGCGTGGCTGATGAACGTGGAAAAGATGTACAGGACCACGCCCATGTGGAGGATGCTCAGGAGCATCCCCGTCCGGATGTGGTTTTTCTTGTAATGCCCGATCTCGTGCGCCAGCACGGCGAGCAGTTCCGGGACCGTGTGTTTCGCGACCAGTGTGTCGAAGAGCGCTATCCGTTTATTTTTTCCGAAGCCCGTGAAAAAGGCGTTCGACTTCGACGAGCGTTTCGAGCCGTCCATGACGTATATGCCCTGCAGGGGGAATCCGATCCGGGATGCGTACGCGAGGATCTTCGTTTTCAGCTCCCCCTCGTCGAGCGGCGTGAACTTGTTGAACAGCGGCATGAGGTAGACCGGCGCCACGTACTGGATGACCAGCACCGCCACCGTCCCGAAACCCCAGCAGGCGAGCCACGCGCCGGGCCCGGCCCATTCGAAGAGGACGAGCACCCCGGTCACGAGCCCCCCGCCGATGACCCCGCCGAGGAGGGCGCTTTTCAGGAGATCTGCCGCGTACGTCGCCGGCGTCGTCTTGTTGAAACCGAAGCGCTGTTCGATGACGAACGTCGACCAGATCCCGAAGGGGAGCGATACCACCGACCGCGCGAGCGTGAGGATGCCGATATAGGCCAGCCCGTCCCAGGGGAAGGGGAGCTCCCAGCCCCGCACGATCCCGTCCAGCGCCCCGAACCCGCCCGAGAACCAGAACGCGAGGGTCACCGTGAGCATGAACCCCGACGCGGTCAACCCGAACACCGTCCTCGTCCTGGTGTATTCGAGGGATTTCTCGTAGGTTGTCCCGTCGTACACGTCGGCGAATTCCGGCGGAACACCCGGCTTCAGCGAGCGGAGGTTGAGGATATCCGCCGCGAGGTTCAGCAGGAATTCTCCGGCGAGGGCGCAGAGGATGATCAGACCATAGACATTCATGGCGGGCGCTTCAGGGTGATGGTTGGAGGCGGAAGGGGTTTATTTCAGTATGCTGAGATATTTGATCCAGGGACCCACCTCGGCGCGGTACGTCTTCGCCAGGACCCGGATGACCTGCGACAGATGCGAGAGGTCGTGCGCCACCCACGTCGCGAGGTGCTGCCGGAGGGTCACCTCACCGAATTCCGGGTGGATCCCTTTCCTGTCCAGCTTTTCCTCGTCGAGGGAGAAGGCCTTCAGCTTCACGATGTTTTCGGCGCGAAGCGCGGCAAACTCGTCGAGCAGTTCGCGGAGGGTTTTCCCGCGGCTGATCTCCTTCATCGCGTCCCTGTCGAAGGGATCCCATTCCGTCCGCGGGGAGGGGCCGAGGATGATTTCCGCGCGCGGTATCCAGTCGGTTCTCTCCCCGTGGATGAGGTGTCCGACGATATCGAAGGGGCTCCAGGTCCCCTCACCTTCGTTCGCGGTGACCATGTCCGGGGGGAGTTCACCGATGAGGTCCCGGAGCAGGCCCGGCGTCCTGCCCAGTATCATGATGCTGTTCCCGAGATCGTATCTCATACCCGTGGTACGCCCGTGATGATGGAAAAGTTACGACCCGCGCCCGACATCCATCACCGGCAGGAAGGGCAGGTCGCGGGGGTCCCCCCTGTAGTAGACCCGTTCCATGAAGAGCCCGGAGGGGGGCGCGGTCAGTTTCGCCGGGGCGTCGGAGCCGCCTTCCAGCAGCGCGGCCACGCCGGCGGGAGCGAGTTTTCCCCGGCCCGTTTCGGCGAGGATCCCCACCATCCGGCGTACCATCTTCCAGAGAAAATGGGACCCGGTGATCCGTATCAGAATCAGATCCCCCGCCTCCCGCATGCGGATGTCCTCGATGAGGACCTCCGTGGATTTTTCGGCGGGGTCGTCGGCGGTGAATGACCGGAAATCCTTCATCCCCGCGAAGTGCCCCGCGGCGGTTTCCATTTTCCCGACGTCCAGCCGGTCTCTCACCCACCAGACGAACCGCTTCGCGAACGCCGTGCGGCGCCTTGAGATCTGGTAGAGGTAACTCCGGGCCACGGCATCGTGCCGGGCGTGGAAATTCGCCGGACATTTCTCAACCTCGAGGATGTTGATGTCCGCCGGGAGATCGTCGTTGAGTTTCATCCTGATGATCTCGGGTGCGAGGACCGTCCGGACGTCGAGGTGCGCCACCTGGCGGAGGGCGTGGACGCCCGCGTCGGTCCGCCCGGCCCCCATGAATTCCATCTCCGGTGTTTCAAAGAGTTTACGGGATGCGCGAAGGAGTTCACCCTGGACCGTGCGGGCGTTTTTCTGGACCTGCCACCCGCTGTACCGCGTCCCTTCATATTCGAGAAATACCCTGAACCGTCCCATCAGGTGGTAAATAACGGATAAATACGCTGATCGGCAAGAACGGGTCGGCGGGGGTCACCCACGGGAACGCCGGACGTTCCGGTTGCGGAGAACATCCACCAACCGGTACCCGAGCAGGATGGCGAGGATCACCCCGTACGTCACCGGCCGCCGGATGTCCGCCTTGACGAGCCACAGGTAGTGCACCACACCCGCGATCGCCGAGATGTAGACCGCCCGGTGGAGAAACCGCCACCGTTTGCCCCCCAGCCTGCGGACCCACCCGGCGGTGGAGGTCACTGCCAGGGGGATAAACAGCACGAAGGCGGTGAACCCGGCCAGGATGAAGGGCCGTTTGGGGATGTCGGCGAGAATGGATTCAATGTCGAAAAACTGGTCGAGCCAGACGTAGGTGAAAAAATGGAGGGTGGCGTACATGAACGTGAAGAGGCCCAGCATCCTCCTGATGCGGCCCAGCCGGTTCCAACCGAACGCCTTCCGCAGGGGGGTCACCGCCAGCGTGATCATGACGAAGCGGAGCGTCCACGTGCCCGTCTCTTCGGTGATGTCCTTGATGGGGTTCGCAGAGAGGTTGTCGGTGAAGAGGTTCCAGGCCAGCGCCCCGGCCGGTATCAGGCAGAGGAGGAAGACCGCCGGCTTGAACAGCCGGTGCGCGAGGCCCGGGGAATTTCCCGGCGGGGGGACAGTCATGGGACCGCGCGGGGTCAGAAGTTCTTCCGCAGGTCCATTCCGGAGTACATTGATGCGACCTGCTCGCCGTACCCGTTGAACATGAGGGTCTTCCGCTTGAAAAACTCGCCGATCCTCCGCTCGCGCGCCTGGCTCCAGCGGGGGTGGTCCACCTCCGGGTTCACGTTCGAATAGAAACCGTACTCGCCCGGCGCCGACAGTTCCCAGGTGGTCTTCGGCTGCGTCCCGATGAAGTTGATTTTCACGATCGACTTGATGCTCTTGAAACCGTATTTCCACGGGACGACCAGACGCAGCGGTGCGCCGTTTTGATTCAGAAGGGATTTGCCGTAGATCCCCGTCGCCAGCAGCGTCAAGGGGTTCATCGCCTCGTCCATCCTCAGCCCCTCCACGTACGGCCACGCGAGTACCGACCTTTTCTGGCCGGGCATCTCTTCGGGCCGGAGCACCGTCGTGAAATGGACGTATCGGGCTTTCGACGTCGGGCCGAAGCGGTTCAGGACGTCGGCCAGGGGGATGCCGAGCCAGGGGATGACCATCGACCAGCCTTCCACGCAGCGGTGCCGGTAGATCCGGTCCACCGGGGTGTGCGGTTTGAGGAGGTCCTCGAGATCGATCAGGCCCGTCTTCTTCGCCTCACCCGCGACTTCCACCTTCCACGGAGAGGGTTTGAACGAACCGGAATTGGCTGCCGGGTCCCCCTTGTCGATGCCGAACTCGTAAAAGTTGTTGTAGGATGTAATGTCTGTATACGGGGTCAGCTCCTCGTCCGTATCGTAGGGACCGGGGGATTTCGGCCGCCATTTATCCTGAGGCCCCCCCGCCGTGGCCGTCGCCGCGGCCGTGAGGCCGGCCCCCGCGATCGCCATCCCCGCGCCTAGGGCAGCGGTTTTCCTGATGAATTCCCTGCGGTTAAGGTAGGAGTCCTCGGGTGTGATTTCCGATGATGGGATGTCGTGCGGCCGTCTGATCAGCATTTTCCCTCTCCAGATGGTGAAGATCTCTCCATTCAGAACATCTCCGGGGGCGGAAAGTTCCGCACCGCGGCGCCGGTCAGTCCCCCGCGGGCGCGTCGGGTGCGGGGCCGCCCTTCCACGCGAACCGGTGGACGATCGTCGAGGTCACCATGTCGCCGCTGACGTTCAACACCGTCCTGCACATGTCGAGGATCCGGTCCACCCCGAGGATGATGGCGATCCCCTCCATCGGGACGCCCACCATCGTGAGCACCATCATCAGCAGCGGGATCGATCCGCCGGGCACACCGGCGACGCCGATGGCGGTGACCACCGACATCAGGACGACGATCAGCTGGGAACCGAGGGAGAGGTCCACCCCGAAGACCTGCGCGAGGAAGAGCACCGTCGCCCCCTCGAAGAGGGCGGTGCCGTTCATGTTCATCGTCGCACCCAGGGGGAGCACGAACCCCGCCACCTCGCGGGGGATCCCCAGTTCATCCTGCGCAACGCGCAGCGTCGTCGGGAGCGTGGCGTTGCTCGATGAGGTCGAGAACGCCGTCAGCATGACGACGCGGGCCTTGCGGAAAAACTCCATCGGGTTCAAACCGGCCACGAATTTCAGTATCAGCGGATAACCGACCACCTGGAAGATCAACAGGCTGCCCACCACCGTGAGGACGTACTTGAGGAGGTTCAGCATGAGGTCGAACCCGAATCGCGCCGTGACGCTGAAAATGAGGCAGAAGACGCCGATGGGCGCCAGTTTCATGATGACGGCGATGATCGCGGTGGTGATCGACGCGACCGATTCCAGGAAGCCCACCATCGGCTTCGCCTTCTCACGCGGGATCAGGGTCAGTGCCACGCCGATCATCAGCGTAAAAAAGATCACCGCCAGCATGTCGCCGTTCGCCATCGCCGCGACGGGATTGCGCGGCACGATCTTCACGAGGATGTCGATGTTGAACACCCCCTGCGACAGCCCCATCGCCCCCTCCACCTCCCCCCGGTACGTTTCCATCAGGCGGGAGGTCACCTCGGGGCTGAGGCCCTCTCCGGGGTTGATCGTGTTCACCATGAAGAGGCCGAGCGCCGTCGAGAGCGTGGTCAACCCGAGGAAACCCAGGACCGTGACGAGGCCGATCCTGCCGAGGCGACGGATGTCCCCGAGGCCCGCGACGCCGAGGGCGAGCGTCGAAACGATCAGCGGGATGACCACCATGATCAGGCCGGCGAGCCACATCTTCCCGACCGGCTCGGTGACGAGCCGGATGAATTCGGCCGTCGACGCGCCGCCGCCGGTGATGAGGTTCGTGACGACGCCCGCGGTCGCACCCGCGAGGAGCCCGAGGAGAATCTTCGTGTGCAGCCGCATCTTCCCCGGCCTGTGGAGCTGTTCCGTCTCTGCGTTCATCGTCGTCCTGGTTCGTTGCGGATGGTCGTGGTCCCGTTCATGAAAGGGAGAGGGTATTTCAACCCGTGAATGTATCCAATCCCCCCCGGAATGTCAACGGCGGGCGGGGGTCTTGCCCATTCGAACCCGAAATGCTATATTGAAATCCGTCATCCCCGGTTCTTCCCCCTGAAGATCATCATGAAAACCATGCGTCTTGTACCGGTACTGCTCCTCCTCACCGCCGTGCGGACATCTGCGTTCCAGGACCGGTCCATGAATTCGTCCGAAATTCTCCTCGGGCTGAAGGCACTCCCGGTGCTCGGATCGGTCCTGTACGTCGGCGCCCACCCGGACGATGAAAACACGAACCTCCTCGTGTATTTCTCGAAGGACCGGTTGATGCGGACGGGCTATCTCTCCCTCACCCGGGGTGAGGGGGGGCAGAACCTCATCGGCACCGAGAGAGGGGACGCCCTCGGAATGATCAGGACCGAGGAACTGCTTGCCGCCAGGGGTGTGGACGGGGCCGAACAGTTCTTTACGCGCGCGATTGATTTCGGCTACTCGAAATCTTCCGAAGAGGCGATCGCTTTCTGGGGCGGGGACGAGATCGTCGCCGACATCGTCCGGGTGATCCGCACCTTCCGGCCGGATGTGATCATCACGCGTTTCTCCCCGGAGATCGGGGGACACGGTCAGCACACCGCCTCGGCCATCCTCACGCGGAGGGCCTTCGACCTCGCCGCGGACAGCTCGTACCGTCCGGGGGAGTTCGCGGGTCTTTCCCCCTGGCGTGCAAAGAGACTGATGTTCAACGGGAGCTCGTGGATGGGGAACCAGATTGACACGGCGGCGGTTCTGCGCGTCAACACCGGGGGATACAATCCCCTGCTCGGATTGTCGTACAACGAGATTTCCGGTATCAGCCGGACCATGCACAAGAGCCAGGCGTACGGCACCGCCCGCAGGCGCGGCGACGTGATCAACTATTTTTACCATACGGCCGGGGATTCCGCGACGGCCGACATCTTCGACGGGATCGAAACGACGTGGGCGCGGGTGCCCGCCGGAACGGGGGTGGCCGGGATCATCGCCGAAGCGGTCCGGGAATACGATCCGGCCAGACCCTCTGTCATCGTCCCGACGCTGTTCCGCGCTCTGGCCGAAATCGACGGGCTCTCCGCCTCCGTCTGGACCCGCGTGAAACGGAAAGACATCCTGTCGCTCATCGGGGCGGCGGCCGGCATCTGGAGCGAGGCGATGGCCTCTGAAGCCACCGCGACCCCCGGGGATACGATCACCGTTCGCGCGTCGGTGATCAACCGTTCCGATCTGCCGGTCACACTTGTCCGCGTCCGTGTTCCGTACACCCCGGGGGACAGCACCACCGGGCTGAGGTGTCCCTATAATCAGACCCAGGTCGTCGAGATCCCGGTGAAAGTGCCCGCGGATGAACCGGCCGACACACCGTACTGGCTGGAAACTCCATCGAACGGCTTCCGGTACGATGTGCGTGACGGATCGCTCATCGGCCTCCCGCGGCGTCCCGCCGCACACACGGCGCGGTTCGACCTTGCAATAGCGGGTGACACGGCCTCCTTCGAGGTCCCTCTTCAATTTTCCCGGGTCGATCCGGTGGAAGGGGAGATGCGTCGGCCGTTCACGGTCATTCCGCCCGTGTCGATCGAACCCGTGGAACCGGTCGTCGTCTACAGCGGCTCGAGCCCGAAGACGCTCGACGTCTGGGTCAAGGCGGGACGTGCGGGCGTGACCGGCTCGGTAAGGGTTGAAGCCCCCCCGGGATGGACGGTCTCCCCGGTGAGTCACCACTTCAGCTTCACTGACGGGGGACAGAGCTCGAGGGTGAGGTTCACGATCGCCGCCTCGCGCGGTGCGCCGGCCGGTGCATACCGGGTCGTGGCGGATGTCGGCGGTGTGGAGACCTCCACCGGTGCCGTGACCATCGACTACCCCCATATCCCCGCGCAGGTGATCTTCCCCGCCGCCACCGGGCACCTGCTTCCGGTGGACGTCCGGAAGGAGAAGTTCTTCGTCGGGTACATTGCGGGTTCGGGGGACGACGTCCCCGAGGCGCTCCGGCAGATAGGCTACGACGTCCGTTTGCTGACCGACGAAGACCTCCTATCGGCCAACCTCACCGGTTTCGAAACGATCGTGGCGGGGGTGAGGGCCTACAACACGCGCCCCGTTCTCCGGACCGTGCGGGAACGGCTGATGGAATACGTTTCGCACGGCGGGACATATGTCGTCCAGTACGCTACCACAAGCGGATTGATCACCGATTCGATCGGTCCATACCCGTTTCACCTCTCCCATGACCGCGTCGCGGAGGAAAACGCCGAGGTGACTCTCCTGGCGCCGGACGATCCCGCCCTGACCTTTCCCAACCGGATCTCGCCGGAGGATTTTACCGGGTGGGTGCAGGAGCGGGGCCTCTATTTCGCCGACGGGTGGGATTCGGCATACGTGCCGGTCCTGGCGTCCAACGACAGCGGGGAACCGCCACGGCGGGGCGGTCTGCTCATCGCAAGGTACGGCAGCGGCTGGTTCTGCTATACCGGACTCTCGTTTTTCCGGCAGCTTCCCGCGGGAGTCGCCGGCGCGTACCGCCTCATTGCGAACCTCGTCGAGCTGGGGAGCCTCGAGAAAATCACGGGGAAGGAGGATGACCAGTGACCGGACGCGACGACTTCCCCGCTTCCCCGGCAGACCGCGTCCCCCCGGAGACCCCCCCTCAGGATGAACGCACCGGAGAGGCCCCCCCGTTCTTCGGCTCCTGGGGCACGCTGTACGCCGCGGTGCTGATTTTCCTCGCCGCGCTCGTCGCCGGCATGTATCTGTTCGAGTCGGTGTTCGGGTGAGGACTATCGACTGGGCGGTTCTCGCCTTTACGCTGACCGCGATCGTGGCGTACGGGATGTACCGTGGCCGACGGAACCGGGACATCAGGGGTTTTTTCCTCGCGGACCGCTCGATGAAATGGTATACGGTGGCGTTGTCGATCATGGCGACGCAGGCGAGCGCCATCACCTTCACCTCCACGCCCGGGCTCGGCTACGCCGACGGTATGCGGTTCGTGCAGTATTATTTCGGCATCCCGATCGCGATGGTCATCCTCGCGGTCACCGCCGTTCCGGCGTTCCACCGTTCGGGCGTCTACACCGCCTACGAGTACCTCGAGAACCGCTTCGACCTCCGGATGCGGATCCTCACGAGCGTGATTTTCCTCATCGGCCGCGGACTCGGCGTGGGTTTTTCGATTTACGCCCCCTCGCTGGTCCTCTCGATCATGCTCGGCTGGGACATGTCTCTGACCTCGGCGGTGATCGGTGGGGTGATCATTCTGTATGCCACGAGCGGCGGGGTCAAGGCGATCCAGTGGACCCACTTCCAGCAGATGATCGTGATCCTCTCCGGTATGGCGATCGCATTCTTCGTGGCCGTCTCCCTCCTCCCCCCCGACGTGTCTTTCGCGGACTCGCTCCACGTGGCCGGCGCGATGGGAAAACTGAACGTTCTGGACTTTTCGTTCGATCCGAACGACCGCTACACGTTCTGGTCGGGGATCATCGGGGGCACGTTCATCGCCATGGCTTATTTCGGGACGGACCAGTCGCAGGTCCAGCGGTACCTCACCGGGCAATCGGTCACCCAGAGCCGCATGGCGCTGTTGTTCAACGGGATCATCAAGGTCCCGATGCAGTTTCTGATCCTGCTCCTGGGCGTGGCGGTGTTTTCGTTCTACCAGTTCGTGGAACCGCCCCTCTATTTCAACCCCGCCGAAACCGAACGGATACGATCGGGGGAATTCTCGGCCGAATATTCCCGCCTGGAGTCGTGGCACCACACCGTCTTCGAGGCGAAGAAAATGATGATCCGCGGATACCTCGGTGCGGGGGAGAACCCGGGGAACACCGCGTGGCGGAAGCGGCTCGGGGAGGTGGCATCCCGCTCCGAAAAAGTGCGCGCCGACATGGCGAACCTGGCGAGGAAGGCCGATTCCTCCTCCGACGGGAATGACACCAATTTTATTTTCCTCTCCTTCGTCATCCAGTACCTGCCGGCGGGATTCATCGGCCTGTTGTTCGCGTGTATCTTCGCGGCGACGATGTCCTCGACATCGGGGGAGTTGAGCGCCCTGGCCACCTGCAGCGTCGTGGACATCTACCGGCGTCTGGTGCGGCCGGGGGCCGGAGAGCGCCACACCCTGATCGTCTCGAGGATCGGGATGGCCTTCTGGGGGGTCTACGCGATCGCCTTCGCGCAGTTCGCGGGGAAACTCGGGGCGCTCATCGAGGCGGTGAACATCGTGGGATCGTTGTTCTACGGGACGATGCTGGGGATCTTCCTGATCGCGTTTTACCTTAAACGGCCGGGGGCATGGGCCACCTTCTGGGCGGCGCTGATCGGTGAGGCGACGGTCCTGGCATGCGCGGGATTCACCGACATTTCCTGGCTCTGGTACAACGTGGTCGGTTGCGCTACGGTGGTCATCTCCGCGTACGCCCTGCAGTGGGTCAGCGGGGAGTGATCCGGTCGGAGAGCCCCACAGGCGAGAAGGCCACGCTGATCCCGGAGATCATGACGCCGTTGTCGCTCAACGCCCAGAAGACGCCGGGGCGGAAACCACCGATGTCGAACGCGCCGGGATACACGTTGAGGTGCACCTTGTAGTCCGACACCCCCGACACGATCAGCGACCAGAGCAGTGATTCCTCGCGGTCGTAAAAAATCCCTGCGTTCCACGTCAGCGTGGTCGTGAGTTTCCTCCTCTCCCCCGCGTCGTCGGCGACCACGAGCTCCTTCGCCCTCAGCCCCGCACCGAACGACCAGCTCCCCGACCCGTCGGGGCTGTACGACAACCCCATCAACCCGGTCAGCCCCCAGTAATAGAACAGACTGAATTTCTCCGCGAACGGCAGGCCCCATTTCACGGAATAGTTGATTCCCTGGTTCTCGATGGTGCCGGTGAAGGGGCTCCAGGCTGGCTGGAGCGACCAGTCCGCGAGGTGGAGGGTGCGGGCGAAGAATTCCGGCACGCCGCCGATACTGAAGAGCACGATCCCGAGGGGGTCGAAGATCAGGAGGTCCGCCAGCGGGTCCACGTTTGTCCCGACGTAGGCGTTGTTTTCCACCGCCTCGTTGAGCAGGTGGTAGGCCGCCATGGTAGCGATCGCCGAAACCACCGGGGAGGGGAACCGGTGGAAGCGGTACCACTCCTTCATTTCGACGTAATTCATCCCACCGCCGATCAGGTGGTTCTGGTAGTTGGGCCAGTACTGGGCGTTCTTTCGGTTCAAACTGGTCGGGAAGATCTCATTGGCTAAAAACTCCCCCCATCCGTACTCCCGGACCGATCCCCCGGGATGGGAGAGATTGGCGAAGACGTTCCGGAAACCGGTCCCGAAGCGGATGCCGTTGATGTCGCGCTTCAGGTTCCCGTACTGGAGGATGCCGAACCCGCCGTTGATCATGAGGCTGACCGGATTGACGAGCGCTTCGGAACCGTAATCCCGGCCGCGGTAGAAGAGGTACGGTTCCTCCTCCTGGGCCACCGCGGGGGGAGGAACGATCAGCGCCGACAAAATGATTGAGTGGAGGAGGTATTTCATGGGATCCGACCGGACGCCGGAAAATACGAAAACTTCCCGTCGCGCACCAGTGCCGGGGGAAGGCCGGCCCGGTAAAAAAAAAGCCCGGCGCGGATGCACCGGGCTTCCCGAATAGGCCGCCGGGGAGGGTCGCCTGTCTACGCAGCGTCCGGCGGCTTTCTCCGTGCTTATTCTTCGAGTACTAAACCCTCCACGTTCTCGAGCGACGTGACACCCGCCTTCACCAGGTCGATCGCCATCGACCGGAGCGTCTTCATCCCGTTCTGGAGGGCGTGCTGGCGCATCGCGTCCTCGTCGATGAGATCCTGGCTTTTCAGGATGATGCGGCGCAATTCCTTGTTGACGATGAGCGTCTCGTAGATGCCGGTCCGCCCGCGGAACCCGCGGATGCAGTGCACGCACCCCACCGGTTTGTAGAACTTCGTCTCGAGGATCTCCTTTTCGGTGAACCCGCAGTCGACCAGCAGATCGGAATCGACGTTCTCGTCGATGGTCTTGCAGCGGTCGCAGAGTTTCCGTATCAGGCGCTGGGCCACGACGATGTTGATGGTGTATGCCAGCAGGAAGGGTTCGATGCCCATATTATAGAGACGGGTCACCGCGCCGATCGAATCGTTCGTATGGAGCGTCGAGAAAATCAGGTGCCCGGTGTTTGCGAGCTTGACCGCGAGGTCGGCCGTGACCTTGTCCCTCATCTCACCGACCATGACTACGTCCGGGTCGTGACGGAGCAGGCCCCTCAGCGCCCCCTCGAAATCCAGTTTGTGGTTGAGCTTCACCTGCCTGCAACCCTCGATGAGGTACTCCACCGGATCCTCGATGGTGATCATGTTCAGCCCCGGGTCCATGATCGTCTGAATCGCCGCGAGCTGGGAGGTGGATTTACCGCTACCCGTGGGGCCGGTGAAGACCACCATCCCCTGCGGTTTCCGGATCGCCTTCATGAAGACATCGAGCGTCGCCTGGGGCATGCCGAGGGCCTCGAGGCCGTTGGCCGCGTCGGCCCCCCGCAGGATCCTGATGACGATCGACTCGTGTTTGCTCCTCAGGTCGGTGCCGTAGATCGGCATCGTCGAGAACCGGAACCGGATCATCTTGTTGTCGATCATCCGCTGCGCGAAACCGTCCTGCGAAAGGAATTTCTCGAAACGGTCGAGGTTCTTCGCACGGTCCTTGATGACGGTGAGCACCGCCTCGGCGCGGACGTCGGTGACGGCGCTCCACAGGGAGAGGCGCCCGTCGATCCTGAAATGGAACTCCACGCGGTGCGTTCCCTTGGGGATGACGTGGATATCACTGGCGCCCGTCCGGGTGCCGTCGACGAGGAGGTTTTCCACGAGCTCGTTGAGCTTGCCGCGCCCGATCTCGTCCTCGAGCGACTTCTCCATTTCCTTTTCGCTCTCGTCGTCCGAAATTTCCGGGTCGCCGTCCAGCCCCAGCTGTTTCGCTCCCTGGTCGAAGGCGAGCTGCCGCCAGAGCTCGGTGTAGTCGCCGAGGGCGACGTATTTGATCTCGTACTTGTTGTACCCGAACGCGCGCGCCACGGTGTGGACCTCGGGGTGCGTCGTGTCCGGCGTGATGAGGACGAGTTTCTCGACCTTCTTGCTGGTCAGCTCGACGGGGAGGATCTTCATCTTCACGGCGAGTTCGTAGTTCCGCGCCGGGAGGAGTTCGAGCGTGGTCCGGATGAACTTGAGCCGTTCCTTGTCCTCGAACATCGGCGTCGGGTCGACTTCCTCGAAGTTGTAATGGCGGGCGACGAGCGTGTAGAGGGCCTCTCGGTCCGTCCCGAAGTCATCGATCAGGATGTCGATGAGCCGCCTCTTGTCGTGCTTCGAACGCTGGATTTCGAACGCCTTCTCGACGTTCTCCTTCGAGGCAACCCCTTCCTTGACGATGACATCGTGGAGACGCATCGCGGGAAGTTTCTTCGTACCGGGCCGGTCGCCGGCTGCCGCCCGGCCGGAGGACGACTCCTTGCGTCCCGATGGGTTTTTCAGGAAATTCTCATCCTCGAAGAGGATTTCGGGTGCCGCTTTCCGGTTCCCCGCGGGACCGTGCCCCCCCGGCTCGTCCTGTTTCCCCAGTCCCATGGCCCCCGTAATATTGGACAAAAATTTGTTCTTCTTGTCTCCCTCTTTGACCGTAGACATCTCACCCTCTCGTTTGTGAATGGTACAGGCGCCTGTGATCCCTCTCGCAGGCACGGGGGTAAGATACGACGGAAAGAGGGAAAGACCGCGTGATCTTTCGCACGGTGTGACGCAGGACAACAAAAAACGGGGGCGGTTTGGGACCCTGCCCCCGCGAATCGCGGGGGTTGGGGAGGCGGTACCGGGGAGGGGCCGCCGGTTACGCTATTTACCCTCCCGGGCCTCCCTGAGCGCCTGGGTGGACGTCTCGAGGAGCTTCCTCGACTCGTAAGCTTCGAGGTCGCGGATGGTGTGGTGGATGCGGACCATGGCGCCGTCGATCCTGTCCAGCCACCTCATGATCTCAGCGTCGTCGTTGAATTTTCTCCGGATTTCCTGCGTGGTCGTTGAGATGATCGCGAGGGGGTTGTTGACGTTGTCCTGGAGGAGCATCATGATGTCCTTCAGCAGTGTGCCGTACACCTCCTGCCGGTCGAGAAGCCGTTCCATGTTTCGCCTCCCCTCCTCCTCCTGTTTCTGCGATTTTCTCGCGATCTGGAGCTGGATGAGGGCGGCCGACGCGATCCAGAGGAAGATCAGGGAGTCGAACTGGACGATGTACTCCCAGAAGGTTCTTTTCCCGGCCGCCTGGCCGAAGAAATCCACGGTCGTGAAGAGGTAATACGCGTAGATGACGATGCCCGCAACCACGACGGGGTACTTCAGGACCAGGTCTTTGACCGGTGTATAGAGTTTTTTGAACATATGCAGTCCGTTTGTGAATAATCGGTCCGGCGAAGGCGGCCGGTCACCGGAGTTTCATGTTGAAGAAGGTGATGATCTTCCTCCACGCGTCTTCAGCGTCCTTTTCCCGGAACCCTCCCTCGTTCCCGGGGTTCATGAAGGCATGGCCCGCCTCGGGGTAGATGTTCATGCTGACATCCTTCCCGAGGCCCCTTCCGGTCTTCTCGAATTCGCGCACGCTTGCCTCGGGGATCCCCCGGTCCTGTGCGCCGAAAATTCCGAGAAGCGGCGAACGGATACCCGCGATCGCCGCCGAATCGGTCACCAGGCGGCCGTAACAGACGACGGTCGCGGAGAGTTCGGGGATCGATACCGCTGCCTGGAGGGAATACCCCCCTCCCATGCACCACCCCACCGAGCCGATTTTGTCGGGTTTGACATTTTTCATTCCCTTCAGGTACCCGAATCCGGCCCTGAGGTCCCGGGCGGCCCTGTCTTCCGGGACACCCCTCATCAGTTCGTGGGCCTCATCGGCGGAGGCCGCCACGTGTCCCCGATAGAGATCGATCGCCAGCGTTACATACCCCTCTCCCGCCAGCCTCGCGGCTGCGGTCCGGACCCAGTCGTTCAGTCCCCACCACTCATGGATCACCATGACGGCCGGGAATGGACCCGCCCCCTCCGGAACGGAGAGGTACGCCATCACGGTGTCCTTCCCGCTCAGGTACGACACCGTCGATGTGTGGATTTTTTCACCGGCCACCGTTGTCGTCACCTGGTGTAGCGGGGAAGTGCCCGTGCATGCAATCAAAACGGCCAAAACTGCGATTCTGATATCTCTCATCGATCCATCCGTTCCCGGTTATGGTTTTTTCAACATCCCGGAGAAAGAATAAGAAACTGGTGGGAGATTAGCAAGGCGGCTGAAAAATGACCTGCTATTCGAAAAGTTTGGTTGTTGATTATTATGGCCGATTTGGGTACCATAAAGTATCACCTGGAGACGCGACGGCTCCATGGTTCGCCTCTCCCGATTTCACCCCGCAGGCACAGCGGGTGACCCTCTCCGCGCCCGTTCACGCAGATCCCCAGGTACCCCCGTTTTCGACAGGGAAGCGTGCGGACCGGCGGGGGGCAGAGGGGTCGCGGACGGCCCGGCGTGACCGGGGTGGAAACATCAAAGGGCAAACATGAAATCGTCAATTCTCATTTTTTTTACCGTGATCGCGGCCCTCATCCCGTCGACGGCGGGAGGCCAGGAGTTCGGGGGGGTCCGTTTCATCACTTCCTTCACACCCCCGTCCGGCGGCGGCTACACCGCCGGGTGCTGGGGCTGGACCGATACGACAACCGGCCGCGAGTACGCCCTGCTCGGGAACCAGTGCGGCACGGCCGTCGTGGAGATCACCCGGACGGCATCCATCGTCGAAAGGTCCTTCATTCCGGGACCATGCTCGAGCTGGCGGGAGATCCAGGTGCACGGACACTACGCGTACGTGGTCACCGAGGCCGGCGGCGGCACGCAGATCATCGACCTCTCGACCCTCCCCGATTCCGCCAGGTTCGTGAAGAGTTTCATCTTCAGCTCCGGGGGAAAGTCCACGACCCGCGCCCACACGCTGCATATCAGGGACGGATACATGTACCTGAACGGGTGCGCCACGTGGTCGCCCGGGGGGATCCTCATCTTCGACCTGACCGACCCCGAAAACCCGGCCTTCCAGGGAGAGTTCGCCGGAACCTACATCCACGATTCCTTCGTCCGCAACGACACGATCTACGGGGCGGGCATCTACGGCGACGGGATTCAGATCATCGACGCCGTCTCGAAGTCGACGCCGGCGTTCATCCGCGCGATCAATTACCCCGGTTCCGGGACGCATAACCTCGCGACCACCACCGACGGGAGATATGTCCTCTCGACCGACGAAATCAACTCCACCCCGAAGACGCTGAAGATCTGGGACCTCTCCACCGACACGAAGGTGGCGGAGTATGCGGGAAGCCCCACGGCCATCGTGCACAACGTCTTCGTGAAGGACACGCTCGCCGTCATGTCGTACTATACCGCCGGGATCCGCGTGGTGGACATCTCGGACCCGCTGAACCCGGTGGAACTTGGCGGATTCGACACCCGCCCCGGGCAGGAAAACGCGGCCTACACCGGGGCGTGGTCCGTCTACCCCTATTTCCCGTCAGGGAAGATCATCATCGGCGACATGGGGAACGGGATGTTCCTCGTGGACATGAACACGGCCGCCCCCCGCTCCCCCGCGGGCTTCACGGCCTACAGTGACTACGCGACACCCTCCTCGGCCCTCCTCGCGTGGACGGACCCCACGACCACCGTCGCGGGCGATCCGCTCACCGACCCCGTGATCGTGGTCTTTCGCAACGGCGTCTTCATTGACTCGGTCCCCGCGGGAACGGGAACGTTTACCGATACGGGGTTGGTGCGGCACGACCAGTACGCTTATACGGTGGTGGCGGCCGACAACGGGGACACCAGCGCGCCGGTGACGATGAGCGTCTTCGCCGGCGGCGCGGCGGCCTGCACGATCCCCGGGGGGTTCGCGCTCACGGACCTGTCCGAGGGCGTGCTCCTCAGCTGGATCAATCCCTCCACTCAGACGGACGGAACACCCCTCGACGACCTCGCGGCCATCGAGATCCACAGGGACGGGGCCCTGGTCGCCGAGGTCCCGGTGGCTCCCGCGGACACCGGCCAGCCCGCCGGGTACACGGATTCCGTGACCGGTTACCATGATTACCGGATCCGGGCGCGCGACAACGAATCGCCCCCCAACCTGAGCGGTTACACCGCGCAGATCCAGGGATACGGGGGGCTTCTGGAATCCTGGTCGGAGGATTTCGAGGCTGGCACAGGCACCCTCCTCGTCGAGGGAGCGTGGGACACCACGCGGGCGATCTCCCACTCCGGTGGCGCATCATACACCGACAGTCCCGCCGGCGATTACGACAACAACTCCATTTCGTACTTTATCACGCCCCGGATCGTCGTGCACCCCGGAGACACGCTCTCGTTCTGGCACATCATCATCACCCAGACCGGGGATTTCGGTTGGGTGGACGTTAAAAACGGTCCCGCGGGATTCTGGACGGCGCTCAAGGGTTACACCTCCGCGATGCACGCGGAATGGCAGGACGGGTCCGCGGACCCGGGCGACTGGTTTCCCGAACGGATCCCCCTGGACGCCTACGCGGGCGATACGGTGAGCTTCAGGTTCCGGATGCAGAGCAACGTTTCGGGGACGGCTGACGGCTGGTACGTCGACGACGTCTGGTCCGGACCGTTGACCGGCGTCGACCCGGGACCCGGGGGGCTCCCCTCCGGATTCGCGCTCTACCAGAACAGCCCCAACCCGTTCAATCCGTCCACGTCGATCCGTTTCGACCTCCCGGTCAGGTCGCTCGTCCGCCTCTCGGTTTTCAACATGCTCGGCCAGGAGGTCCGGACGCTCTTCGACGGCGAGAGTGAACCCGGGTCCAGGACCGTCGTCTGGGACGGCCGGACGGCAGGAGGCGTGGGTCTGCCGAGCGGCGCCTACCTGTACCGCGTCACCATAAAGGGGACCGACGGGTCCGGGGCCACCGAACAGAAAAGAATGATGTTCATCAAATAGCGGAGAGCGCATCCGATGAATTCCTGCAACCGGTTGTTCCTGTACCCGCTCGTCGCCCTGCTCGTTGCGGCGGCGTTCTCCCCGGTCCTCACCGCCCAGGAAATCGGGTCGGTCCGGTTGCTCGGCCAGTTCACTCCGCCGACCGGCGGCGGCTACACCGCGGGGTGCTGGGGCTGGACCGACACATCCAGCGGAAGGGAATACGCCATCCTCGGCAACCAGGCCGGAACGGCATTCGTGGAGATCACCGACGTCGGTGCAATGGTCGAGCGGGATTTCGTTCCGGGGGTGAGTTCGAGCTGGCGGGAGGTGCAGGTGCACGACCATTACGCCTATGTCGTCTCCGAGGGGGGCGACGGAACGCAGATCATCGACCTGTCCTACCTCCCCGATTCGGTGCACCACGTGAAGAATTACGTGCATACCTCCGGGGGTAAGAACACCATCCGCGCTCATTCCCTGCATATCCGGGACGGGTTCATGTACCTGAACGGCTGTGCGAACTGGAGCCCGGGCGGGGTGCTCATCTTCGACCTCGCCGACCCGGAGAACCCGTCCTACAAGGGGGAATACGCCGGGGTATACATCCACGATTGTTTCGTCCGGAACGACACCATCTACGGGGCAGGCATCTACAACCAGGGAATCAAGATCATCGACGCCACCACGAAGACGGCGCCCTCGCTGATCCACACGATCAACTACACCGGGTCGGGGACGCACAACCTCGCCACGACGAACGACGGGAAATACGTCCTCTCCACGGACGAAATCGGGACGACGGCGAAAACACTGAAGATCTGGGACCTTGCGACGGACGTCAAGGTCGCCGAATATGCCGGCAGCCCGACCGCCATCGTCCATAATGTGTTCGTCCTCGGTGACCTCGCGATCATGTCGTATTACACCGCCGGGATGCGCGTGGTGGACATCACAAACCCCGCCTCACCGGTGGAGCTGGGGGGATACGACACACGCCCCGGAAGCGAGGCGGCAAGTTACACCGGAGCCTGGTCGGTCTACCCGTTCTTTCCCTCGGGAAAAATCATCATCGGCGACATGGGGCAGGGGATGTACGTCGTGGAGCTGAACACGAACTCCCCCAACCCCCCGAACCCCTTCTCGGCGTACAGCGACTACCTGACGCCGACGTCGGTGACGCTCAACTGGACCGACCCCACGGAGCTGGGCGGGGGCGGTCCCCTCACGAATTTCAAGCTGCACATTTTCCGGGGGTCAACCTACATCGCCGAGGTGGACTCCGGGGTCGAGACGTACACCGATGCGGGACTCACCAACCACCTCTCGTACACGTACACCATCCGGGCCGTCACGGCCACCGACTCGAGCAACGTGAGCATGACTTCGGTGTACGCCGGAGGTCACGCCCAACCGAAACCGCCCACGTCATTCGCGGTGAACGACGTCATCGGGGCGAACCGGCTGACCTGGATCAACCCCTCCCGCCAGCTGGACAACACGCCGCTCAACGACCTGGCGTACGTGCTGGTCTACCGCGACGGCATGCTCTACGACAGCATCGCGCAGGGTCCGGCGGACACCGGCCAGGCGAGGATGTACGACGACACCGGCCTCGGTTTCCACTCATACTCCATCCGTGTCCGCGACAACGAGACGCCCGTGCACCAGAGCACCATGTCCGTCACCGCCTCGGGGTTCGGCGGGCTGTTCACGGAGTTCACCGAAACGTTCGACTCGGCGAGCATCACCTACCAGACCATCGGTGCGTGGGACACGACGTCGGCGATCGCCGCCCACGGGACGCACTCCCTCACCGATAGCCGCGTCGGGCCCTACTACCCCGGCGCCACCGTCGCGATCACCTTCCCCCGGGTCATCCTGACCTCCACGCCGCTGCTCCGGTTCTCCCACATCGCGCTGGTCGCATTCGGAGACATCGCGTACGTCGAAATCAGCAACGACAACAGGCAGACATTCCACACGCTCAAGGTGTACAACATCGTCGGCCACACGCAGTGGGAGGACTCATCCGCCGACCCGGGGGACTGGGAGACCGAGACGTTCGACCTCGCGCCGTACGCGCACGACACCGTGAACGTGCGTTTCCGGCTGGTGTCGAACCCCGACGTCCAGCTCGACGGCTGGTACCTGGATGACATCTACATCGGGGATTCCCACGAACCGGTCGAGGTGCAGCAGAACACCTCGAACGGCTGGAACATCGTCTCCCTTCCGGTCCTCGTCGACGACGGGAGTACCGGGACCCTCTTCCCCGGCGCGACCACACAGGCCTACGCCTATGACGCCGGTTACGTCGCAGAGGACACACTGAGAAACGGGGCGGGGTACTGGCTCAAATTCGACTCGGCGTCCGTCTTCGATTACAACGGGTACACCATTCTGATCGACACGATCGGCCTCGCCGCCGGCTGGAACCTCATCGGCACACTCGGCGAGGACATCCCCGCCGCTGAGGTCTCCTCGACCCCCGGCGGGATCATCGCGACGCCGTTCTACGAATACGACGCCGGGTATGTGGCTTCGCCGACGCTGGAAGCGGGGAAGGGGTACTGGGTGAAGGCGGCCTCTCCCGGGGGAATGATCCTCTCCGTCTTTACGGCGAAGGTCCCCGCGGAAGCGGCGGCGGTGTCCCCCGCCGCGGAGGGTCCGCCCGAGGGATCGGGGACGCTGACGATCACGGACGCCTCCGGAAGGAGGGCTTTTCTCTATCTGAACGAAGACCCCGCGGCCGACGCGCTGCTCCCGGCATACGAGCTGCCGCCGGTCCCGCCGCCGGGCGCATTCGACGTCCGGTTCGGCACGCAGCGGTCCCTTGAGGTGCTCTCCGCGGACGCGATGGCCCGGATCGAAACGCAGGGCCTCCTCTACCCTGTGCGCGTTTCGTGGAACTCTCCCGGGGGGACGGGGCTGAGACTCGCCGCTGACCGCGTCATCCGGAATGCGCCGGATGGTGGTTCGATCGTGCTCGACAGGGCGCCCGTTTCACTCTCCGCCGGGCCCGGAAGCCGGCCGGCGTCGTCCGTCCCGACCGAGTACGCGCTCGACCAGAATTATCCGAACCCCTTCAACCCCTCGACCGTCATAGGCTTCCGCCTTCCCGAAGGGGGGGACGTCAGGCTGGAGATTTTCAACACGATCGGGCAGAAGGTCGGGACTATCGTGCGTGAATCCCTCCCCGCGGGGAGCTACCGCCGGACCTGGGAAGCCACATCGGACGGCCGCGAGCTGCCGGGCGGCGTTTACCACGCCCTCCTCTCGGTACACGACGGCGGAGTGGAAAAGTACCGCGCCTCGAGGAAACTCCTCCTGGTCCGTTGACCGGGGCGTTGTACCGGGTTATCGACACGACCGCCGGCCGCTGGTGTGGCCGGCGGTTTTTTTATTTGCTTCTCCGGCCGCTTTTCGCGACATTTTTTCACTCTCCACCGACTGTCCATGCAGAAAACCCTCATCGACCTGGCCGTTCCCGGTAATCTCGACCGCGTTTTCACCTATACCGTGCCGGCGAATCTGGCCCACATGGCCCGACCCGGTGTCCGCGCGCTCGCCCCGTTCGGCCGCAAGCACGTGGCGGGTATCATCGTCGGAGTCCCCGAATCGACGACCGTCAGCGGACTCCGGGATATCATTGATGTGATCGACGACGAACCGCTGGTCGGTGAGGAGTTGATGAAACTCGCCCGCTGGATCTCGTCGTACTACCTGGCCCCGATCGGTGAAGTCCTGCGCACGATGCTCGTCACGGGATCGACGGGCGTCGGGAAAAGTACCGTCCGGGCCGCCGTCGAAATCACCGACGGGATGATCGACGGGCTCTCGTCGGCGCCCCTCCAGCGGGACATTCTCCGCCATCTCCGGAAGACCGGGAAAGCCGCGATCTCGACGCTCGGGAAACTCGTGGCCCCGGCCTCTGTCCATTCCCCGCTGGCCGAACTCCGGAGGAAAGGTTACGTTTCCGTGACCGAACAATCCCCGTACGCGAGGAGCACTGCGAAAACCGAAGCGGTCATCACCCTGGACGAGGCCGGGAGGAGGAGCCGCGCGGAGTGGCTGAAGGCCACCGAAACGAACGCACGGCTCTCCAGGCAGCGCGAGGTCGTGAAGCTGCTCGGCGCCATGCATCCCGGGGTCATCACCGTGGAATCGCTCCGCCGGGACCACGGGGTGCCGATGGGAGCCCTCCGCGCCCTTGCGGTGAAAAAGGTCATCGAGATCGGGGCAAGGGAGGTGCTCCGCGACGGCTCCTCCCAGCACGAACACCGCGAGGAACACCGTGAGATCACGCTCAACGGGGACCAGTCGCGGGCCCTCGGACGGATCCTGGCGTCCGTGACATCGGGAAGTTACGGCGCGTTCCTCCTCTGGGGCGTCACCGGGAGCGGAAAGACGCAGGTCTATATAGAGGCCATCGCGAAGGTTCTCGAAGCCGGCCGGACGGCGCTGGTCCTGGTGCCCGAGATCGCCCTGACTCCCCAGACAGTCGGGCGGTTCCGGAGGCACTTCGGGGACCGGGTGGTGATGTTCCACAGCAGGATGTCGAGGGGTGAGCGCTTCGACGCGTGGCGGCTCTCCAGGGAGGGACGATATACCATCGTGATCGGCCCCCGGTCCGCCGTCTTCGCCCCCCTCCCCCGGCTCGGCCTGATCGTCGTGGACGAGGAACACGAGGCGTCGTACAAACAGTACGACCAGTCCCCCCGCTACAACGCCCGGGACGCCGCCGTCGTGCGAGCGAACCTCGCCGGCGCCGTCGTCGTCCTCGGTTCGGCGACCCCCTCGGTGGAATCGTTTGCGAACGCCCTCCGCGGGAAATACCAGCTGCTCGAACTGCCCGTGAGGGCGGACGGGGCGAAGCTGCCCCTCATTCGCATCGTGGACACGAAGGCGGAACGCGACGCGAAGTTCGAACTCTTCAGGGCCTCGAGGAGGGAGCACTTCAAAACAGACAGGGACCGCGCGAGGCTTTCACGCATGAAATTCGACCCCGGGTCCATCTCGGACCTGCTCCGCGACCGCATCGCCGACCGGCTCTCAAAAAAGGAAGGCGTGTTGATCCTGCAGAACCGCCGCGGATTCTCGGCATACATGGAATGCGCCGGATGCGCCGCTGTCAGGATGTGCCCCCGCTGCCAGATCTCCCTCACGTACCACCGCGCGCAGACACACCTCCGGTGTCACTACTGCGGCCATGCGGAAGTTCTCCCCCTCTTTTGCGGCGAGTGCGGATCGGCCGATTTCGCCTACCGCGGACTGGGGACGCAAAAAGTCGAAGAGGAGCTGGGGACCGCCTTCCCGACTGCGGCCATCGACCGGATGGACCTCGACACCACGACACGAAAGGGATCCCACGCGGAGATCCTCAACCGGTTCTCGGCCGGCGAGATCGACATCCTCGTGGGCACGCAGATGATCGCCAAGGGGCTCGACATCCCGCGGGTGACGCTGGTGGGGGTCGTTTCCGCGGACACGCAATTGCTGCTCCCCGACTTCCGCGCCGCAGAAAGGACGTTCCAATTGCTGACGCAGGTGTCCGGGCGCGCCGGCCGTCGCCGGGTGGAAGGGGAGGTCGTCATCCAGACCTCGCAGGCGGGGCACGCCACCATCAGGGACGTGGCTGCCCACGACTACAGGAGATTCTTCGACGACGAGATGCGGTACAGGAAGGAACTCTTTTACCCCCCTTTCAGCCGGATCACCCTCATCGAGTTCAGCGGGGAGAAGGAGGGGGAGGTGGGAGACGCCGCCCGGTCCTGCTACCGCGACCTGCGAAAATTCCTTCCGGAGACACCCGTGCTGGGGCCCGCCCCGGCGGTCATCGCGAGGATCCGCGATCGTTTCCGGTGGCATGTCATCTTGAAGATGCCGAAGGACCACGACCGTTCCGGTTCGGTCCTCGAGGATACGCTCCGCCGGCTTCGTCGCCCCTCCGGCGGGCGGGTCCGCATGACCATCGACACGGACCCCCAGAACCTCATGTAAATCCGCCCCGCGGAAAGCGTGCCGGGCAAAAAAAAACCCGTTCCGCGTTTCTCCGCGGAACGGGCAAACTGCGACAACCGGCCTGTCACACGCGGACGATGTTGTACGCGCGCTTCCCCTTCTGTTCCTGCTTCAGGTCGAATTTCACGTTGTCTCCCTGGAGGAGCGTATCGCGAAAACCGGTGTTTTTCACGTTGCTTTTATGAAAGAAAATTTCCTCTCCATTTTCATCAGTGATGAAACCGAATCCTTTTGCCACGTTATAGAACTTCACTATGCCTTGCAGCATTTTCCATGAACCTCCTTCTCTCTTCTCTTGTGCGCTTGTGTGAAACAAAACCCCACCCGGTGAATCGAAACCCGGGTGGGGTTTTTTACAACATTGCAGCCTTAGATCTTGGTGACCTTTGCAGCCTGCAATCCCTTGGGACCCTGTTCGATTTCGAATTCGACTTTGTCTCCCTGGTTCAGTGTTTTATACCCGTCGCCGACGATGGCTTTGAAGTGCACGAACACGTCTTCGCCGTTCTCGCGCGAGATGAAGCCGTAACCCTTGGCTCCGTTGAACCACTTAACCGTCCCCTGCTCCATGGAACATCTCCTTAATGTATTTGGTGGATAAAATATGTACCCGAGGCTCCGCTTTACCGAACAAC
Organism: Ignavibacteria bacterium; assembly: GCA_003235555.1. GTDB lineage: Bacteria > Bacteroidota > Ignavibacteria > UBA10030 > SZUA-254 > SZUA-254. Next base: position 4,299 of record QJVY01000097.1, on the reverse strand, counting down.
TGTGTCGGGTTAGCCAGATTTTTTGGCTTTTAACGCATCAGCTCCACTGAGGATGTAGATTCCATCTGCACAATTCTCGCGAAGCACGTTTGATCATCAATCAGTGATGCTTCTGCATGCGATGACACACCTCGTGGAACGTTCATGGAGATGAACCAGCACGGGGATAACATCTGCAGCTAAAACGTTAAAGCGTGGCAGCGCCACCCCATCGACCATCGGCGAAATATGTCTCCCGCCGCCGATCTCCGGGACAAAAACGGTGTACTATGATTTTGCTTGTAAAAGATACATAAAAGCGGGCCAAGAGGCAAGGGGAAATATGGGCTCCCGGGGCCGAAATCGGCCGGTTTTGAGGGCCGGGAGGACCTGACCGCGGCCCCGCCGACGTTGTCAACGCGCCGAAAAATTCGTAAATTGCCATCGCCGACCCGGCATTCACGATCTCCCGACCCAAGAAGCCACCATGGAACTGATTACGGTACCCATCAGGAAACCGCCGGAGTTGAATTTCATCCTCGGCCAGTCTCATTTCATCAAAACGGTGGAAGACCTCCACGAAGCGATCGTGACGACGGCTCCCGGCATGAAATTCGGGCTCGCCTTTTGCGAGGCCTCGGGGCCCTGCCTCGTCAGGTGCAGTGGAAACGACGATCGCCTCGTCGGGATCGCCCGCGATAACGCGATGGAGGTCGCCTGCGGCCATTCATTTCTGATTTTCATGGAGGACGGCTTCCCGGTCAACATCCTGAACGCGGTCAAAAACGTGCCGGAGGTCTGCTCGATTTACTGCGCCACGGCCAACCCCACGGAGGTCATTGTCGCCGAGACTCCTGGAGGGAGGGGGATCATGGGGATCGTCGACGGATCGGCGCCGGAGGGTGTAGAAAACGCGGACGACGTCCGGACGCGGAAGAAATTCCTCAGAAACATCGGCTACAAACTGGGCTAGGCCCTGCGTTTGACCATCCCATCATCGATACCGATACCGACATGACCCGCAACCCCCTCCCCCTGAGCGCCCTCATCCTGATGACGATGATCGTTTCCGCCGCATCGGGAGCGTTCTGCCGCCAGCACGTTCCGACACCGAAGGATGTCCTCGGTTACTCCCTGGGCGACCGGTTCACGCCGGGATCGGGCGTCGCGTCCTACCTCGACGCCCTGGCGGGATCGGCCCCCGACCGGATGAAGGTCATCAGGTACGGCGCCACCTACGAAGGCCGGCCGCTGCTGCTCGCGGTCGTGAGCTCACCGGAGAACATCGCCCGGCTCGGGGAGATCCGCGCCGACAACCGGCGCCTGGCCGACCCGCGCTCCACGACCGGAGCCGGGGCCGACTCCATCATGAAGAACCTTCCGGGCATCGTCTGGCTGTCCTACGGAGTCCACGGGAACGAAGCCTCGAGCCCGGAGGCGGCAATGAACGTTCTGTACACGCTCCTGTCGTCCCGCGATGCGGAAACGGAGGGGATGCTTCGCAGGCTCGTGGTGGTGGTCGACCCCCTCCTCAACCCCGACGGGCACGAACGATACGTCAATTACCAGATCACGCACGCGGGATCCTCGCCGAACGAGGATCCGGCCGCGGTAGAGCACAACGAGGGCTGGCCCTCCGGACGGACGAACCATTACTTCTTCGACCTGAACAGGGACTGGGCGTGGCTCACCCAGACCGAAAGCCGCGCGCGGGTGAAGGCGTACCGGGAGTGGATGCCGCACGTCCACGTGGACTTCCACGAGATGGGGCACAACAGCTCGTATTTTTTCTTCCCCGCCTTCACACCCATCAACAAGAATTTCCCCCCTTCGACGATCAAATGGGGGGAGATTTACGGCCGGGGAAACGCGGAGGCGTTCGACCGTGAGGGGTGGACATATTACAGCGGCGAATCGTTCGACCTCTTCTATCCAGGCTACGGCGATTCCTGGCCGTCACTGCACGGCGCGATCGGGATGACCTACGAGCAGGCCGGGCAGACCGGCGTGCGGGTGCGCCGACGCGACGAGGCGATCCTCACGCTCGGGGAGAGGCTGGACCACCACACCGCAGCCTCCCTCGCCACGCTCCGCACAACCGTCGCCAACCTGCCGGGACTCCTGAGGGACTTCAGGAAATTTTTTACCGACGCGATCGCGGAGGGAGCGACCGGCCCGGTCCGCGCTTTCATTGTCCCCCCCGGAAGCGACACCGCGCGGACGGCGAAGATGATCGACCTGCTGATCGCCCAGGGGATGGACGTGTTGCGAGCGGAGGCGGGCTTCTCCGCGGATAACGCGAAGACCTACTTCCCCCTAGCCCGCAGGCCGGAATCGTTCCCCGCGGGATCGTACATCATCAGGCTGGACCAGCCCGCGAAGCGTCTCGCGATGGCCCTGCTCGAACTCGAGCCGGTCGTCACCGATACATCGTTTTACGACATCTCGGCGTGGTGCCTCCCGGTCGCCTTCGGAGTCGAAACCTGGTGGTCCCCGACGGTGCCGGACGCACGGGCCACTCCCATCCGCGCCGCGACACTTCCCGCCGGAAACCTGGCGGGCGCCGGCGCCCGGTACGCCTACGTGATGCCCTGGACCTCCAACAATTCGATCCGCGCCCTCGTCCGGCTCCTCCGTGCCGACGTCAAGGCGCACGTCGCGATGAAGGGATTCATCCTCGACGGACGCACGTACGGCCGGGGCTCGATCATCATCCCCGTGAAGCCGAATCCCCCCGGGATCGATTCCATCATGACGTCGGTCGCGCGCGAATTCCACCTGGAGATCGCGGGCGCGCAGAGCGGGTTCACAGAGGAGGGGATGAACCTCGGCTCGAACCGCGCCGTTCTCCTGAAGCGGCCGAAGATCGCGGTCCTGACGGGCGATCCGGTGGGGACCACGGCGTTCGGTTCGATCTGGTCGATGTTCGACACCGATTACGGGATAGACTTCGTGCCGGTGACGGCGGGACGCCTCACACGGTCGGACCTCAGCGGTTACACGGCGATCGTCTTTCCGGACGACAACTCCGGCGGGCGCGGATATTCCTCCGCCCTCGATTCCAACTTCACCGCCAGGCTGAGGACCTGGGTCTCCTCGGGCGGGACCTTCGTGGGAATCGAAGGGGGGGCCGTCTACGCGACGGAAAACCGGTCGGGATTGACCGGCGTGAAACTGAAGACGAAGAAAAAGAAAGACGAGGGGAAGAAGGAAAAGGGCGCAGGGGACGGCGACGAAAAACCGGACGAGGAGGAACTCGAAAAACTCCTGACGGTCGAGCAACGCGAACAGAAGCGCCGGAGGGAGGAAGTTCCGGGCACGATCGTGAGCGTGAAGCTGGACAATTCCCACCCCCTCGGTTTCGGCTATGACACCACCATCGCCGTGTTCCGGTCGTCGAACACCGTGCTCGAACTCTCGGCGTCGGGATACAATGTCGGGATCTACCGAAAGTCCCCCAGGCTCAGCGGGTTGATGTCGCCCGAAAACGAGGAGAAGCTGGCGGGAACACCCTTCCTCGTCCACGAGAAAATCGGTTCGGGCAACGTCGTCCTGTTCGCGGACGACCCGAACTTCCGGTTGTTCTGGGACTCGCTCAACAGGGTTTTTCTCAACAGCGTGCTGCTGATGCCGAGCATCCGGTCGGTGGAGATGGCCGCCTCCGGGAAACATGATGAATGAGAAGGGAGCCCTGACGTGAAGACGAACATGACGGGCGTCTCCGCCCCCCGCGGAACGGAGCTGAGCTGCCGGGGATGGATCCAGGAGGCGGCGCTCAGGATGCTGATGAACAATCTGGATCCCGCGGTCGCCGAGAAGCCGGGTGAACTGATCGTCTACGGCGGGACCGGCAAGGCGGCGAGGAACCCCGGATGCTACGAGGCGATCGTGGCCACGCTGCGGACACTCGGCGACGACGAAACGCTCCTCGTCCAGTCGGGGAAACCTGTGGGGGTCTTCCGGACCCACACCGAAGCACCCAGGGTCCTGATTTCGAACGCTATGATTGTCCCCCACTGGGCTACCTGGGACGAATTCCGGAGGCTCGAGGGGCTCGGCCTGACGATGTACGGACAGATGACCGCCGGAAGCTGGATCTACATCGGCACGCAGGGCATCCTCCAGGGAACGTACGAAACCTTTGCCGCCGTGGCGGAGAAATATTTCGGCGGCACCCTCGCCGGCAGGCTGCTGGTCACCGCGGGCCTCGGAGGCATGGGCGGTGCGCAGCCGCTGGCGGCCACAATGAACGGCGCCGCCTGCCTCGCGATCGAGGTCGACCGCGACAGGATCGAAAAACGCCTCCGGACGAAGTACGTG
>QJVY01000049.1 GCA_003235555.1 Ignavibacteria bacterium | reverse complement strand
GAGGTGGATTCGCGCTCGGACATTTTTTCGATGGGCGTGGTGCTCTTCGAGATGCTCACCGGCGCGATTCCCTTCAGGGGGGAGCACGAGGCGGCGATCATGTATTCGGTCCTCAATGAGGAGCCGGACCCTGTCGAAAAATACCGGCAGGACGTCCCGCAGGCGCTCGCGGCGGTCATCTCTCGCGCCCTCGAAAAGGACCCCGCCGACCGCTACCAGCACGCCGACGACCTTGTCAGCGAACTGCGCCGGATCCGTAAACAGTCAACGAAAGTTATCCGGCCGTCGATGGAGATGCAGACGCCGGGAATGTCGGGCACGGCAGCGGTGTCCGCGGTGCGATCCGGATCCATGGCTGCCGGATCGTCTGCCGGGACCCGGCCCGGATCGGGCATCCAGGAATCTCCGTCAGCGGGGAACTCCCCGGGGAAAAAACGCGGTCTCCTGATCGGGATCGCGGCGGTGCTCACGGTGGCCGTCGTCGCGATCGCCGTATTCCTGATGAAAGAGCAGTCCCCGAATGAAGAACCGCCCGGGGCCACGGATCGGAAAATGCTCGTCGTCATTCCTTTTGAAAACCTCGGGTCCCCGGACCAGGACTATTTCGCCGACGGCATCACCGAGGAAATCACCGGAAAACTTTCGGGGGTCTCGGGCCTCGGGGTCATCGCCCGCACGAGCGCGGTGCAGTACAAGAAGACCACGAAATCCATGAAGGAGATCGGCGCGGAGCTGGGTGTCGGGTACGTCCTGCAGGGGACGATCCGGTGGGGGGCCGGCGATGGGGGCGCACAACAGGTACGGGTGAGCCCGGCGCTGATTAAAGTCAGCGACGGCACGCAGATCTGGTCGCAGTCGTACGACGCGGTCATGTCCGACGTCTTCAAGATGCAGTCGGACATCGCATCGCAGGCGGCGTCCGCGATGGGGGTCGCCCTGCTGGGGACCGAGCGGGCTTCGGTCAACGCCGTGGGCACCACGAATTCCGAGGCCTACGACTATTACCTCCGCGGAACGGAATACCGGCACAGGAGTTACCAGGAAGCGGATCTGAAAATTGCCACCGACATGTTCACGAAAGCGATCGAACTTGACCCCGACTTCGCCCTCGCCTACGCGCGGCTCGCCGAAATGCATTTCAGGTATTACTGGTTTTTTTACGACCACTCGGAGGAGCGGCTGGCGAAGGGAAAAAAAGCGGCCGACCGCGTCCTGCAGATCGATCCTGACCTTCCCGAGGGCCACTTCGCGCTGGGATACTATTACTACTGGGGACGGCTCGACTACGAGAACGCCCTCCGCGAATTCAACATTTTCGCAAAGGCCCGCCCGAGTTCCGCCGAGGTCCATCTCGCCATCGGCGCGGTGTACAGAAGACAGGGGAGGATGGAACAGGCCGCCGCCAGCATGGTGAAGGCCTGCGAGCTGGACCCGCGTTCGCAGGAGGACGCATATAATACGGCACAGACCTTCGGCCTGATGCGCGACTACCCGGAGGCCGAGAAGTGGGTCAGGAAGGCGATCTCCCTGAGCCCGGAATTGAGCCAGAACTGGGAATACCTCTTGACTCTCACCATTGTTCACGACGGGAACACCGTCCGTGCCCGGGAGGCCATGAAAGACGCGGCGCCGGTGCTCGCGGGGAAACCAACGATGCCCTCCGGGACCGATATGTTGCAAGTCGAGATCATGGACGAACACTATCCCGAGGCGCTCGAGCTCGCGAAGGGGATGACGAATCCGGCGAGAAGCAACCAGTTTTTCTACAGGCCCAAACAACAGGTGATCGCAGAAATATATTATCTCGCGGGAGACAAAGGTAACGCCGCGATATATTTTGATTCCGCGAAGAGCCTCCTCGGGGCCAGGATAACAGAGCGGGCGGACGATTCCCGGTTCTACTCGGCCCTCGGGATCGTGGAGGCCGGTCTCGGCCACAAAGAAGAGGCGATACGCAACGGCAAACGAGGCCTGGAGCTTCTCCCGGTGTCGAAGGAGGCGTGGCGCGGGACGTACCGCATCTATGAAATGGCAGTCATCTACACGATGACCGGGGAGTACGACCTCGCCGCCGAACAGCTGGAAAGACTCCTGTCGATACCCTCGGAATTTTCGAGGCAATACCTCAGGGCGATTCCCCAATTCAAACCGCTGAGGAACAACCCGCGGTTCGCGAAACTCGTCGCGGCGCGGTAAGAGCTCCGGCCTCCCGGACGATTCGGTAAATCCATCTTTATACCTGACTATCACATTATGATCGGACAGACCATATCGCATTATAAAATCCTCGAGAAACTCGGCGAGGGGGGGATGGGCGTGGTGTATAAGGCCGTGGACACCAACCTCGACCGCACCGTGGCGCTCAAGTTCATGCCGCACCACGTCACCCCCGACGAGGCCGAAGAGGCACGCTTCCTCCAGGAGGCCAAGGCCGCATCGGCGCTCAACCATCCGAACGTCTGCACCATTTACGGCATCGACGCGGAGAAGGGCCAGCGGTTCATCGAGATGGAGTACGTGGAGGGGATGACCCTCCGGCAGAAACTTCCGATCGGCGCGCTCAACGACGCGGTCCGGTACGGCCTGCAGATCGGCGACGCCCTCCACGAGGCGCACCAGAAGGGGATCGTCCACCGCGACATCAAGGCCGACAACATCATGATCAATTCGCGTGACCAGGTGAAGGTCATGGATTTCGGCCTGGCGAAATTAAAAGGCAGCCTGAAATTGACGAAGGCCACCTCCACCGTCGGGACGCTCGCCTACATGGCCCCCGTACAGATCCAGGGGGGAGACGTGGACGCCCGCAGCGACATTTTTTCCTACGGGGTCCTGCTGTACGAGATGATCACCGGCCGGCTCCCGTTCAGGAGCGAACACGAGGCGGCGCTGATGTACTCGATCCTCAACGACGAACCCGACCCGATCCAGAAACACCGCGAAGACCTTCCGCCGGTGCTGGTGAACCTCATCCACCGGGCGATCGAGAAGGACCCGAACGACCGCTACCAGTCGATCAACGAGATGGTGATCGAGCTGCGGCGGCTGCAGAAGCAGTCGTCGAGAGTGTCGAGGTCTTCGCTGGCTTCGATGCCGGCGCAGGGCATGGCGCAGGCGGGCGGTATGTCGAGCGGCACCATTCCCACGGCACCGGCC
>QJVY01000180.1 GCA_003235555.1 Ignavibacteria bacterium | reverse complement strand
ACGTCGAAATCCCTGACGCACACCAACGCCAGGAGATCGGCGAGCGAGCGCGGCGTCCGCATCGCGACGCTGCCCGGGGTCACTTCGGAGATCATGGTCAGGTGCATGAACGCCGACTATAACCTGATCGCCGCGCGAACGAAGAAACTCTGCTCCATGCTGGAAAAGACCGCCGTCGTCAGGGTCACCTCACCGGCCGGGACGGACATCACCCTCCCGATGAAGGGACGCAAGGCCCACGCGAGCACCGGTCTTTTCCGGGAGGCGGGTCAGTGGGGGAACCTCCCGACGGGCGAGGCGTACCTCGCACCGCTCGAGGGGAAATCGAACGGCATCATGGTCGTGGACGGGTCGATGGCCGGCGTGGGGATGGTCTCCACGCCGATCAGGATCGAGGTTCGCGACGGTTACGCGAGCGACATCTCGGGGGGCGAAGAAGCCACGAAGCTGAACACGCTCCTGCGGCCCCACGGCCGCGACGGACGGAACGTCGCGGAGTTCGGGATCGGGACGAACGACCGGGCGATCCTCTCCGGGCGAATCCTCGAGGACGAGAAGGTCATGGGCACGATCCACATCGCGTTCGGCGACAACAAGTCGATGGGCGGGAGCGTGACGGTGGCGAGCCACCTGGACGGGCTCGTAAAATTTCCCTCGGTCTGGTTCGACGAACTGCAGATCATGAAGGACGGAGATTTCCTGGTGGAGCTCTCGTGATCGGCAAGACAGTTTCGCACTACACCATAATTGAAGAGCTCGGCCGGGGGGGCATGGGCGTGGTCTACCGTGCCGAGGACCTGAAGCTCAAGCGCACGGTCGCCCTGAAATTCCTACCGCCGCACGCCGTCTCGGACGCCACCGAGAAGGAACGCTTCGCCCGGGAGGCGCAGGCCGCCGCCGCACTGAACCACCCGAACATCGCCACGGTCTTCGAGATCGACGACGGTGACGAGCATCCCTTCATCGCGATGGAGTACGTGAAGGGCAAAAGCCTCAAGGACCTCCTGGCCGAAGGTCCGCTGAAAACCGGCCGTGCGCTCGACATTGCCGCGCAGATCGCCGAGGGTCTCCACGCCGCGCACGAGAAGGGCGTCGTGCACCGGGACATGAAGAACGCCAACGTCATGGTCACAGAGAAGGACCACGTCAAGATCATGGACTTCGGGCTGGCCAAACTGAAGGGCGCCTCGCTCCTGACGAAACAGGGGACGACGCTCGGCACGGTGTCATACATGTCCCCCGAACAGGCCCGCGGCGAGAGCGTCGACCACCGGACCGACATCTGGTCGTTCGGCGTCGTGCTCTACGAGATGCTCACCGGGCGGTCTCCGTTCGCCGGCGAGTTCGAACAGGCGATCATCTATAACATCCTCAACAACAACCCTGACCCCCTCACGGCCGTGCGCTCCGGCATGCCGATGGAGCTCGAGCGGATCGTCAACAAGTGCCTGGCGAAGGAACCGTCCGAACGGTACCAGAACATCCAGGAGTTACCGGTGGACCTGCGGGCGGTGAAGGCCGCGATGAAATCGTCTTCGTCGGATCTGTCGCGGAGCGTCAGCAGGTCCGCCATGCCCTACCCCGGGACGGGGGCATCGGGGACGACGATCGCCGGCAGGACCGCTCCCTCCGGACACATGGCCGTTACGGGGGAGCAGGATGGACGTGCCGGGTGGGTGGGGAGGGCCGGTTGGATGGCCGCCGTTGTCATGACCCTCGTGGCGGCGGGAACACTCTATCTCTACAAGACGGGGACGGCGCCGGCGCCGGGACCTGTGCGACTGCAGGTGACGCTTCCCCGGGGGGAGGCACTCAATGTCAATATCCAGAGGAGCATGGACATCTCCCGGGACGGCTCGACGATCGTCTACCGGACCGTGAACGGCCTCTATGTCCGCCGTCTGGACAAGATCGATCCCGTCGCCGTCGACGGGACGGAGCGGGGTACGAACCCTTTCTTTTCACCGGACGGGAAGTGGATCGGGTTTGCCGCGGACGGAAAAATGCAGAAGGTGCAGCTGGAGGGAGGCGCTCCGTTCCCGCTCGCGGAGATCGGGGACTTCCGCGGCGCTTCCTGGGGTTCCAATGGCAAAATAGTATATACGCCCACCACCGGGACCGGGATCATGATCGTTTCCGAGATGGGCGGGGCTACCACCCCGGTCACGATCGTTGACACGACGACGGACGAGAGGACACACAGGTGGCCGGAACTCCTTCCGGACAACACATGGGTGCTCTTCACGGTGGGCGTCGTCCAGAGCCCGGACTTTTACGAGGATGCGAACATCGACGCGGTGAACATTGAAACCGGGGAACGGAAGACCGTGATCAGGGGGGCGAGTTCCGCAAGGTACCTCCGTTCCGGACACCTGCTCTATTCGAGGTCCGGTGTGCTCTACGCCGTCCCCTTCGACGCCGACCGCGTCGAGGTCACCGGTCCGCCGGTTCCGATGGTCCAGAACCTCGCCGGTGACCCTACATCGGGCGCGATGAACTACGCCGTTTCCGATGGCGGCACCCTGGCGTACATCCCCGGCCAGGCGGAGATCAACATCAGGAAACTGGTGAAGTACGATCTGGGCGGAAAGTCGGAAATTTTCAACGTGCCCCCCCAGACCTACACCGAACCGAAAGTCTCGCCCGACGGATCAAAAATCGCCGTCACCATCGGCCTCGGGAGGGATTTCGACATCTGGGTCTACGACATCGCGCGGAACAACCTCAGCAGACTGACCTTCGGCGGCGTCAACCGCACCCCCGTGTGGTCTCCGGACGGGAAACGGCTCGCTTATTTCTCGTACAAAACGCGGGGGGAGGAATCGGTGGCGATGATGCGATCGGACGGAAGCGGAGAGGAGGAAATCTTTTTTCGCGTCAAGCACCGCTTCTACATGGATGGCTGGACCCGGGACGGCAGGTACCTGATCCTCGATCTGTCGACCCAGCGGAATTCCTCCGACATCGGATACCTCCCGGTGGACAACCCCAAAGAGGTCATCAACTTTCTTGACACCCGCAACGACGAATTCGTTTCGAGCGTTTCCCCGAACGGAAAGTGGATCGCGTACGGATCGAACGAGACGGGAGTCTATCAGATCTTCGTCAGGAATTTTCCCGAGGGAAGCGGGAAATGGCAGATCTCGAACGCGGAAGG
>QJVY01000078.1 GCA_003235555.1 Ignavibacteria bacterium | reverse complement strand
GCGTAGTAGGCGCTTCCGGTCTTGAGATAGTTGACGATTTCGATGCCGCCGTCCCTCGTGCGCTGCACGATCTTGTCGATCGCGGCCTTGTCCATGAATTCCGCGAGAGGCACGCCGGCGATCGTCGTGTACCGGACCAGGGGTACCATGGAGTCGCCGTGTCCGCCGAGCACGAGGGCCTGGATGTCTTCGACCGAGACGTTGAGCGCTTCGGCGATGAAGCTCCTGTAGCGGGCGGTGTCGAGTATGCCGGCCATGCCCACGACCCGGCTCCTGTCGAACCCGCTTGTTTTGAACGCGACGTAGGTCATCACGTCGAGGGGGTTGGAAACCACGATGAGGATGGCGTTCGGGGATTTCGGCGCTATCCGGGATGTGACGTCCTTGACGATTCCCGCGTTCGTCTCCTGCAGCTGTTCCCGCGTCATGCCCGGTTTCCGGGCGATTCCCGCCGTGATCACGACGATGTCAGACCCGGCGGTCATGGCGTAGTCGTTCGTTCCAACAGCCCGCGCGTCCGTCCCCGTGATGGGTGAGGATTCGAACATGTCGAGGCCCTTCCCCTGGGGGAGGCCATCGACGATATCGATGAGGACGACTTCTGTGGCGAGTTCCCTGTCGACGATCCGCTGCGCGGCCGTCGCTCCGACGTGACCTGCTCCGACAACTGTGATTTTCATGGGGTAATCTCCTGGCTCAATTTAGAGGAAAAGGGGGACCGGGTTTGTAAACGATTTCCCGGGTCCGGGCCGCGGAACCTGGCGCTCCCGGCCGGGGTGTGACGCCGCCGGCGCGCATGCCGGCGGATCACGGTTTCAAGAACGAAGGTGGCGGATCGGTTACGGGGTGATGACGCTGACGACTTTTTTCGCCTTGCTGAACTTCTTAAATTGCACGATACCGTCGGCGAGGGCGAACAACGTGTCGTCGCTGCCGAGGCCTACGTTTGTCCCGGGGGCGAAACTCGTGCCGCGCTGCCTGACGATGATACTTCCGGCGGTGACCTTCTCCCCGCCGAAGCGCTTCACGCCGAGGCGCTGGGAATTGCTGTCGCGGCCGTTCCTCGAACTGCCGCCGCCTTTTTTATGTGCCATGCCTGATGCTCCTTAGATGATGACCGGGAGATGCTCCCCCGACGGGCCGGACGATATCCCGGCCGTCCCGGGGATCTATCCGATTTTTGTGATTTCCACCTGCGTGTACTGCTGCCGGTGACCGCGGCGTACGCGATACCCTTTCCGTTTCTTCTTCTTGAAGACGATCACCGTGTCGTCTTTCACGTGCTGGAGGATTTTCGCCGTCACGGAGGCGTTTTTCACATACGGGGCTCCTATGGACACCTTTTTGTCGTCCGACATCAGGATGACCTTGTCGAATTTCACCGTGTCTCCAACACCCGACGGGAGCTTTGGAACGTATATCTGCTCAGCCGGGCTGACCTTCAGCTGCTGTCCGGCAACTTCAACTACCGCAAACATGATGATTTAACCCCGAATTGATATGAAATGGGAATAGAGCGGATTCAAGGTACGAATTTCCGGGATGAATGTCAAAACGCCCGATACGTCATGCATGGACCGTTTTCGATCCCCCCCGTAGCCCCTTTTCGGTTGACTTTTTCGACAAATCTCTCTATGTTAGGTGAGCCTTTCGGGACGAAATTCGTACCATCTCCGTTTTTTTTACCAATTCCTGATCTTTACCGCTCATGAAGAAAAAAACCGTGCTTATTGTTGAAGACAGCCCCGGTTTCTCGGAACTGATGAAATTCGTCGTCGAGGACGAGGGTTTCAACGGCGTCCTCTTTCCACTCGAGGAAAATTTCATGAAGTGGGTCGATAAGGAAAAGCCCTCGGCCATCATCATGGATCTCGCTCTCAACCGCCTGAGCGGTTTCGACCTGATCAAGGAGGTCAAGAGCCACGCCAAGCACAAGTCGATCCCGATCGTCGTCATCACGGGGCGGGACCTGGACGTGAAGGACATCACCGAGCTGAAGATGAATGATATCGCGTACCTCCGGAAGGGACGCGTCGACATGCACGAAATCCACCAGGCCATCCGTAACGTCGTCGCGAAATCCGAAACCAAGTAACCGCGCCGGCGCGTTTCCGGTGTCGCGGGTCCTGATTTACGCGCTTATCTCTCCGGTTTTCCCCCCCATTTCACCGAAATTCGCATATCCTCCCGGAGCCTCTTGCAATTTGTCATTGACGGGGGTATCTTTTTACTAACGGGGGTGTAGCCCCGGACTGATCCCACAATTCAGGCAGGAAGGAGAGTGAAATGCTCAATATCACAATCGGGGAAAGGCTGTCCAACGCGTTCTGGTGGTTGGTGACTTCATCGATCACGCTGTACCTCTTCCTGGGCATCGTCAACACCATCATCGTCGTCAGCCGATAGAGGCCGCGACGTTTCGGCCGGATCGACCCCCGGTCATTCGCCGGGCGCGCCGATCCCGTCGCGCAGTTCCGCGAAACCCTCCTCCCCCAGAACCAGTTTCAGCTCCTCAGGGCACACGTCGAACACCGTGAGGTTCCCCTCCGATCCGTGCTTGCAGCAGGAGGGCCGGTCCACGAATTCAGGGTCATCGAGCGTGAGGACGCCCCCGTCCAGCGTCACCGGGTAGAGCCAGCAGAAAAACGGCTTGAGGGCGTACCTTCCCATCCCCGAGGCGGCCGCGGCCTTCTGGAGGACGCAGTGTCCCTCCCCGTTCAGGAAGACGCAGCGATCGTCGTGGACCTCGGTCCCCACCGCCCTGCCGGAGGGGTAGTCCGTATCCCCGACGGTTTCCTTCTCGAACCATGACGCGGGATCCTTCACCTGCTCCGGATCCATGTGGGACCGGATGAGGTCCGCGTGGAGGAGGATCTGGTGTTTCTCCGCCACGTCGGCGAATACGCCGCCGCTGCAGCAATCGGAGTTGCAGTTCGCCATCGAGCAGCCGGACGTAAAACGGCCCCCGACGATTTCCTGTCCGACGCGCAGCTCCGGGATGTGCCCCAGCCTGTGCCTGCGTATCAGGCTCCCTGTCGTCATCCTCCCGCTCATTCAATCCCCTGGCGTCTGTATTTCTCCCGGTATTTGTCGTACAGGTGTGTGTGCCGGCTCGTGAGCTGGACCGATTTGCCCCGGATGTATTCCATCTCGACGTTCGTCAACGTCTCCAGGGGGTTCCCCGTCGTCACGATGAGCGTCGCGTCCTTCCCCGGCTCGAGCGAACCGATTCGGTCGTCCAGACCGAGGATTTTCGCGGGGTAGAGCGTGATGGCTTTCAGGGCCTCGTCGGCGGGGAGACCGTAGGCCGCCGCCTGGGCCGCCTGGTACGGAAGGTTCCGCTCGTTTTCGTAGCCCCCGTCGCCCATGATGCAATATGACACACCGGCGTCGTGCAGGCGTTTCGGAAGGGTGTAGGGATCGTCGTACGGTTCCCACCTGCGACGCGGGGTCGAGTTGACCGGGCCGGCGATGACGGACACGCCGTGGTCCTTCAACAGCTGCGCCGCCCGGGGCGCGTCGTAGCCGCCGGTGATCACCAGCCTGACCTTTTCCCGGTCGGCCCAGGCCACCGCGGCCTCGATCTGCTGGAGCTCCCCGGCGTCGAGCAGGACGGGAATCTTCCCCTCGAGGACCGGGATCATCGCCTCCCACCTCAGGTCGGTGTCGTGATGGGGGCCCGTCCCGGCCGCCTCCGCTTTCTTCGCAGTCATGTACGCCCGGGCGTCGCGGAAGGTGTTCTTGAGTTCCTCGAGCGCCTTCTCACGGGCCTTCTTCTGTTCCTCCTCCGTGCGCCTCTCCCACCAGGCGCGGTTGATGGTCATGCGCGGCCAGTTCACGATGAGGCCGACCGGCGCCTTCAGGGTCATCTCCTCCCAGGTCCAGCCGTCGAGCTCGACGGCCGCCGCCGTCCCGCTGACCACACCGCCCCCCGGCATCGTGACAGCCACGGTGATGCCGTTTGCCCTCGTCACCGGGATGATCTCGCTCTCCGGGTTCACGGCCGCCTCGGCGCGGACGTTGGGGTTCACCGAGCCGGTTTCCACCACGTCCCTTGTAGCTCGCACGGCACCGATCTCCATGAGACCGATCGTTGATGTGGCGAGAATCATCCCCGGATAGACATGTTTTCCGCTGATGTCGATCCGCTCGGTGTTGGGCGGGAGCTGGAGGTTCGTCCCCATCGAGACGATCTTTCCCCTGTCGAAGAGGATCATGCCCCCGGGGATATCGGCTCCGGAGACCGGGTGGATGGTGCCCCCGGTCAGCACGATCGGGTGGTCCTGCGCCTTCGCGGGGATTTCATTCCCCCCCGCGGTGAGGGCCCCGGCCAGCGCCAGCCAGAGCACGGTCGTCAATGCAGCAACCGGGATTCTGAAATTTTTCATGTTAACGTCCCTCCTTCGCGTTGAACTCGTCCTGGCATGAATACCGACTTTCGTCGTCGTCGTACCCCCGACCGCGTCCCCCCTTTTTCTCCCCCGACTTGCCCTTCGGGGCCTCGAGGGCCTTCTGAATCAGCACGGAGCGTTCGCGTCCGACTTCGGCGTTCATCGCACGGTCTTCCTCCCTGTCGAAATATCGGCGGCCGTCGATCCAGGTCTGTTCGCAGATCGTCATGTTCGAGAGGGGGCTGCCGCTCCAGATCACGAAATCCGCGTCCTTCCCCGCCTCGAGCGACCCCACCCGCTTGTCGATCCGTAATTGTTTCGCCGGGTTGAGGGTCACGAATTTCAACGCCTCCTCCGGGGGCGTCCCGCCGTATTTCACGGCCTTCGCCGCCTCGAGGTTCAGCCTGCGGGCGAGTTCGTCGCTGTCGGAATTGAACGACACGACCACGCCGGCCTTGTCCATGAGCGTTCCGTTGTACGGTATGGCGTCGTAGACCTCGAACTTGTAGGCCCACCAGTCGCTGAAGGTCGATCCGCCCGCCCCGTGCTTCGCCATGATGTCCGCGACCTTGTACCCCTCCAGGATGTGCTGGAAGGTGGCGACGCGGAAGCCGAAGTCCTCGGCGACCCTCATGAGCATCAGGATCTCGTCCTGCCGGTAGGAATGCGAATGGACCAGCCGTTTTCCCTCCAGGATCTCTACGAGCGCGTCCATCTGGAGGTCGCGGCGGGGCGGGATGTGGAACTTCCCGGCCCGGTAGTCGGTCCAGCGTTTCCGGTAGTCCTGCGCCGCGGTGAACTCGTCGCGGATGATCTGTTCGACGCCGCCTCGCGTCTGGGGATACCTCGTCGTGTTGTCGTCCCCCCAGTTGCTCTGCTTGGGGTTTTCCCCGAGCGCGAACTTGATCCCGGGGATCGCGCCCTTGAATTTCATCTCCTCCGCCGGCGCTCCCCAGCGGAGCTTGATGACCTGGTTCTGGCCGCCGATGGGGTTTGCCGAACCGTGAAGGACGTTGGCGACGGTGAGCCCGCCCGCCAGTTCACGGTAGATGCCGATGTCGTCGGGGTCGATGACGTCACCGATGCGCACCTCGGCTGTAATGGCCTGTCCCGACTCGTTGACCCCCCCCGTGGCCGCTGAATGGGAGTGGCAGTCGATGAGGCCCGCGGTGACGTGCTTTCCGGCGGCGTCGATCACGACAGCGTCCGGGGGAGCAGTAAGGCCCGTCCCGACCTGTTTGATCTTCCCCCTCTCGATGAGCATGTCGCCGTTTGCGATGTTGCCCGCCGGTCCCGAGGTCCAGATCATGGCGTTCTTGACGAACAGCCTCGCGGGCTGGTCGGGAAGCCTGGCGCGCCCGAACTCGCCGGGGGGATAGACGGGCGTAAATGAAGCCATCCGGGGTGCCTTCGCCTTCGAACTGTCTTCTTCCCCGGCGAACGGTTCGGTCCTGACCGCGTTCCACCCGAACGCCGATCCGTCCGACAGCTCGCCCGTCCCCGAAAATTTTCCTCCGGTGTAGCTTCCGCTCATCCTCGTGACGCCGTCGAAGACGATCGAGTCGCCCGAGAACGAGAGCGACAGCACGAGGTTTAAAAATTCGGCCTCAGCGGTCTTCGCTTCCTTTTCGCGGACGGTGACGGTCACCTTCGGGCCGTCGGCCTTTCCCTTCAGCGAAATCATCACGCTGTCCACGGGGGCCCCGGTCAGCACGGCGGCCCACGTCCCGCGGGGGTCCACATCGGGAGCCGGCTTCACGGGATATTTCTTCCCGGAAACCCAGGTTTCCAGCACGGTGGTTTTCTCCCCGAAGAGGTCCCCGTCGGTGATCACGAAGTTCGCGAGTTTGCCCCTCTCGAGAGTGCCGACATCTTTGTCGATGCCGAGCAGCCTCGCAGGCCTGGTCGTCAGCGCCGCGAGGGCAGCGTCTGCGGGGAGGCCCCGTTCGACCGCCGTCCTGACGTTTTTCGAAAAATCCCCGACGTCTTTCAGCAGTGCCGTGGTGAGGGAAAATTCCACCCCGGCGTCGTTCAGCCTTTTGGGGTTTTCCGGTGCTTCGTCCCAGTAGCGGAGCGCCGCGAGGCTGACACCGAGGGCGTCTTCGGAGGTCCTGACCGCCGGCGTCTCGGGGAAATTGACCGGCAGGATGAGCGGGACCTTCGCACCCCGTACCTCCTGCAGGCGGGCGTATTCGCTCCCCGAACCGCGCACCCAGAGCCGGAGGGAAAATTCCTTCGCGATCGAGGCGACGCGGAGGAGGTCGTTTTCGTCCGCGGCGTCCATCAGGAGGGGCTGTTTCCCGTCGATGAGGTCCCCGAGCGCGGCGAGGTCGCTGACGTATTCCGGCCTCGGCTCGTCCGGGTGTTGTCGGGAGGCAGACTGGGCGTCGGCGTGCCACCGGGCGTCCAACAGGGCCTGGCGGACCAGCGCCACCGACCCCATCAGCGAGTTCGGGTACGGCTCGCCGGAACCGCGCTGGCGTGCGAGGGTCCCGGCCTGGGCGACGTCTTTTTTGACAATCAACTCTCCCGGGTTTCCCTCCCCCAGCATCACGACGGCGGTCGCGCCGCGAAGGATGCCGTCGGGGGGGACGAGTTGCGCGACGGTGAATCCCATCGCCCTCAGTTTCTCATTTTCCTTTTCGTCGGGTGTGAACAGCTCCGCCGCGCTCACCGACGAGCGGACGTTGGAGTTCCAGTACCGCGCCCCGCCCGCCGCACCGGTCTCTTCATCGCCCCGGGAACCGCGCCCGCCGCCACCGCCGGATTCCCTGCCCGACCCGCCCGATTTCTTCGGCAGGTCCGCGTCGGTGTAGCTCTCGATCAGACCCGGGTAGATGGTCATTCCGGTCATGTCGCGGACACTGGCGTCCGCCGGGACCTTCACATTCGCCCCGACCGCTTCGATCATCCCGTCGCGGACGACGAGCGTCCCCTTCGCGATGACCCTGCCGGGAGATATGACGATCCGTACGTTGGTGAACGCGTGGACGGCGGGGGTGTTCTGACGGATTCCCACCGCCGGCGCCACCTGCGCCGTAAGCGGTGCCGTCCACGCCCAGGCCAGGAAAAGGAACAGGGCGGATAAAAATGTTCGGATGGTGCGTCGGGTGGACATGGTCTGTGCTCCTGTGTGGTTAGGTTCGGATCCAGAAAAACAGGGCCGGGTGCCGCTGGTGAAGTCTGAAGGCCGTCTCGGGGGCGGCGTACCGTAGGGAATTACGGAAAACCAAAATACACGTTTGAGGGGGGAAAAGCAACACTCCGCGAGGCCCCGGAGAAAGTCGGCGGGAAGATCCGTCAGAGGAGCGCCCAGCGCTTCCTGATGAACCATTCGACCGCCAGCAGGAGCACCAGGAGAGCTCCCAGAAGCGGCCAGTTCCACAGTTCGACCTCCCTCCGCCTCACCTTTTCGACGGGCACGAGGTCGGCTTTCAGGGCGATATCGGTCCAGAGGCTGTCCGACCGGTCCACGGGGTAGAATTTTCCGCCCGATTGCTCGGCGAGCTGTTCGAGGAGGGGGCGGTTCATGGTTGTGGCGAGGTATTCCACGTTGACGGGACCGACCGCGAAGCGGCCGTTGTCCGACCCGAGATCACGGTCGCCGATCTTCGCGGCGGCGCTGTAGGTGTAATCCCCCGCGGGCGTCGCCGGCGATGAACCCTCGTACCGGCCGCTGCCCAGCGGCTCGAGCCGGACCGTCCGCGTACCGGAGGGGCCGTTGAACTGCACGTTCACCTCGGCGTTCTCCACCGGCCGCAGCTGTTCGTCGTAGACCTCGGCACGGAAGCCGACAGGGTCGACCGTCGTGAAGATCTCCTTCAGGGGGTCCACCTTTACCGGTTTTTCGTTCTCACGCGTCGTCAGCCACCTCACCGCGTTGGAAACCATCGTCGGGAAGAACCTTTCTGTGGGGGCGGACCCCTGGGCCATCAGCCTCCACCGGAAAACCGAGTGCCCCGTCACGGCGAAGGACTTCATCCCCCTGACGTTCCTCGTCAGGACGAGGGGTTCGGCCAGCGTCACCGTACGGATCCTGGCGAACGCCAGGACCTGTGAGCCTGGCCTTGCGGTGAAGATGGAACGCAGTTTATAGATCGGCGGCAGCCGCTCCCACGATTCCGGGGTCACGTCGCCGTTCTCGGTGGAAACGAGCGGGTTGAGCTTCATCATCTCCGGTACCGTCGGGAAAACGAGGTCCTCGCCGGTGTTCCGGCCGGAAACGGTAAAGGGGATTCGCGCCCCGAAGGCGGCGAGCTTCCGCGTATCCACCCCCTTGCCGTGCACGTAGAACAGCGGTTTCCTCCCCCGTTCCATCGCCGACACAAGATCCGCGACAGTCCTGTCCGATGTCAGGGCCGAGGGAAAATCCACGAAGACGAGACAGTCCGCGCTGTCGATCACGCCGCCGGTCGGCGGGCCACCGATGAACGAACCCGCGGACTTCTGGACAAATGAACGAATCTCGAGCTGCGGGTCCGCCGCAATCACCTGGCGGACGGCCGGGACGTCGGGGGAGGGGGCGCCGGCCAACAGCACGACGCGGATCCTGCTTTTCAGGACACGGATGAAGAAGGTCTGGCGGTTGTTCTCGCGCGTCAGCTCCCCCGGAAGTCCCCCGACGGACGCGACATACTTGTGCATGCCTTCCGCGCCGGCGGGAACGGAGAAGCGCACCGGGTATTCGGTTTTTCCTGCCGAGAGGACGACGGTGTTCCTCCCCACGACTTCCCGCCCCTCCGTGAGCGTCACCTCCACACGGCGGTCATCGTACCCGTAGCTGCGGATGTACGCTTCGACAGGGACACTCGAGCCGGCGTAGGCGAGGGTGTTGGTGAAGACGCGGTCGACCAGAACATCCCTGCGGCGGACTGTGTCGCCGACGCCCACGGTGAATACGGGCAGTGCGAGCCCGTCGATTTCGTTCAACGGGTTCCGTCCCTCATTGTAGTTGCCGTCCGATGCCAGCACCACCGCACGGATGTTTTCGTCCCTCGCCCGTTTCGCGATTTCATTGAAGACGCCCGAGAGGTTCGTGGACTGCCCCGGGTAGGTCAGCCCGGCGTCGTCGGGACGGACGTGGCCGCGGAGGGTCGAGCCAAAGGGGTAGAAACGGACCGCGGCCCCCCGGGGGACGGCCGGAACGGCACGCTCAAGGAAGCCGTCGAGGGCCCCGAGGCTGTCCGGGCCCGAAAGCCTCATGCTCTGCGTGTCGTCGAGCAGCACCGCGATGACCGGCTCCCCGGTCTGTCGCTCGACGAAACGGATCACCGGTTCGGCGAGGAGCACCGCGAGCACCACCAGCGACACCGTCCGCAGCGCCGTCAGCAGGACCCGGCGCCCCACCGGAAGTGGCGGCACCGTCCGGCGGTAGCTCAGGAACGCCGCGAGGGCCGCCACGACTGCGAGCACCACCGCGAGCAGGACCCCGCCGAGCAACGAGAAGTACATCTCGGCGACCGTCATTTGAGGACCATCATTTTTATGACGTCCGACCCCAGCGGCGTCACCACGCGGCAGAAGTATGCGCCCCCCGGCACATCGTCCGCCCCGAACATCAACGGGGACCTCGAGCCGGCGGGCCCGGCAGACTGGAACCCGTCGAAGAGCGTGGCGACAAGCTGCCCGAGAACATTATAGACCTTCACGCTCACCGGCCCGTCCTCCGGGAGGTCGTACGTGATGCTCGTCGTCCCGTTGAAGGGGTTGGGATAATTCTGAAGGAGCCGGAACGCGGTGGGAAGGTCCGGGGGACCCCCGACCGCGGTCGAACCGACGGTGAACACCCACCGGTCTGCGACGGCTTCAGGGGGGCTCCGGTAGCTGTTGCCCGCGCTGTCACCGGCGCCGATGGTGAACGCGACCTCCGTTCCAACCGGATATCCGGTGAGCGTCGCGGAGTAGCGCCCCGAACCCGGGAACATGAAAGAGGAATCCAGCGTCATCGGGTCCATCCGGTAAACACCCGCGCTTGTCGC
>QJVY01000076.1 GCA_003235555.1 Ignavibacteria bacterium | reverse complement strand
GCCGTTGATGATTTTCCGGACATCATTGTCGAGCGCGACCGTAACGAGCCTGTTGGTCGGCGAGATTTCCGAGGAATACTTTCCGAAGAACCCCGCGGAATCCACGAACGCCCAGATGCTCGAAATGGCGAACCCGGAACAACTTCCTCCCCACTTCCGTTTCGTTGATTTCCACCGGGCCATCGCCGAGGGTTTGTAGAGTCCGTCGAGGGAGACCGTATACACCTGGAAGAACCCGTACTCCCGCGCGAATAGCGGCCAATCCGGGCTCTCCGTGGGCAGCGCCGAATGGAAGGGTTTTTCCGGCTCCTGGGGGTAGACCAGTCCCAGGTCGGGATTGATCCCGCCCTGGTAGTTGAACTGTACCCACCATGACATCGGCCACATCGCCCCGACATTATTACCGAACGACCACCGGTCATCCTCCGGGCGGAACGGCTCCCACTGGTCCGCGCTGTCGCGCGTGAGGATGTACGGTTTTACCTTGAATAGCCCTGTGGTGTCCGCGATTGCCGTGTCCGCCGAGGACCTGGCGACGATGACGCACTTCTTAGAGAGTATCGTGTCCGGCACGTCCCAGGGGAAGGCCGGGGGGTCGGCGGGGTACCTCCATGCCAGCGTGTCGAAGGTGCCCGTGCGCGTGAGGGTGTCGTAATCGGAGGAGAAGAAGATGTCGATGCTGTCCACGCCCAGATGGTTCCACCGGATCGTGTCCTGTCCGCCGGCGAGAACGAAGTCTCCGGTGTCGGGGTGCGTGACAGTCACGTAGGAGATGCGGGCGACCCATCCCTCGTACTCGCCGGACGGGTTCAGGCCCGTCCCGGTGACGACCGTACCGCTGTCGGAAATTCCGGTCGCATCGAGGAGCGTCCATCCCGAGAGATCCAGCCCGACCTCGTCTTCCAGGAAGGTCTGCAGGTCGAATCTCCCGCTCCCCTCGATCCAGATAAAGGGCACGCCCTGGGAGCCGACGACCACCTTTCCGTCGTCGGTGATACCCCCCAGCGAGGGGCCCTCGCCGAGATACGGCAGGACACCGATGCTGTCCATCCCGCCGGCCTGGCTCCAGCGGAAGACCCTGGCCATCGTCTCGTCGGAGGAGAGCCCCGCGATGTACATCCCGTTGGTCGAGATCACTTCCGCGACGTTCTGATGACCGCCCGCCAGGTTCCCGAGATCGGTTCGGGCCGTTCCCACCCATCGCGAAGCCTGGATAGTGTCGTAGATATCCGGTTGGCTCATCGTAGCGAAACCACCGACCATGACGTTCCCGTCGCCCGACATGTCCCAGATCCAGCTCATCGACGTGGTATCGTTGGCCGGCATCAGGCTCACCGGCTGGCCGGGGATCGCGGCGTAGAACGCGATCGCCCGGTTGAAGCTGTCGCCCTCGAAATCCGAATCCACGGTAATGATCCCCGCCATCTTCGACCCGTCCCCGGACACGGCCGTCGCCCTGCCGGTCTGGTAGGGATTGTCCGGGAGGCCGGAGAAATTGCCGATGCCCTTGATCCCCGAGAGAAGATTCCAATAGAAGGGCTGATTTCCGGTTGATCCCCCCGCTCCTCCCCCGACAATGGTGGATCCGTCGGCCGAGATCGCCGCCCCGTCGTTGCTCAGGTAGATTCCCGTGTCCACCGAGGGATCGCTCAGTGTGATCATCCCTCCCGACGCGGTCCACATGAATGCGAGGTTCTTGGTGGACGCGCTGCTCCAGCCGGTCACGACCGTGCCGTCACCGGAAATGTCTTTCGAAAAACTCTGGACGGCCCCGCCGGGGAGATCACCGATCCCCTGGAATCCGGGCTGTGCGAAGAGGGTTAAAGAAGTTGAAAAGAATAGAAATATGCAGAATGTGAGAACGACGGACTTCATGATGGGTCCTCCTGGAAATAATCCATGCCGATAGCCTGGAACCGGTCCCCCCGCCTGAACGGGGGAGGGCCTATTATTCTAAGAAAAAACATCGGAATATCAACCGGATCCGGAGGATCAAGGGCGTGCGCACGATCGGTCCCCGGTTGGAAAGTTCTCGGATTTTCCGTATTTTTTTGCTCACAACGGAGCCATTGCCCCCTGCAGGACGCTTGCTGAGCTACATTTTCTCCCTCATATTGGGCTTTTTCGTGGGATCGGTCCCCACCACCTACCTCCTCATCAGATGGAGGAAGAAACTGGACATCCGGAACGAGGGAACGGGCAATGTCGGCACGATGAACGTCTACGAGGTCACCAATTCGCGGGGCCTCGGGATCGTCGTCCTCGTCATCGACGTGCTCAAGGCGATCGTGGCGGTCGTTCTCGCATGGATGCTGTTCGGCAGCGGCGACTTCTTCGCCACCGATTATTGGATCATGGGCGTCGCCGGCATCGGTGCGACCCTCGGACATAATTACTCGCCGTGGCTGGGTTTCAAGGGGGGGAGGGGGCTGGCGACGACACTCGGCGTGAGCATCGTCCTCGGGTGGGTGATCGCCGCGGCCTGGTTGCTTGGATACGCGCTGACCTACGCGGTGAAGCGCGACATCCATACCGGAAATCTTGCGGCATCGGTCCTCATGCCGGTCATTCTCGCGGTGGTCCCGGGCGACGTCATCCATGCGCTCACCGGCATGCCGTCCCGGGAGATCGTCATCCTGTCAGTCTGCATGGCCGTCCTGATTTTGTTCGGCCACTACGGCGTCATCAAACAGTTGTTCAAATCACCAGTCAATCAATAGATCACTCCACCGGCCAATCAACCATGAAACCCGATCTGCACGAACTTTCCGAGATGGCGCGCCAGCTCCGGCGCGATCTCATGAAAATGCTGATGATCTCGAAATCCGGCCACTCCGGCGGACCGCTGGGACTGTCGGACATCTTCGCGAGCCTCTATTTCCATATCCTGAACATCGACCCGAAGAAGCCGAAGATGCCGGAGCGGGACTATTTCTTCCTCTCGGCCGGGCACCTCTGCCCGG
Source organism: Ignavibacteria bacterium (assembly GCA_003235555.1). Taxonomy (GTDB): domain Bacteria; phylum Bacteroidota; class Ignavibacteria; order UBA10030; family SZUA-254; genus SZUA-254. The sequence goes on along the minus strand of QJVY01000076.1, from coordinate 238 downwards.
TCTGGTACGCGACGCTTGCGCGGCGAGGGTTTTTCCCGATCTCTGAACTTTCGACGCTGAGGCAGATCAACGGCCGGCTGCAGGGCCACCCCGCGCCGGAGTACACGCACGGCGTCCCGGGGATCGAGGTCGCCTCCGGTGCCCTCGGGCAGGGGCTTTCGATCGCCGTCGGGTGCGCGATCGGGCTGCGGCTCGACAAGAAGCCGAACAGGGTCTTCTGCCTGATGGGGGACGGCGA
>QJVY01000189.1 GCA_003235555.1 Ignavibacteria bacterium | reverse complement strand
GTCGAAACGGTCGAGGCCGTTCCCGGGAGTGCCGACCCAGAAATTTCCCGACCTGTCCTCAAGCATCACCTGCACCTGATTGTCGGCGATGCTCGACGGGTTGCCCGGATCGTGGCGGTACACGCGGAACCTGCCCCGTTTCCTGTCCCACCTGTTGAGGCCGTCCCTCGTGCCCACCCACAGGGTGGCTCCCAGGTCCACGTACATCGACAGGATGTTGTTGCTCGAAAGGCTGCCGGGGTCGTCCGGATCGTGGAGGATATGTTCGAAATTCGAGAGTCCGGGATCGAAGCGGTCCACGCCGAGGTCACCCGTCCCCACCCAGATCATCCCCGACTCCCCCTGGTAGAGTGCGAACAGCCGGTCGCCGGCCAGGCTCCGGGGGTCCGATTCGTCGTGTTTGATCCGCGTGAAGGTCTCCGACACGGGATCGAAACGGTTGAGTCCCCCCTGGTACGTCCCGATCCAGAGAATGCCGTCCCGGTCCTCCAGTATCGGCCAAACGTAGCTGTCGCTGATGCTCCTCGGATCGGCCGGGTCGTTTTTATAGTGGGTGAATTTTCCCGTCTTCTCGTCGAAGCGGTCGAGCCCTCCCCGTGTCCCGATCCAGAGAGTCCCCCGCCGGTCGCCGACGACGGAGTAGACCTCGTCGTTCGCAAGCGAGTTCGGCTCCGAGGGGTCGTGGGAGTAGATCGTCGTGTCGCCGGTATGGGGATCGAAGCGTCTGAGTCCCCCGCCCTTCGACCCGACTCCGAACCACCGTACCCCGGATGGTTCGGTGTATTCCGGGAACAGGTGGTTTTCCCTGGTGAACATGGTTTTCACGCTGTCCCGCGGAACCCTGATGAACGTCTCGCTCATCCTGTCGAACCGGTTGAGGATGTCGGGCGTGTTCAGTGTCCCCACCCAGAGCACGCCCGCGGTGTCTTCACCGATGAAATCGATCCAGTTGTCGCTCAGGCTCCCCGAGTCGTCCTCGATGCTCTTGAAGACCCTGATGTCGTAGCCGTCGTAGCGGTTCAGGCCGTCCTCGGTACCGAACCACATGAATCCCCTGCTGTCCTGCAGGATCGTATGCACCGTGCCCTGGGAGAGGCCGTTTTTCACGTCGAGGTGCTCGAAGAGGGAGGCCTTCTGGGCCGGGGCGGGTCCGGCGGTGCTGAATACAACCAGGAGGAGGAGAACGGCCCGGAGGGAATGACACCCGGACCGGCCGCTGTACGGGAAGCGGCGTTTCAGAAGGCCCGGATTGAAGAGGCGAAGCATGGAGTGAACAGCGATTGCAGTCCGGAAATTGAAAAAAAAGGCCGCCGCGGGAAATACCCGCGGCAGCCTGAAAGGTAAGATATTTTACCGATTGTTGCGACTCTTATTTCATCAGCACCATCTTCCGGACGTCGGTGAAAGCACCGGCGCTGATGCGATAGAAGTAGATGCCGCTGCTGACCTGGTTTCCGTCGAAATTCCGGCCATTCCACGTCACCTCGTGGTAGCCGGCGGGTTTCCCGCCGTTCACCAGCCGGGCCACCTCCTTGCCGAAGACATTATAGACCGTGATACTGACCGTCGCCGCCTCGGGCAGGGCGTATCCGATCACCGTCGACGGATTGAAGGGGTTCGGGTAGTTCTGGGAGAGCGCGTACGTCTCCGGGATCGCGGATGTCGTCTTTTCACCCTCCTCAGTCGCGTCGCCAACCGGTACGTTTCTCGCGTCCACCGCGTTGAACGCCGAACCGAGTGAGACCTCGGCGTCGTGGCCGATGATCACGTCCCTCCCGAAGTACGCACCCTTGTTGATGGTGAACTGGTTGAGGAGGATCGTCCCGTTCGGCGCGAGGATGTTGCCGTACGTCTGGGCTTTCGGGCTGTTCGTCACCGCGTAGCCGCTACCATCCCCACCCTGGACGTAGAGGATGATGTCGGACGGGGTAAGCAGGCTGCCCGCCGCAGGACCGAAGTACGAATCGTTGTCCATCTCGAAATCTTCGAGGACACTGATTTCCGTTCTCTCCGTGCCGCGGATACCGATCATCGCGCCGCTCTTCATGAGCACGTTGCGGAAATGGTATCTGCCCGCGGCCAGGAAGAGCTGGGCCCCCGGCTGGAGTGTGACGCGGCCGTAGACTCCCGGCGAAATCGAATCGACCTCTCCGTTGTTGAGCCGAACCTGCGAGGCGCTCGTCACCCCCGGATCAGTCGACTTGAAGAGCGGGAATTCACCGACAGGCAGTTCGAGCGGCGTGATCCCGCTGCCGCCCACCGTGCCGAAGTTCGACAATTCGTTGAAGAAAGCGTTGCCGCCGAGGACCGCGGTCGAATCGATCAGGATCCGGTCGGCCTTGACGTTGTATCCCGCCGGTGTGCTCGCACCCCCCACGAGATGCACTTCGACCCCCGGATCGCCCGTCGCGGCGTCCCTGTTGACGAAGATGTGCCCCGAATGGACCTTCGCGTTCGCGTCGATCAGCACGCTGTTCTGCGCGAAGATGACCGCGTTGAGGTACGGCGGAGCCACGTAGACCGCCTGCTCGGCGTACCGCCTGAAGGAATCGGGGAGTGTCGGTGTCGTGCCGACGGCAGTGAAGCTGAAGTTGTATGTTCCGGGTACGCCGGTGTTGGTGAAGACCCCGTCATACTGGCCGTTGCCCGAGTGCGTCAGCGTCACGGTCTGGGGCGTTCCCGATCCGGGTGGGGTTACCACCGCGGTGACCAGCGCGTCGGTGATGGGCTGACCGCCGGAGAGGTGCTCACTCCCGAGAAGGGCGCCGCCGTCGGCGAGGAGCCCGTGGAACGATACTGTTTCTCCGGGTTTGAATGTCTGCTTCGGGAAGAAGACATCGAAGACCACATCCACCTGGGAGAAAATCCTGATGGAGACGAACTCTCCGCCCGGGGGTGGCAGTTCATCGGGATTGACCCCCTCAGGACGGAGCGTCCAGACGCCGGGAGCCGGATTGGGAATTTTATAGAACGCGTACGTCGAGTCCATGATGTATTCCCCGCCCGCGGGCAGGTTCCACGGCGTGATGACGCACGGATAGAGCGTCGCGAGATCCTCGACATTGATGATACCCTCGGGAACATCACATCCCGGCGGTACCAGGAAGAGTATGAACTGGCTCCCCTGCCAGTTGAGTCCGGGGAAGAGGTTCGTCGTGCCGGGATCCACCGCGCCCTGCCAGTTCAGCCCGCCCTGCCAGTTCAGCCCGCCCTG
>QJVY01000006.1 GCA_003235555.1 Ignavibacteria bacterium | reverse complement strand
CGGCGGGGCAGGCAATATAGTGAATGCCGCCAGTTTTTCAAAAGAACACACCCGTCCCGGGACCGCCCGCGTGCTGACGGATGGGTGTTTCTCCCCTTGTTTCCCCACGGATTTTTCCTTACGTTTTCACTTCATGTCGTTACGAACCACATCGATCGGGTCCTTCATGGCGTGTGTCAGGCTCATGACGGTCATCGCGGCCCTCACCTGCCTGCCGGGGCTGTCGCTCCATACCCTCGTCGCCCGGCAAGGAAACACACACGGTTCCGAGCTTCAGTTCCAGGCGGGGCTCGATGCGTTCCGGTCCGGTCGATACTCCGATGCCGCCCTGATCTTCGGAGAGATCGCCGACGGGGACGTCCGTGGACCCCGCAGTACGGGCGCACTCATCATGGCTGCGAAAGCGGCCTACCGTGCAGGGGACATCGTCGCCGCATCGACCCGCGCGACCGACCTTCTGGATCGGTTTCCCTCGTCCACCTACTGCGACGACGCCCTGTATGTCCTCGCACTCTGCGAGTTCCGCAGGGGGCACTATGACATCGCGGTCTCGCGCCTCACCGGTGTGATTTCAGACTATCCGGGCTCGCCGACAGTCGATTCCAGCAGGAAACTGTTTTCGGAAATCGTTTCCTCACGTCTTCCGCTCTCGGAGCTCAAACGACTCGCCAGGGTCCGCCTTCCGTCCGGGCTGCATACCATCGCCTCGGTCTCCCTCGCGCGGGCCCTGTCGCGTCGGGACGAGGACAGCCTCGCGGTGGCGATACTGGACGGCCTGTTGAGCGATCCGGATGCGGCGCGGTCGAGGACGGACATCCTCGCCCTCCGCGACGAAATCGCATCGGGGGAAAAAATCGGCGTCGGTGTTCTCCTGCCCCTCATGAGGGACCAGCCGCGATCCGAGGTGGGGAGACTCGCGTCGGAGTTGCTCGACGGCATCCGGTACGCACTGGAACAATACAACTCCGGCGCGAGACCGGAGAAACAGCTCAGGCTTGAAGTACGGGACAGCGGCCGGGACACGGCCATTGCCTCTGAAGTGATCCGGAGCATGGCCGGAATGGGTTGGATCCGTGCCGTGGTCGGGCCCCTGTTCAGCGACGTCTTCAGCGCCGCCTCCGCGAGGGCGAATTCACTCAGGCTTCCGATCATTTCCCCGACGGCCACGGCCGACCACCTGGCGGAAAACGGACCCTATATATTTCAGGCGAACCCCGATTATTCGACGAGGGGAAGGGCCGCGGCAAGGTACGCGGTGGAACACCTCCGGATGTCATCGTTCGCCATCCTCGGATCAGACGATCCGGTCGGGCGCGCCCACGCGGAGGCCTTCCGTCAGGAGGCGGAACGGCTCGGGGCGACGGTGTACAGCACCGTCCTGTTTCCCGCCGCGGCCGAAGACCTGAGGGAACAGTTTCTGAAAATACGCCGGGCCATCATGGCAGAGAGTACGCTCGTACGGAAGGCGGACATCCTTGAGGGTTCGTTCCTCCAGGAGATCGCCTTCGCGGGTGGAGACACGAACATGATCCTGGAAGATTCGTCGGGAAGTGAATATGTGAGCGTCACGAGGTTGTTCGGACCGACCGGATATTCAGTCGCGGAATCGCTGAGATTGCCGATTTCCATCTATGATACGACCGCGGACGAGACAGACGTGCCACTCATGGCCCTCGACGGAATCTATATCCCCCTGGGCGATCCCGGACAACTCGATTACATCGCCCCCCAGTTCAAGTACTTCAACATCAGGGCGCAGGTCATCGGGAACAACGAATGGTATGATCCCGACCGTCTGAGGGACAATCGGTCATACATCAGCGGTTGTCTTTTTCTCTCTGATTTTTTCACCGATGAATCCGATTCCGCCACCCGCGCGATGACAGAGGATTTCCGGCGGTCGCGGGGGACGACACCGACCAAATTTACCCTCTACGGGTTCGACACCATGAACCTCCTCCTGGAGCAAATCATGGAAAGGATTCGCACGCGGAACGATCTTGCCTCCGCGCTCGCGCGCATCCCGGTGTTCCGGGGACTGCACGGTGACATCGTCTTCGGTGGATCGCGGGTGAACGGATACCTCCACGTTCTCCAGTATTCCGACGGCGTGACGAGGCGGTTGGGGAGTGTCCAGGCCGGTCCCCGGTGAGCACGGCGGTACGCGGGGTGAACCGCGCGGTTCAGCACAGGCCCCGTCGCGCCTGACGATTTCGGAGTGGCACCCCGCCGAGAGGCCCCGGGCAAAAGTCCTCGACAGGGGGGTGGAATCACTTTCCGACGGAGAGCTCATCGCCCTCATCATCCGGAGCGGGATCCCCGGAACGACAGCCCTCGACCTGGCTCTTTCACTGATGCATCAGTTCGGCGGGTTACAGAGGCTTACCCGCAGAAACGTCCGTGAGATCTCCGGGGTCCGCGGGATGGGTCCCGCAAAATCGGCGGGATTACTGGCCGCATTCGAAATCGGCCGTCGGGCCGCTTCCACCAACGAGGGAGGTCGTTGCACGATCAACTCTCCGGGAGAGGTCGGACGGTTGTACGGACCCCGGTTGCGGCACCTGAATCACGAGATCTTCATCGTACTCCTCCTCGACAGCGCCAATCACCTTCTCAGGGACGTAACGGTTTCGACCGGAATCCTGAATTCGTCACTCGTTCACCCCAGGGAGGTCTTCCACCCCGCCATCCTGGAACCGGCGGCCGGCGTGATCCTGGTGCACAACCACCCCAGTGGAAATCCGGATCCGAGCGGGGAAGACCTCAGGATCACCCGCCAACTCGCCGATGCGGGTAAAATCCTCGGAATACCCGTTCACGATCACGTGATCATCGCGGGGAGGGACGCGACAAGTTTTGCGGAACGGGGACTCCTTTGACGGAGGGCGGAGGGGTGAACCGTCGAAAAATGACCAAAAATAACGAATATCTTGACAAAGTGATTTTAATTTGTTATAATTGGGGGCATTTGTGCAGGAATGACATGACGATAATGTGTGAATCACACAACTCAACCAAACAGGAGAGTTCCATGCCAAAACTAATCAAAACACTGACGGGCGTCCTCGCTCTGTCGGTCGCTTTGGTTCTCGTAAGTTGTTCGAGTGCCCCCTCCGCGGAGGAGCTGAAGGCGCTCAGCGATCTCAAAGCTGAGGTTGCCTCCATGGAGAAAACAACCGCTGACAAGCAGAAAGAACTGGCGAATCTGGAAAAAATGCTTGCTGAACAGAATGGCAAGCTCCAGCAGTGCCAGTCCG
>QJVY01000124.1 GCA_003235555.1 Ignavibacteria bacterium | reverse complement strand
GTGCCGTAGTACTCGACGCTGGTGTTGTCCTTGGTGATCGGCCCGCCGGAGGAGGCCATTTTCGTGGTGTCGTTCCGCGTGAGGTCCGGGCTGACCACAGACCAGCTCATCCCCTCGTCGGTGCTTTTGAACACCACGTTGGCGGTGGCGTAGATCACCTTCGGGTCGTAATGGGAGACGATGATCGGGTAGGTCCACTGGAACCTGTATTTCGTGTCCACCGCGCCGGCCCCCATCGGGTTGTCGGGCCACGGGGAGATGTTCTGCTCTTCGCCGGTGCTGCGGTCGTACCGCGACAGGTATCCGCCGTAGCTCCCGCCGTAGGTGACGTCGGAGTTTTCCGGGTTCACGGCGATGTACCCGCTCTCCCCCCCCGCCACGGGATACCAGTCGGATTCGTCGATGCCGAACCCGAACGTCCGGCTCGGGATCCGGACGGTGCTGTTGTCCTGCTGTGCGCCGTAGACGTTGTAGGGAAAGTCGTTGTCGAGGACCACGTGGTAGAACTGGGCGGTGGGGAAGTCCAGGTCGCTCCAGCGTTCGCCGCCGTTGAAGGTCACCGACGCCCCGCCGTCGTTCCCCGAAATCATCCGCATCGGGTCGTTGGGGGCGATCCAGAGGTCGTGGTTGTCGCCGTGCCTGACCGAAACGCGTTCGAGCGACTTTCCCGCGTCCGTGGATTTGTAGAAACTCACGTTGAGGACGTAGACGCCGTCGGGGTCCTTCGGGTCGGCGTAGACGTGGGAGTAGTACCACGCGCGCTGGCGGATGTTCCGGTCGTCGTTGACGTTCGACCAGGTCTTCCCCCCGTCGTCCGACATGAAGAGCCCGCCGTCCTCCGCCTCGACGCTCGCCCAGACGCGGCCGGGCTTCGCGGCGGAGGCCGCGACGCCGATCTTGCCGAGCGGGCCCTTCGGCATCCCCTCGTTGGCGCTCAGGTCGGTCCAGGTCTCCCCCCCGTCGGTGGATTTCCAGAGGCCGCTCCCCTCCCCGCCGCTCGACATGCTCCAGGGGTTGCGGTACGCCTCCCAGAGCGCGGCGTAGATGACGCGGGGGTTCGCGGGGTCGATGACGAGGTCGATCGCCCCCGTCTTTTCGTTTTTATAGAGCACGTTCTTCCAGTTTTTCCCCCCGTCGGTCGAGCGGTAGACGCCGCGTTCCCGGTTCGGCCCGAAGACGTGCCCGAACGCCGCGGCGAACACGCGGTTCTCGTCGCGCGGGTCCGTCCGGATCTTGCTGATCGTCTGCGCTTCCTTCAGGCCGGAGAATGTCCAGGTGGCGCCGGCGTCGGTCGACTTGTAGACCCCCTCCCCCGGCTGGACGTTTCCGCGGATGCACCCCTCCCCCGTGCCGGCGTAGACCACGTTCGGGTCCGACGGGGCGACGTCGATCGCGCCGACCGCGCCGATCTTCAGAAACCCGTCGGAGACACAGACCCACGTCTCCCCCCCGTCTGTCGTTTTCCAGACGCCGCCCCCCGTCGCGCCGAAATAATACGTATTCGGCTGGTCGGCATGGCCGGCCACCCCCACCGAGCGGCCTCCGCGGAAGGGGCCGATCTCGCGCCACTCCATCTTGTTGTAGAGTGTCGTGTCGTAGGTGAAGCCGGACGATGACTGCGCGAAAAGGGAAACAGTGGCCATTGCCGTGGCGGCCACCAGCAGGGAGAGAGTGCGGACTGGCATGGACGGGATCCTTGAAATGGACGGAAATGAAGGGTTGTCATGAATATAGAAAAGATCGCGGAAAATGGAAAGGCGGGAGGACGCCGCTCAATACCGGCCGCCCCGAAAAGCCGGCCGCGGCCGGCTGCGGTCCGCCTCCGGGGGTCCGTCCCTGAGACACCGTACGCCGAACCCGTACTCTTTGTCGTTCTCCAGGAAATAGACGTCCGGGTACTGTGCGAAAAAGTAAACCGACAGCGCGGTACCCGCGGCGGTGTCCGTCGACGTCCGCATGTACGCCATGTAACCCTGGATGCTGAACGAACCGTCGAGGTGCCGGTAACCCGTCAGCAGGGCGGAGAACCCGCTCGTGTTCGTCCCGATACCCCCTTCGATTCCCTGCCGCAGCGCCTTGAGCGCATTCCCGTCGCCCTCCGCGCTTGCGATGAGCGCGGCGAAATCATCCCGGGTGGGAACGTGCCACCCCGCCGGGCAGATCCCCCGCGGGCCGCCCGTGGATCCGTATTGCATGGCCTCCCCCCACTGGTAGAGCCCGCCGTAATAGGTGCAGTTCACCGCTTCGTCGTTGAAGCAGTATTTTTCGGTCACGCCGTTGTCCTGCTGGTCGGACACGCCGTTGACCCTCTCCCCGACGTCGAGGTTCCTCCTGAACCAGCACTGGTTCCCGATCTGGACGGTCTCGTACGACTTTCCCTCCGCCTCGACCGTGGGGGACCCGGGACAAGGGACGTCCCTGGACATCAGCCGTATCTGCCCCGCGGCGCCCGCCTTCACCCAGTAGCCGGAACCCGGCCACAGCGTATCGACCTGGGAGAAACCCGCGCCGGGCAGGTACCGGAAAAACTTCGACGTCAGCAGGCCCTGCGGTGCGGTTTGGACGGAGGCCGCCGCGACCGGTGTGCTGACGCCCCCGACGAGGTTCCATCCCTGCCGGAGCCGGATCGAATCGAAAACCACCGCGGAGCCGGTGACCACGACGGTTTCGGGTGCGGCGAATTTCAGCCAGAAGCCCGGGCCGGTCCGCAGCGTGTCGATGTTGGCGTACCCCCCGTCATAGCTGATCGCGCCGGAGATGGACGAGGGGAAAACCGTTCCGGTCGCACCGTCGGTGACGCGCAGGGGGAGGGAGAGGAGGTTCCAGCCGGCGGCGACGGGCACGGAAATCGAAACCGGAGCGCCGGCGGCGGCGGGGGATAATGGATGGACACTCCGCGGGACGAACATCGCACAGCAGAGGAGGAGGATACGGCCCCGCCGGCGGCGGACGACCGTCATCGGGGAAGGCCCCGTGGCAGGTTTGTCCATTTCGGATCGCGGATGTCCCATTCCCCGGAACCGGGAAACGTTGAGGGTATGTAGTCAAACGGCCGTTCAAAAGCAACAGGAGTGGGCACGGCCGGACGACCCGGACGTTCCCGCACAAAAAAGGGGCGGTCCGCGGCGTGTCCGCGGGCCGCCCCGAAGGGGGTGTCGGATGGAGACCGTCAGTCCCGGCCGGTACCGCGTGGAAGATTCCGCGCCGCCCGGGGCTGTTGTTCAGATGAGCTGATCACCGTCGTCGTCATCGGAGTCGTCATCCTCCTCCTCGTGTTCGTCGTCGTCGCTGTCTTTTTTCTCCTTCCACATTTTTTTTTGCATCTTCCCGTGCATGCGCATCATGTCCTCTTTGTCCATGTCCCCATGCATGCGCATTTTCCCGCCCGTTTTTCCGTGCATCCCCTTGGCGTCCATCATGCAGCAGCTGCCGCCGCCGCAGCAATCCCTGTCACCGTGACCGCCCGTTCTTTTGATGAACACGTGCTTCTTCTCCCCGTCCTTGCCTGATTTCAGAATAAACTCGTTGTATTTTTTCTTCCCCAGGACCTCGATCGTCATGTCTTCCATCATGTCGGCGTCGTTCTCCGCCTCGTCCCCGGCCTCGAAGACCGCCGTCAGCTCGGTCCCGTCGTCGTCGACCCAGGTGAACTCGGGGCCGCCGGCGTCGACGGTGTGGTCGCTGACGGTCGTGTCCCCGTTTTCGATCGTCAGGACCCGCACGACGTATTTTTTCTCGGGCTTCGCCTTGTCGCCCTCCTTCGATTGCGCCGCCGCCGTCTGTGCCGTGACGATCGTGGCCGCGAGAAGGAAAAGTGACGTGATGATGTTCATGGTGATCTTCTTCATGGTTGGTTGTTCCTCGGTGGGTAGTCGGTACTGGTGAATTAGGGTGCCGGTTATTTCTTTTTCAGTTTGTCCCGGAACACTTTCCGGAATTTTTCGATTTTGGGCTGGATCACGAGACGGCAGTAACCCTGGTCGGGGTTGGAGGAGTAGTAGTCCTGGTGGTATGCCTCGGCCTTGTAGAACGCCTTGAACGGGACGATCTCCGTCACGATCGGGTCGTCGTAGATTTTCGCCTTCTCGAGTTCGGCGCGGTAGTGCTCGGCGAGCTTTTTCTGTTCTTCGTTGTGCGTGAAGATCACCGAACGGTACTGCGTCCCCACGTCGGCCCCCTGCCGGTCCTTCGTGGTCGGGTCATGCGTTTTCCAGAAGATCTCCAGGAGCTCGGCGTAGGTGACCTTTTTCGGGTCGTAGGTGATCTGGCAGGCTTCCGCGTGTCCGGTCGCACCGGTGCTGACGGAGCCGTAGGTGGGGTCGGGCCGGGCGCCGCCGGAATATCCCGAGACCACCGACTCCACCCCGTCCACCTCCTGGAACACCGCCTCAACGCACCAGAAACATCCCGCGCCGAAGGTTGCCGTTTCCATCGTGTCCTTCTCTCCTGATTTCGATTGATGCATGTCGGCCGCCGGAGCGTAATCCCCCGTGGCCATGGCCAGACCGATCGCCGCCGACGTTAAAATAACGATAATTTCGTTCATGTTTTCATGGGTTGAGGCTCTCGGGTGCTCACTTCAGGTATAACAACTTCCCGGTGCCGTGGAAGGTTCCTGCCGAGAGCCTGTAATAATAGATCCCTGAGGGGAGTCCGCCCGGGTCCCAGGGGATCCGGTGGGAGCCGGCCCGCTGCCTCCCCCCGACGAGCCTCGCCGCCTCCCGGCCCAGCAGGTCGTGGATGGTGAGGGAGACCTCCGCGTCCGCCGGGAGGGTGTAGGTGATGATGGTCCGGCCGTTGAACGGGTTGGGATAGTTGCCCCCGAGGAGGAACCGGCCGGGCTGCGCGGGTTCCCGTGCGGGGTCCCCCACCGGCAGGACCATGCCGTTCGTCGTGAGGATCTCGAGGTCGTCGACGAGGGCTTCGACGAGCGTCTCGGGGCCTTCGTCCGCGGCCGTGAACCGGAGCACCACCGAGTCGGCCCCGGGGAGGTAGTTTTCGACCTTGAGGTCGACCTTCTTCCAGAAGTTCGACGACGTCCCGGTGTTCTCGACGGCCTCCCACGCGGCCCCGCCGTCGGCGGAGATGTCCACCCTCCAGGCGTCCCCGCCCGGTTCCGGGCCGAGGTTGTTGGAGTACCACCGGTAATACCGGATGACGGCGTTCTCGAGGGCGGTCAGGTCGAAGACCGGGGAAAGGAGGGTCGTGCGTCCGCCGTCCACGTCGCCGTCGCTGAAGTCCGTCCCCGCGGCGGCGCCGGTCACGTAGCACACCGAGCCCGACGGTGTGTGGTCGTCCCCCGGCTGCACGCCCCGCCAGCCGTTGAAGGTCGACTGGGGCTGCCCCCGCTCCCAGAAGCCGGCGGTCGCGTCGTCGCCGGGCACCCCCGCGGTCCAGCCCCCCGGTGTCTCGAGGTCGTCGAGCAGGGCACTGGTATACGGCCCGACCAGAAAGGAGTACGAGTCTTCGTCCGGCGCCCCGGCGGGAAACTCCACGAGGGTCGTCCCGTTCGAGTCCAGCGCTTCGATGAAATAGTTCACCATCGTCCCCGGCGGCTGGGCCGGGATGAGGGCGAGGAAGGAACCGGGGTTGAACTCCGTCGCCGGCACGCCCTGTACCGTGCGGAGGTTGTCCGTCGAGTATTTCACGGCCGCCGCTCCGGTCGTGTCCCCCCATCCCGACATGGAAAATGAGATGACGTAGTCGTGCGTCGTGTTTTCGGTCTCCGGGTAGGGCGTGTGGGTGAACGACAGCGTGTAGAACAACAGCGTCCCGATCCCGTGGGCGTTGAAGGCGGCCTCGATCTCCGGAAAATGCGGCGTCCCGTTCCCGAGGTCCCCGTCGTCATCGTCCGCCACCAGGGTCTCGACGAACCATTCGGCGCACGCGGCCCCGAATTTCGCGTCGTCGGGGACCCCCCACTTCGCCATGTGCGAGAGACGTCGGGCGGTGGCGGGGTCGGTGAGGACGCGGAGGTCCCAGAAGGCCCCTCCGAGGATCAGGCCGTCCCGGTGCGTCTGCCCGACGAAATCTGCCGGGTACGACCGCGAGTTCTGGAGGGACCTGGAATAGGTCCCGGGGCCCCAGAACCCGCGGGCGAAAAACGGCGTGTCCTCGATGAGGCACGCGAAGACGTCGGCGGTCGCCTCGTGCGCGGTTTTGTTGAACATCTGCGTCGCCCCGGCCTGGGCGTAGAGACGGTCGTTGACCGCGTGGGCGTACTCGTGGTAGATCGTGGCCGGTGAGAGCGCGGCGTTGACGCATCCGGGGCCCTCCACGTAGAAATTGATGCTCGTCCCGTTCCAGAACGCGTTACAGGCGGTACTCCTGAGGTTCACGCCCGCGGTCAGCGGGAGGTCCAGGCCGGTGAACGAGGAATCGATCGCCTTCAGGTAGTTGTGGGCGAGTGTCGCATGGTAGTAGACGTTCCTTTCGCTGATCGTCGAAATAGAATCGTCCCAGGTGATGTTGAGGGTGTCCCCTTCCGCGTAGTGCCTCGTGGTTTTTCCGCTGGCGGAGTCCGCCCTGCTCACGTAGATCCACCGTCCCCTCAGCCTGGCGTTGACCGAGTCCGCGTGGAGCCCCGTGGCGGTGAACCACCCCAGAGAATCCGAGGTCACCGTGTCGGGACCGGCGACGACCCACAGGTCCGCGAACGGTCTCGACTCCGGGATGTCGTCCGGCAGGACCGGATGGACCGTTCCGGCGACCGAACCGCTCACGTTGTCGTGGACGACGCGGTCGTCCACACGCGCCACCTCCCCGTCGACGGCGTCCACGTAGATCTCCCCTGCTTCCTCCCCGTGCTCGGTGCCGTACGACAACCGGTACACGAGGCGGTACGGCGGGATCTCCCCCTCCTCCATCGGGAGGACGCGGACTTTTTCGTCGCCGCCGGGGAACGACACCTGCGGTCCGGCGCCGGGGTGTTCCCCCGCCCGCGCCAGGGCCTGTCCCGGGGTCAGGCGGGGGCCGGACGGGAGGTCGATGTCGGGATAGTAGTCGACACCGATCGCCATCACCGATCCCCGGTCGTCGACGCGCAGCTCGATCTCCGAAAAGAGGACGTCGAAGCCCCGGTACGTCTGGACGAAGGAGACGAAGCGGACGTTGCCCTGTTTCCGGAACCTGCGGAGGCGGAGATGGAGGGGGTCGATCCCGAGCGCCCCGGATTCGGCGGCGAGGAACGACTCCACCATCCTGATCCTCTCCGGGTCGCCGGCCCCCGCGTACCCCGGGATCGGGATCGCGGGGCCGAAGGCGCGGTGGGGGGTGCCCGTCCGTTCGTTCCAGAGCGTCTTCCATCCGCCGTGCCGGGCGAGGAAGCTCCGCCAGGAGGGGGAGCGGGTGAGACGGGACTGGACTTCGGGACGGATTTCCGGCCGGGTTGCAGAGGCGACGGCGGCTGTCGTGGTCCGGGCCGGCCGCACATCACCGGCGCGGGCCGTCCCGGCCATGACCAGGCAGACCGGCAGGACGCGGGTGAAGACAAAACTGATTGATCGGCGCATACTTCGGGGCCGGGAATCGGTTGACGGGGGAACGGCGCAGACCCGCCGCCTCATGCTACCATGCGGCGCGGTGCCGGCGTTCCCGGTCCGGGATTATCCCGGGAGGCCCTTTTTCGCGACGTCAGTCATGACGGACGCGAAACGGTCGAGTTCCTTCAATGTCGTGTAGACGTTCGGGGTGACGCGGAGGCCTTCGAACTCGTCGTGTTTGATCGTCACGGTGTAAATTTTATGCTTGCCCATCAGGTGGCTCTGGAGTGCGCCCGTGTCGACGCCCTCAATCTGCACGTTCGAGATCGCGCACGATTGGACGCCGTCGAGCGCGGTGTTGAACCGGACCTTCGGAAGGTCCCTCACCTGGTTCGCCCAGTAGTTGGTGAGGTACCGCAGGCGCGCCTCCTTCCGTTTGGCCCCGATGCCGTTGTGGAAGAGGATCGCCTCCCCGATGGCGAGTTTCATCGCCGCTGAATGGGTCCCGATTTCCTCGTACTTTCGGATGTCGGAGATCTGCTCCTTGTTCGCCGCCATCAACGGCCAGATTTTGTCGATTTTATCGCGTTTGATGTACAGCATCCCGGTCCCGATCGGCGCGCAGAGCCACTTGTGGAGGCTCGTCCCGAAGTAATCGCAGCCGAGGTCCGCCTGTGTGAACGCAAAATGCGCGAATGAATGCGCACCGTCCACGATCGTCTCGATCCCCTTCGCCCGCGCCATGTCGCAGACCGCCTTCACGGGCGTGATCTGTCCGGTCAGGTTGATCACGTGCGAGATCAGAATCAGCCGTGTCTTCGGCGTGATCCCCCGTTCGAAGGCTTCTGCGATTGCCATCGGGTCGTTCGGTGCGATCGGCACCTTGACGAGGTTCAACTTCAGCCCTTCCCTCACCTCGCGCTGGCGAAGTGTGTTCAGCATCCGTCCGTAGTCCTGCGTGGTCGAGAGGACCTCGTCGCCCGACCTGAGGTCCATGCCCATCAACAGGATTTCGAGCGACTCCGAGGCGTTCCGGGTGATGGCGATCTCCTCCCGGTCGCAGCCGAAGATGTCGGCGAGCCCGGAGCGCACGGTTTCGGACTGGGGCTCGAGGATCTGCCACATGGTGTAGGCGGGGAGGTCCTGCTGTTCCCAGGTGTACCGCTCGAAGGCCTCGGTGACAATCTTCGGCGAGGGACAGACACCGCCATTGTTGAGGTTCACGATCCCCCTGAACACGCTGTACGCCTGCTGGATTTCATACCAGAAATCCTCGTTCATCGCGGCCTGTTCGGGCGTGAGGTCCTGTACCGTCCGGGTGGCGGCGTTGAGCCGGTCGAGCAGGCCGGCGACCGTTGCCGAGCTCAGCGCGGCGAGGCCGACGCCCCTGCCGACCTGCGAGAGGAATTTACGGCGGTCGATGCCGTCACGGATCGGTGTGGATGTCTGCATGTGGTCCTCCTGTCGGGTGTGGTTCGGGGATACGGCCGCGCGGGAAAGAGAGTGCGGGCGCGATATCCCGCGCGTACATCGAGACATATAATAGAGAAATCCCCCGGGACAGTCAAACGGGTCCGGGTTGCGAGGAGATTTTCTCCATCGTTTCGGTGATCCGGGCCCAATCGGCGTAGTACTTTTCCATCCTGGGGCGGAGGGCCTGGTACTCGAGCGTCCGTTCCTTCGCGCGGCCCGGGTTCGAGTAGAATTTCGGGTCGGCCATCATCTTCTCGAGCGCCCCGATCCGCGCCTCGGCCTCCGCGATCTTTTTCTCGAGGATCCCGAGTTTCCCCCTCCAGGGCTTGAGTTCCTCGTAGATCCTCTGCCGGTGTTTCGCCTCGAGGCGTTTTCGGTTTTTTTCGGTGACCGGTCCGGCCGGGGGGGGAGCGGCCGGGTCGGCGGCAGGAACCTTCCCGGCGGTCGCCGCCGGGGTTGCCGCCGCGGCGGGGACCGCTGCCGCCCTTCCGGGAGGCCGGGTGCCGGGCGGGGGGACGCCCTTCTCCTCGGCTTCTTTTTTCGCGAGGTAGTCCGAGACGTTCCCGAGGAACGTCCGCACGCGTCCGGGCGTGAATTCCAGCACCTTGGTGACGAGCGGGTCCAGGAACGCACGGTCGTGCGAGACCACAACGATCGTCCCCTCGTACTCCCGCAGCGCGTTGAGGAGGACGGTCTTGGACCTCATGTCGAGGTGGTTGGTCGGTTCGTCCATGATCAACAGGTTGGCCGGCCGCAGGAGCATCTTCGCGAGCGCCAGCCTGCTCTTCTCGCCCCCGGAAAGGACGGAGACCTTCTTGAAGACGTCGTCCCCGTGGAACAGGAACGAACCGAGGATCGTCCTGAGCTTCGACCGCACCTCCCCGGCGGCGACCTCATCGACGATCTCGAGCGCCTCGCGTTCCGGGTCCAGTTCCTCCGCCTGGTGCTGCCCGAAGTACGACAGGATCGCGTTGTACCCCTCGACGCGCGATCCGGCGTCGAAGGGTTCGATCCCCGCCAGGATCCTCGAAAACGTCGATTTGCCCGCCCCGTTCGGGCCCACCACCGCGATCCGCTCCCCCCGCTCGATCTGGCAGCTGAAGCCGTCGAACACCGTCAGCGGGCCGTACCGCTTGACGATCTGTTTCAGTTCCATCACGACGGCGCCGCTGGGAACGGGCTTCGGGAAATGGAAGGCGATCTCCTCCTCCTCGTCCTCCACCTCCACGAGGTCGATTTTTTCCAGCATCTTGATGCGGCTCTGCACCTGGCGGGCCTTGGTGGCCTTGTACCGGAAGCGTTCGATGAACTGCTGCGTCTGCTCGACCTTCTTCTGCTGGTTCTTCAGCGTGTTGGCGGCCTGCTCCCTGCGGAGTTCCCTCTCGGTTTCGTAAAACGAATAGTTCCCGGCGTAGACGCTCAACCGGCCCAGCGCCAGGGCGAGGGTTTTCCTCGTGAGGTTGTCGAGGAAGGTCCGGTCGTGCGAGACCAGGATCACCGCGCCGTTGTACGTCCTCAGGTACTCCTCGAACCAGCGGAGCGAATCCAGGTCCAGGTGGTTGGTGGGTTCGTCCAGCAGGAGCAACGACGGTTCCTGCAACAGCAGTTTCGCCAGCGCGATCCTCATCTGCCAGCCGCCGGAGAACTCCCCGCAGTCGCGCCCGAAGTCGCCGACCGAAAAACCGAGCCCCATCAGC
>QJVY01000071.1 GCA_003235555.1 Ignavibacteria bacterium | reverse complement strand
TCCTGGCGGGGGGGATCGCCTTCACGATGATCCTGCTGGTCTCCAAAAAAATGGCGCTGGCACCCGTTCGGGACGTGCCGGTTTCGGACCTCTTCTGGACAGGGGGAACCGTCTCGGTCTGCTACTACGGATTCATCGAAGGTTTCAGGGTCTTCAGGGAACGGGCATCCGGACGCCCGGCCGGAGGCCGGAACGGATACCAACGGGGAGACACCCATGACCAAAACCGAACAGCATAAGATCATCGAATCGGTGCGGGAGTACGCGCACAAACTGAGGGGCCGGGAGGCCGACGAATTCGAGATGATGCGCAAGCGTGACAAGGACGACGAGGAGCTCGACAGGATCAGCGTGGGGAAACTCCTCGAACTCTACGAGAAAGTCGTCCCCGAGCGATACCGTTAGGGCCGGGCGGAGAGACCGGTGGCCGTCACCCTCGTCAAGAACCCTCCCCCGGGCGTCCCCCCCGACGGCGCCGGCGACGTCATCCGGCGCATCGCCGGGCGGCGGGCCCGGTCGTTCATGCTGGTGGTGCCGACGAGGAGAAAGATCCGTGACGCGCAGCGCGAACTCCTCCGCCGTTCCCCGGACGGCGCGACGCCCGCGCTGAGACTCTTCACGCTGGAGACGCTCGCGGCGGACATGTGCGGCCTGCTGGTCCCCCCGAAACGACTCCTTTCATCGCAGATGCAGGCCGCCTTCGTGCAGGAGGCGATCCGATTGAAGGCCCCCGACCTGGGATATTTCAGACTGAGGGGAGCGGCGAAGCGCCTCCCCCGGGGTACGCTGCAGAAAATCACGAACGTCATCAACAGGATGAAGGAGACGGGGGTCTACCTGGCGGTGCTGGACGGTGAAATCGAAGAAGGCGAAGCATCCGAACGCTCCAGGCTCCGCGACATCCACGCGATCTACGGGGCCTACGAGGAGCTGATCGCCGCCGGCGGTTACATCGATCCCGCGGGGCTGTTCCGGGAGGCGAACCTCGCCTGGAGCAGGCCGGGCGCGGAAAAACTATTCCGCCGCGCGTACCCGGACGTCGACCTCCTGGCCGTCACGGGCTTCGATGAGTTTTCCGACCCGGAGATCACGCTCCTGCACTCCCTGTCGGAAGTCCCGGGGCTGTCGACGGTGATCACGTTCGACTACCACCCGGACAACGACGACCTCTTCGGGCACCTGAAGGAGAATTACCGGAAGTTCCTTTCGATCGGGTTCAGCCTTTCCCCATCGCCCCCGCGAGGGGCACACCCCTTCGCTGAATTCGCCGCGCGGAGACTCTTCGCGCAGGGAGCCGGGGGCGCCGAAAAATACGACGCCGGGGACTTCCTCTCCGTTTACACAGCGACCGACCGCCTCAGGGAAGCGGAGCTCATCGCAAAACTGGTGAAGGCGACGCTCGCCGACACCCCGGGGATCGGCCCGGGGGACATCTGCGTCTGCACGCAGAGGCCGGAACTCTACTCGGGGATCTTCCGCGAGGTGTTCGAGGAGGCGGGGGTGCCCGCCAACATCACCGACCGGTTCACCCTGGACCGGTCCGCCGTCGTCAACGGGATCGTCTCGCTCCTCCTCGTCGCGCAGAACAACTTCCGCGTGGGCGACATCATGCGCTCCGGGACGAATCCCTTCCTCGGGCTGCGGTCCGGCGGGGAGCCGTTCGACGCCCCGAACATCCTCCGCGCGGCCTCGGAGCTGAGGACCGTCGGCGGGAGGAAGAGGTGGTTCGAACGGATCGACGCCCGCACCCGGTTCCTGACGGCGGGGCACCCCGACGATGACGAGGAGATGCGGTGGGACGACCGGCGCGAGATCGAGCGCCTCGCGAAGGCGAGGAAGGACCTGGAGGGTCTCGAGAGGCTCACCGAACGGCTCCGGGCCCCCATGACGCCGCACGGGTTCCGCGACACCGTGGAGTCGCTCATCGACGAAACAGGGGTCGCGGGCAGGATCGTCGCCTCCGGCGGTTCGGGCGTTCGGTCGGAGGACGTCGAGCGCGAGGCGAGGGCGTTCGTGGAATTCATGAACTTCCTCGGAGAGTTCCCCGCGGTCCTGTCGATGGAGTCGCCGTCCGGTGAAGCGCGCCCCCTCCAGTGGTACCTCGAGAGGTTCCGCCCGCTCCTGTCGCAGGTCCGGTACAACGTCAGGCAGCGGTTCGGGGAGGGCGTGCTGATCACCTCCATCGACGAGACGAGGGGCCTGACGTTCGACGTGATGATCATCGCCGGACTGGCGGACGGGGAGTTCCCGTCGGTCTACGAACCCGAGGTCTTCCTGCCGGCACGCAGGAGACAGCGGAGGGAACGGTATCACCTCCACGGGCAGCGGTACCTCTTCTACCAGGCGCTGACGAACTTCACCGGGCGCGTGGTCCTCACCCGACCGTCCCGCGCGGGCGCCGTCACGCTCAACCCGTCGGGATTCCTCGAGGCACTGGGGACCGTCGCAACGTTCCGCGAGTACGGGCAGACGCGGGACGGGAGCATGGTCACGGATCCCGCCTCGGACGTCGTGGGCTCGCTTTCGGAGCTGCTCGAACAGGCCGGCGCCTCGATCGGGGACCGGGAGACGGACGATCTCCCCGAAGCCTTCGAACCCCTGGACCCGGCGCTGGTCGCGCACATCGCGACCGCGGTGTCCGTGGAGGAAAGCCGGCGGTCCGACAGTGGCAACGACGAGTACCGCGGCATCATCGGCGGCGCCATCGGGGGGACGGCCACGGCGCGGCTGGAGCAGCGCCGGAACGGGGTGTACTCGGTGACGCAGCTGGAAACCTACGGTGAATGCCCGTTCAGGTATTTCGCCGGACGCCAGCTCCGCCTCCGCGTGACGGAAAAACCGGAAGAGGGGATCAGCCCCCGCGAGACGGGGAGGCTGCTCCACGAAATCCTCTACGATTTCTATTCGAAGAGACGCGCCGAGGGCCGTCCCCCGCTGGCCGGGGCGACCGACGGGGAGTTCCGCGCCGCCGTGGAGGAGATCCTCGCGATCGCGAAGGAAAAATTCGACGAAACCCACGTCGACGACATTTTCTGGGAGATCGCCGCCGAGGGCGTCCTCGGCGGGCCGGGCCGGCCCGGGTCGCTGGAGGCGATGCTCGCGGCCGAGCGCTCCGTGGAGATCGAAGCGGTCCCGTCGTACTTCGAGGTGCCCTTCGGACGGGCGGGCGAGGACGTGAAATACCGGGACCCGGGCATGTTCGCGGAGGAACCGGTCACCGCGGGAGGCATCGGCCTCCAGGGAAAGATCGACCGCATCGACATGTCGGGCGACTCCTTCCGGGTGATCGACTACAAGACCGGTGCGAAACTCCCCGGTCCGGCGGACATCGAAGAGGGGGCGAGCCTGCAGCTTCCGCTCTACCTGCACTGCGCGGGGGAGGTCCTATCGGCCCGGCTCGGCCGGGTGGCGGGGCCGGGCGTCGGGGCGTACTACCACCTGCGCGGCGGGTTCAGGGCGGTCACGCGGGCGGGGAGCAGGGACCTGAAGGGCACACTCATTCCCGCGGGGGAACAGTCGAGACTCTTCGCGACCAGGGAGCGGCTGGCCGAAATCGTCGAGGCGGCGATCGGCCGTGCGACCGGGCACGCCTCGCACATCGCCGACGGACTTTTCCCGGTCCACCCGGCGCACCCCGGGAGGGTCTGCCGGAGCTGCGAGTTCCGGAGGGTGTGCAGGATCCGGACGCGCCCCGGCGCGGCCGGCGACGACGCGGACGCCGAACCGAACGAAGAACCTTCAATGACAGAATCCACATCATGAAACCGAAACTGCAGCGAATAGGAATCCTCACCGGCGGGGGAGACTGCCCCGGCCTCAATGCCGTCATCCGGAGCATCACCAAGCCGGCCCTGAGCCTGTACCACTCGAAGGTCGTCGGCATCCTGGACGGTTTCGAGGGCCTGGTGGAGGGATCGAAACGGGACCTCTCCTGGCTCGACGTTTCCGGCATCATCGGTCTCGGCGGAACGATCCTCGGGACGTCCAACAAGGGGGACCCGTTCCGGTACCCTGTGGGGAAGGGGGACGACATCAGGATCGAGGACCGCTCCGAACAGGCGTTGAAGAACTACCGGGAATGGGAACTGGACGTGCTCTTCGCGATCGGCGGAGACGGGACGATGCACATCGCGCGGAAGTTCTCCCGGATGGGCATGAACGTCATCGGGATCCCGAAGACCATCGACAACGACCTCGACGGCACGGACGTTACGTTCGGGCACGACACGGCGCTCCAGATCTGCACGGAGGCGATCGACCGCCTCCATACGACCGCGTCGTCGCACCACCGGATCATCGTCGTGGAGGTCATGGGCAGGTACGCCGGATGGATCGCCCTGGGCGCGGGTTTGTCGGGGGGAGCGGACATCATCCTCATTCCGGAGATACCATTCCGGTGGGACTGCATCTACAAACGGGTGCGGGAGCGGAGCCTGGGCGCGCGCTTCAGTATCATCTGCGTGGCGGAGGGCGCGATGCCCGTCGACGGCGCCGCCGTCGTCAAGGAGCGCGACACGAGGCGGACGGACCCGGTGCGCCTCGGCGGCATCGGCGACGTCGTCGCCCACAGGATCACGGAGAACACGAAACTGGAGACCCGCGTGACGGTGCTCGGCCACCTCCAGCGGGGGGGAAGCCCGACGGCCTACGACCGGATCCTCGCCTCGAAATACGGGGTCATGGCGCTGGAGGCCGCCTCGAGGGGGGAATACGGGTGCATGGTGAGCCTGCGGGGGAGCAGGGTGACGACGGTCAGTCTCGACGACGCGGTGAAGAGCCGGAAAGTGGTGGCACCGGACTCGGAGCTGATCACATCGGCCCGCGCCACCGGGATCCTCTTCGGTGACTGCTGAAACCGCACGCCTCACTCCGGGCCTGCTGTTGAGGGCTTACGCCGAGGGATATTTCCCGATGGCCGACGGAGCCGGTGGAACGATCGGGTGGTACTCCCCCGATCCGCGCGCAATCATTCCCCTCGAAAATTTCCACATCCCGAAGACACTCGCCCGCCGGGTGAGGGCGGGAAGATACAGAGTGACCACCGACCGGGCGTTTGGCGACGTGATCGGGGCCTGTGCCGAAAGGGAGGAGACCTGGATCTCCCGGGAAATCATCGATGCCTATTCGGGGCTCCACGGGAGCGGGTTCGCGCACAGTGTGGAATGCTGGAAGGATCGGGAGCTCGCGGGGGGGCTCTACGGGGTCGCCCTGGGGGGCGCCTTCTTCGGGGAATCGATGTTCAGCCGGTCCGCGGATGCCTCTAAGGTGGCGCTCGTACACCTCGTGGGTCTCCTCCGGTCCGGGGGGTTCACCCTCCTCGACATACAATTCATGACTCCGCACCTCGCCCGTTTCGGCGCGGTGGAGATTCCGAGGTCGGAATACCTGTCCCTCCTGGACTCGGGACTGAAAATACCGGGAAAATTCGGTGATTCGAAGGAAATTTAACCGATCCCCTTTATTGACAGTTTAAGATTTTATCGGTAATTTATTTCATTCTTTCACCTGCATTCCGCCCGAACATACCCAATCGACAGACCAAACCAGGGGCTTCGCGCGGCATGATACGTCAAAACGGTGGAAACCTATCATGATCATCGAAGAAACAACGGTCGGGGGCGTGACCGTCTTCCGGTTGCAGGGGGATTTCATCAGTGAACCCGACCAGATGTCATTCCAGCAGAAGGTCCGGGAGCTCGTCGGCATCGGGAAGACGAAGCTCATCGTGGACCTGCACGACGTTCATTACATCAACAGCTGTGGTATCGGTTCCCTGGTAGGCGCGCTCACCACCCTGCGCAGGGCCGGGGGGGAGATCTTCCTGGCGGAGACCACACAGGAGGTGCGTGCCGTGTTCGAAACCACGCAGCTCCAGCAGATCTTCAGATTCCACGCCCTCGTAAGCGAAGCGGTCCGGGCCGTCGATCACCGGGCCGGATAAAGTCCGCGCATCCGGCAACAGACCAACAATCACAGCAGACGAAACCCTGACGCCGGGTCGGACCGGGCGGTCGGTGCTTCGTCGGCGCCAGGGACCACTTGACAGAGAAAAAGTTCAAGAAAGACTTCAGTTCGCTCGAATCGATCGACGCGTTCATCCGCTCGTTCGCAGCGGACCACTCCCTCGACGACGAGATGGTGTTCACGTTGAATTTCGTGATCGAGGAAATCTTCACCAACATGGTGAAGTACCAGCCCGGGAGCGGGAAGGACATGTCCGTCGGCCTGTCGCGGGAGGACGACCTCCTCCGTATCCGACTCGTCGATTACGGTGTCGAGTATTTCGATCCGACATCCAAACCGCCGGTGGACGTGAACAAGCCGCTCGAGGAACGCCGTCCCGGCGGCCTGGGCGTGCACCTCGTGAAGATGTACGTCGACGATTTTCGCTACGAGTTCACCGACGACAACAGTATCATCACGCTGACCAAAAAATTGAAGGACTAGTATGTTCGACGCCAAGATACTCGATGACAAGACGGTCCAGCTGTTCGGGAGATTCGACGCCGCCCAGGTCGAGAAAGCACGGGTGGTCTTCGACCAGGTCAAGGGACCCGTGGAGGTGGATTTTACCGGACTGGAGTATATCTCGAGCGCCGGGCTGGGGATCCTGCTGATGACGCAGCGCAGGCTGAAGGAGGGGGGAAGAGGGGGCCTCCGGCTTACCAACATGAACAAACATATCCGGGATGTCTTCCAGTACGCCGGATTTGACCAGGTTTTTGAGATTGTCTGAATGTTCCCCAAACAGGCTCCAGATGGGATATTTTCCGCGAAAATGGCGTTTTTCCATTGAATTAAAAGGTAGAACGCACACAGGAGGCACCAACTTTTTCATTCCTCGGCTGTATTTCACATGACCGAAGACCTGAAACTGATTCAGAGATTTCTCTCGGGTGACCGGCGGGCGTTCGAACCACTGGTCGACAGGTATCAGAAAACAGTGTTCAACGTCGCGCTCAGGATGGTCAACAACACGGACGACGCGGCGGATATCACGCAAAACGTTTTCATCAAGGCGTCAGAGAAGCTCGGCAGTTTCAACCCGAAATACAAGTTTTTCAGCTGGATTTACCGAATAGCAGTTAACGAGTCACTCAATTTTGTCGAAGCATCAAAGAAAAATGAACGCCTCTCACACGAACTTGTCGCGGACGGGAAAAGCCCGGAGGATGTCCTGCAGGACGACCACATCGCGCAGTCAGTCGAAGAGGGGCTGACGAAGCTCACCGATGAGAACAGGATCGTCATCATACTCCGGCATTTCCAGGATCTCTCCTACGACGAGATCGGCTTCATCCTTGACCTGCCGGTCAGGACGGTCAAATCGCGCCTCTTCTCGGCGCGGCAATCGTTAAAGAAAATTTTATCAAACAGGATTGAACGATGAATGCAATGGAACAACTCAGTGACGCGCACCGGGAGATGATCGAGAGGGAGCTCGACGGTGAGAATTCCCCCGCCGAGAGCACCGCGGTCCGCGAGCTGCTCGCGACGGATCCCGCCGCGAAGAAATATTACGATGAGGCCCTCTCGCTGCACGCGATCCTCGGTTCCGTTCCGGAGACCGATCCGCCTCACCATTTGAAAAAACACATCCTCAACATCATCAGTACACCGGCGCTACACAACCGGGAATCCTTAAATCACTCCATCAATTCACGCTTCACGTTCCCACATCTCCAGGAGGTTTTCATGAAAAACAAACTCGTCATCGGCGGCGTGCTGGCAGCGATCGCCGTCGTGTATTTCGCCGTCATCTACCCCTGGCCCGCGGACTCTGAAATGTTCGGGACCATCGGCGGTGCGAAAAAGTACCGCTCCGAGCAGATCACGGACAACGACGTGGTCGTCGGCGGGCAGGAAAATTCGACCGACGGTACGGTCGCGGACGGATCGTCCAACGACGGACTCGGACGGACAGCCGGCGTCTTCCGCAAGGCTGACATCCAGAGGCTTGCCGACATCGCCCGGACGGCCGACGTGCAGAGGCTTGCCGACATCGCCCGGACCGCGGACGTGCAGAAGCTCGCCGACATCGCCCGCACCGCGGACGTGAACAGGCTTGCCGACATCGCCCGCACCGCGGATCTGTTCCGCACCGCGGACGTCGCCAGGCTGGCCGACATCGCCCGCACCGCGGACGTGCAGAAGCTGGCCGACATCGCCCGCACCGCGGACGTCGCCAGGCTTGCCGACATCGCCCGGACAGCCGACGTCCAGAGGCTGGCTGACATCGCCCGCACCACGGACGTCCAGAGGCTTGCCGACATTGCCCGCACCGCGGATTTCTTCCGCACCGCGGACGTGGCGAAGGTTGCCGACATCGCCCGCACGGCCGACGTGCAGAGGCTGGCTGACATCGCCCGCACCGCGGACGTCGCCAGGCTGGCCGACGTGGCCCGCACCGCAGACGTGAACAGGCTTGCCGACATCGCCCGCACGGCGGAGTTCTACCGCACCGCGGACGTGGCGAAGGTTGCCGACATCGCCCGCACGGCCGACGTGCAGAGGCTCGCCGACATCGCCCGCACCGCGGACGTGCAGAGGCTGGCCGACGTGGCCCGCACCGCGGACGTGAACAGGCTTGCTGACATCGCCCGGACCACGGACGTCGCCAAGATGGCCGAAATCGCCAGGAGCGCGTCAGAGGTCGAGATGAAGGCCGACGACCAGTAATAACCGCCAGACAAGGCTGTATCCCTCAAGGGGACGCGTTTCGCGTCCCCTTTTTTTTGTGCCCTCCATTTGATATATTCCCCCACCATGGGAGAACTCACCGACAGACCGATTACCTCCCTCCTGCGAACGGTCATGCTGGTCCTGTCGCTCGCCGTCTTACCGCGGTTCCAGGGACCCCTCCGTGCCCAGTTGCTCACGCTGGAAACCCACGACCTCCGGCTGGTCTATTACGATCCGGGCCTCGAATACCTCATCCCCCACACGGCCAGGAGCTTCGAGAACGCCATGATGTTCCACCGCCGCCTCTTCGATTACACTCCGACCGAGAAGGTCACGGTGTTTCTCCACGACTTCAATGATTACGGCACGGGAGGGACCAGCACGATCCCGTGGAACTACCTCAACATCGGCGTTGAGCCCTACGACTACGTCTACGAAACCGCCCCGACCAACGAACGGATGAACTGGGTGTTCAACCACGAGCTGGCGCACCTCGTCGCGGTGGACAAGGCGGCCGGGAGCGACAGGTTCTTCCGTTCGCTCTTCTTCGGGAAAGTCCTCCCGGTGGCCGAACAGCCGATTTCGATGTTCTACAGTTTCCTGACCAACCCCCGCTGGTATTCGCCGCGATGGTACCACGAGGGGATCGCCACGTTCCTCGAAACCTGGATGGCGGGGGGGATCGGCCGGGCTCTCGGCGGGTACGACGAGATGCAGTTCAGGACCATGGTGCGCGATTCGGTGTACTTCTACGATTTCGTTGGCATCGAATCAGAGGGGTCGACGATCGATTTCCAGGTCGGCGCGAACTCCTACCTCTACGGGACCCGGTTCGTGAGCTACGTGGCGATGACCTACGGGCCCGAGAAGATCCTCGAGTGGTTCAACCGGTCGGAGGGGAGCGACGCCTACTTCGCCTCGCAGTTCGAGAGCGTCATCGGCCGTCCGCTCGACGACGTCTGGGGGGACTGGATCACCTGGGAGCACGAATGGCAGGAGGCGAACCTCGATTCGGTGAGGACATACCCGGTGACCCCCTACCGGGCCCTTTATCCCGAGCCGCTCGGGTCCGTGTCCCGGGCGTACTACGATTCATCGACCGGCAAACTCTACTGCGGAGTCAACTACCCGGGCAGCGTCGCCCACATCGCGGAGATCGACGTGCGGACCGGCGAAAAACGGACACTGGTCGACGTGCCGACCCCGACGCTCTATTATGTCGCCTCCCTGGCGTACGACGCCGACAACAAGAGGATATTCTATACGACGGACAATTCGCGGCAGTGGCGGGACATCAACGTGCTGGACGTCAGGACGGGGGAGTCGACGATGCTCCTGAAGGACGCGCGGATGGGCGACCTGGTGCTCAACCCCGCCGACAAGACGCTCTGGGGCGTGCAACACCACCAGGGGGTCTCGACGGTGATGCGCATCCCCCCGCCGTACCTCTACCGTTACGAGGCCCTCGAACTGGCGTACGGGAACGACCTCTTCGACCTGGACATCTCCCCCGACGGCAGGACATTGCTGGGGGTGCTGCTGGAAATCAACGGCAGGCAGAAGCTCGTGAAGATGGACATCGACTCGCTGATCGCGGGTTCGCGCTCGAACGAGTTCGTCTACGAATTCGAAAACAACTCGCCGGCAAATTTCGTCTTCTCGCCCGACGGCAGGGATGTCTACGGAACGTCGTACTACACAGGCGTTTCGAACATCTTCCGTATCAACCTTGCGACGAAGAAACTGGACGCCCTCTCGAACGCCGAGGCGGGGCTGTTCCGGCCGATCCCCTACACGGAGGACTCCATCATCGCCTTCAAATACACCGGCCAGGGGTTCCTCCCGGTCGCCCTCCCGATCCAGCCGACCGAGGACATCACGCCGATCAGGTACCTGGGCCAGCAGATCGTGGAGAAGTACCCGGTCGTCAAGGAGTGGAAGCTCGCCCCGCCGAACCCGGACAGGATCGACATCGA
>QJVY01000163.1 GCA_003235555.1 Ignavibacteria bacterium | reverse complement strand
CAAGCCGTACGATTTCGACCAGGTGGAGCAGACCATCAGGCGGGCGATCGAACGGAAGAAGCTCTCCATCGACAACGAACTCCTGAAGAACGAGCTCTCCCGGAAGGCGGGGGCCTTCGAGATCATCGGCAGCGGAGAGGCCTTTAAAAAAGTCCTGGTGTCCGCGAAGAAGGTCGCAGATTCCGACGCGATCGTGCTGATTACGGGACCGAGCGGGAGCGGCAAGGAGCTCATCGCCCAGCTGATCCACCGCGCTTCGCCCCGGAAGGAAAGGCCCTTCGTCCCGGTCAACTGTTCCTCCATTCCCGACACCCTCCTGGAGAGCGAACTCTTCGGCCACGAAAAAGGGGCGTTCACCAACGCCTACGCCGCGAAATCCGGCCTCGTGGAAGTCTCCAACGGCGGCACGCTCTTCCTCGACGAAGTCGGGGACATTTCACCGGTCATCCAGCCCAAACTGCTCCGGTTCCTGGAGACCGGCGATTTCCGCCGGGTCGGGGGGACCACGGAGATGAAGGCCGACGTGCGGGTCGTCTCCGCGACGAACAAGAAACTCGAGGAGGAGGTCCGCGCGGGACGCTTCCGCGAGGACCTGTTGTACCGGCTGAACGTCGTCACGATCGACGTCCCCGCGCTGAAGGAACACCCCGAGGACATCCCCGCGCTCGTCGAATACTTCCTCCTGAAAAAGGGATCGAGGAAACAGCCCAAGACGCTCAGCCCCGCGGCGATGGAGATGTTCAAATCGTACGACTGGCCGGGCAACGTGCGCGAACTCGAACACGTGATCGAAGGGGCCGTGATCATGTCGGCGGGCGACGAAATCGGCGTGGACGACGTGCGGATTTCGAACCACCACGCCGGGACCGCGGATTCCGCGCTGACCATCGAGGAGATGGAACGCCGGCACATCGGCCGCGTGCTGAAGATGTTCGAGGGAAACCGGAAGAAGACCGCCGCGGCCCTCAACATCAGCGAGAAGGGGCTCTACCTGAAGATCAAGGAGTACAACCTGGAGCCGGGCTGAACCCCCGCCCGGATTCCTCCCCGTTTGACTTTACCCGCCAATTTTCGTAATTTTTGACCACTTTAGTGCGCCCTCGGTCCCCCTTCCGGACAGGGCGTTTCTTGTAAATAAGCGAAAGACCTTCCTCTATGTTGAAATTTAAGGGTGTTGACTATTACGACGTGGAATCCCTTCTCTCCGAGGAGGAGGTCCTCGTCAGAAACACCGTCCGGGAGTTCGTCGACGACCACGTCCTGCCGATCATCGAGAAGCACAACCGCGCCGGCACGTTCCCCCTCGACCTCGTGAAAAAAATGGCGGAGCTGGGGATGTTCGGCTCCACCCTCCCGGCGAAGTACGGCTGCGCCGAGATGAACAACGTCGCCTACGGCCTCGTCATGCAGGAGCTCGAAAGGGGCGACAGCGGCGTGCGGAGTTTCGCATCGGTGCAGAGCGCGCTGGTGATGTACCCGATTTTCACCTTCGGATCGGAGGAGCAGAAGGACCGCTGGCTCCCCGGGCTGGCGAGCGGGGAGAAGATCGGGTGTTTCGGCCTGACCGAACCGGACTACGGTTCCAACCCCGGCGGGATGATCACCCGCGCGGTGGAGACGCCCGACGGCTACGTCCTCAACGGGGCGAAGATGTGGATCACCAACGGGACGCTCGCCGACGTCGCGGTCGTCTGGGCGAAGCTCAACGGCGTGGTGCACGGCTTCCTCGTCGAGAAGGGGACCAAGGGTTTCAGCGCGCCGGAGATGACCGGCAAGCATTCGCTCCGGGCGTCGGTCACCTCGGAACTGATCTTCCAGGACTGCCTCATCCCCAAGGAGAACATCATGCCGAAGACCGACGGGCTGAAGGCCCCGCTCATGTGCCTCAACCAGGCCCGGTACGGCATCGCGTGGGGGGCGATCGGGTCGGCGATGGCCTGTTACGACACCGCTCTCAGTTACGCCGGCTCGCGCATCCAGTTCGGCAAGCCCATTTCGTCCTTCCAGATCACGCAGGAAAAACTCGTGGTGATGCTCACCGAGATCACCAAGGCCCAGCTGCTCTGCCTCCAGCTCGGCCGGATGAAGGACAAAGGGACGATGCGGTTCCAGCAGGTCTCCATGGCGAAGCGCAACAACGTGGCGGTCGCGCTCGAGATCGCACGGGCCGCCCGGGAGGTGCTGGGGGCCAACGGCATCCTGGACGAATACCCGGTCATGCGCCACTCGGCGAACCTCGAATCGGTGAAG
Source organism: Ignavibacteria bacterium (assembly GCA_003235555.1). GTDB lineage: Bacteria > Bacteroidota > Ignavibacteria > UBA10030 > SZUA-254 > SZUA-254. Next base: position 8,415 of record QJVY01000163.1, on the reverse strand, counting down.
ACCTACGAGGGGACCCACGAGATGCACACGCTGATCATCGGCGAAGACATCACCGGCATCGGGGCGTTCGTCTGATCCGGCGGACGGTCACGACGCCGGCACTATTCACCTACGACAGACCGACATGAAAACCGATAAATTCACAGGGGAAGGACTCACCTTCGACGACGTGCTGCTCGTCCCGCGTGCCTCCTCTGTCCTGCCGCGGGAAGCCAGGCTCGCCTCGCGGTTGTCGCGGAACATCATGCTCAACATCCCGGTCATGTCCTCGGCGATGGACACGGTCACCGAGGCCGCGATGGCGATGGCGATCGCACGGGAGGGGGGGATCGGCATCATCCACAAGAACATGCCGATCGGAGCCCAGGCCGCACAGGTCGAAAAGGTCAAGCGCTCCGAGAGCGGGATGATCCTGGACCCGGTGACGATGCTCCCCGACCAGACCATCGGCGAGGCGCTCGACACGATGCGCGACCACCAGATCTCGGGCATCCCGATCGTCTCGGCGGGGGGGAAGCTCGCCGGCATCCTCACGAACCGCGACCTCCGGTTCCAGCCCCGGCGGAAGGTGAAAATCTCGGAGGTGATGACGAAGAAGAACCTCATCACCGCGCCTGTCGGCACCACGCTAGAGAAGGCCGAGAGCCTCCTGCAGCTGCACAAAATCGAAAAACTCCCCGTGGTGGACAAAAACGGCAAGCTCCGCGGGCTGATCACCTTCAAGGACATCCAGAAGAAGAAGCGCCACCCCGACGCCTGCAAGGACTCGCACGGCCGCCTGAGGGTCGGCGCCGCTGTCGGCGTCACCGCCGACACGATGGAACGGGTCGAGGCCCTGCTCGCCGCGCGGGTGGACGTCGTGATCGTCGACACCGCCCACGGCCATTCGAAGGGCGTCATCGACATGGTCCGTTCCATCAAAAAGAAGTACCCGCAGTGCGAGCTCATCGCCGGCAACGTCGCCACCGCCGAAGGGACGCGGGACCTCATCAGGGCGGGCGCCGACGCGGTCAAGATCGGCATCGGACCCGGCTCGATCTGCACGACGCGGGTCATCGCCGGGGTCGGAGTGCCGCAGGTGACCGCGATCTACGACTGCGCCCGGGAAGCGGCGAAATCGAAGGTCCCGGTGATCGGGGACGGGGGCATCAAGCAGACCGGCGACATCGCCAAGGCGATCGCGGCCGGCGCGGACACGGTCATGGTCGGCGGACTCTTCGCCGGCACCGACGAAAGCCCCGGTGAGAAGGTGTTGCTGGAAGGCCGTTCGTATAAGATCTACCGCGGCATGGGCTCCCTCGGCTCGATGGCAGGGGGCAGCAGCGACCGCTACTTCCAGGACATGGAGGAGGGCCTGCCGAAGCTGGTCCCCGAGGGCATCGAGGGGCGGGTCCCGTACAAGGGACCGGTGGCGGACACCATCCACCAGATGACCGGGGGCCTCCGGGCGGCGATGGGATACTGCGGCGCGTCGACGATCGCGGAGTTCCAGAAAAACACCAGGTTCGTCAGGATGACGTCGGCCGGCCTGCGCGAAAGCCATCCTCACGACATCGCCATCACCAAAGAAGCCCCGAACTACCACGTCTGATGAAAAGGCGCATCGCAGGCCTCCGTTCCCGGTTTTCATCCCTGAGGATCGACGCTTTTCTCGTCACCAACCCTCCCCATTTGCGATACCTGAGCGGCTTTTCGGGTTCCAACGGCGCGGGCTTCGTCAGCATGCGGAGCATGCATTTCTTCACCGACGGACGCTACTCCTCGCAGGTCAAAAAGGAACTCTCCGGCGGGTGGAAAATCCACGTCAGCCCGAGCTCGGACACGATGTTCACCATGATCCGGAACGCGGGCGTGGTCAAGGCGGGCACGCGCGTCGGGATCGACGGCAATACGCTGTCGTACGAGGAATTCCGGACGTTGAAGAAAATGCTTCCCGGAGTGAAGTTCCTCCCGAAGGCCGGCATGATCGAAGACCTGGCCTCGGTGAAGGACCGGTCGGAGATCCGGTCGATCAGGAAGGCCGTGGCCATCACCGACCGGACATTCAGCGAAATCCTGCCGCTGATCAAACCGGGGGTACGGGAACTCGACATCGCCGCCGAAATTTCCTACAGGCAGCGGCGCCACGGCGCCGAACGGGACGCCTTCGACACGATCGTCGCCAGCGGCCCGAGGAGCGCGCTGCCGCACGGGCAGGCGAGTTCAAGGAAAATCGGCCGGGGGGAATTCGTCACCCTCGATTTCGGGTGCGTCGTCGACGGGTACCACTCCGACATGACGCGTACCGTGGCGGTCGGACGCATCGGGGCCAGGGAAAAAAGAATCTACGCGCTCGTCCTCGAGGCGCAGACGAGGGCGGTGGAGGCGGTCCGCGCGGGCGTGCGGACGAAAGACCTCGACGCGGTGGCCCGCACCATCATCCGGAAGGGCGGGTTCGACAGATATTTCCGCCACTCCCTCGGCCACGGCATCGGCCTGCAGATCCACGAGGCGCCGAGGATCTCGGTCCAGAGCCGGTCGGTGCTGAAAGCGGGCCAGGTCATCACCGTCGAACCGGGCATCTACGTATCGCCTCTCGGCGGGGTGAGGATCGAGGACGACGTGGTTGTCACCGACGACGGCGGGACGGTGCTGACCCGCTCGACGAAAGAGCTGATCACCCTGTAGGATTTCCCGACGTATGCCCCCCCCGATCCCCAGGCGCAACGTTTTAGTCATCGCCTATTACTTTCCCCCGATGGGCCTCAGCGGCGTCCAGAGGACGCTGAAGTTCGTGAAGTACCTGCCGCAGTTCGGCTGGAACCCCACGGTCCTGACCGTGACGCCCACCGGGTATTACGCGCGCGACGAATCGCTCCTCTCCGAACTCACGGACGCCGGCATACGGATCGAGCGCGTGGGATCGCTCGACCCCAACCGGCTCTTCCGGAAAAAAGGCACCGTCAAAATGCCCAGGGAGTGGACCCGGAAACTCTATTCCATGGTGACCGATTTCCTCTTCATCCCCGACACCAAGATCGGGTGGAAGCGGAAGGCCGTCGCGGCCGCTTCGGAGATCCTGGCCCGGGAAAATTTTTCGGTCATCTTTGCCACCGCGCCCCCCTTCACGGACATGCTGATCGGCCTCGAGCTCCGGGAGAAATTCAACATCCCGCTCGTCGTGGACTACCGCGACCCCTGGCACGCGTACCCGCACAAGCATTTCCCCACACCCTACCACCGGTGGAAAAACAGCTCGCTCGAGAAGCGTGTGCTGAAGCGGGCCTCCGGGGTGATCACGACGAACCGGAGGGTCAAGGAGCTGATCCTCAAGAGCTATAAGTTCCTCGACTACAAGGACATCACGATCCTGTCGCAGGGGTACGACCCCGCGGATTTCACCCCCGGAGCGGCCGCGGTACCGGCCGGGGGAACGAACGGAAAAATGAACATCACCCATGCCGGGGTGTTCTACGGCGGGCGTTCCCCCGGGCCGTTCCTCCGGGCCGTGAAACGGCTTTCGGAAACGGACCCGGACCTCTTCGCGGCGCTGGAGCTGACGTTCGTGGGGGTCATGCAGGCACAGTACCGCCGGATGATCGGCCGGCTGGGCCTGGAGGACAAGGTCACGCTCACCGGCTACCTGGAACACGGGGAGTGCGTCCGGCGGATGCAGGCCTCGGACGTCCTCTGGCTCACGCTCGACAACGACCGGCAGTCCCCCGGAAAACTCTACGAGTACCTCGGCGCCCGCAAACCGATCCTCGCGCTGGTCCCGGACGGGTTCGTCCGGCAGACGCTCGAAGACACGGGGGCCGCGGTCATCTGCCCCCCCGATGACGAAAACGCCATCGCCGCGGCGATAAAGGGCCTGTACGGCATGCACAGCGGTGCCGGGCTGCCCGTCCCCGACGAGAAGGAGGTGCTCCGGTATGACCGCGTGGGCATCACCGGGGAATTGTCAAAAATTTTCGCTTTTTTGGCTGAATGAAAGTCCTCGTGATCGGTTCGGGGGGGCGCGAGCACGCCCTCGTGTGGAAGCTCCGGCAGAGCCCGTCGGTCGCGCAGCTCTACTGCGCGCCGGGCAACGCCGGGATCGCCGGCCTCGCCACGATCGTGCAGCTGAAGGCCACCGACATCGACGGGCTGCTGAAATTCGCGCTCGACGAGAAGATCGACCTCACCGTCGTCGGACCGGAACAGCCCCTCACCGAGGGACTGACCGACCGGTTCGAGGCCAGGGGACTGAAAGTGTTCGGACCGTCGATGGAGGCGGCGAGACTGGAAGGGAGCAAGATTTTCGCGAAGGACTTCATGTCGCGCCACGGAATCCCGACGGCGAACTTCAGGACGTTCACCTCCGCCGCACGGTACGACGCGGAACGGTACATCAATGAAATCCCCGCGCCGATCGTCATCAAGGCCGACGGCCTGGCCGCCGGAAAGGGCGTGACGGTCTGCGAGACGAAGGACAGGGCGTTCGAGGTCCTGCACTCCCTCATGGAACGGAAAGACCTCGGGGAGTCGTGCGCGAGCGTCGTCGTCGAGGAATGCCTTGCCGGAGAGGAGGCCTCCGTCTTCGTCCTCACCGACGGCAGGGAATACTGCGTGCTCCCGCCCGCGCAGGACCACAAGCGGATCCTCGACAACGACATGGGGAAGAACACCGGCGGGATGGGCGCCTACGCGCCCGCCGGGATCATCACCGCCGGGCTCCTGGCCACCATCGAACGAACGATCATCCGGCCGACGCTCTCGGGGATGGAACGCGAGGGACACCCGTTCCGCGGCTGCCTCTACGTGGGCCTCATGATCACGCAGACCGGCCCCAAGGTCATCGAGTACAACTGCCGTTTCGGAGACCCCGAGACGCAGGTCGTCCTGCCGCTCCTCGAGGGCGACCTCGCCCTGGTTTTCCAGGAGGTGGCCTCCCGGAAGCTGCGCACGCAGGTCAGCGTCGCCGACCGTACGGCCGCCTGCGTGGTGATGGCCTCGGGCGGTTATCCCGGGAAATATGAAAGCGGCAAACCGATCATGGGGCTCGGCGCCGCTTCGAAGGAAAAAAACGTGATCGTCTTTCACGCCGGCACGAAGACCGCCAGAGACACGGTGGTCACCAGCGGCGGCCGCGTCCTCGGGGTGACGGCAATCGCCGGTGGTTCGGACCTGGCGGGAGCCATCTCGCGGGCGTACCGCGCCGTCGGCGAAATCACCTTCGACGGGGCCTACTACCGCTCCGATATCGGGAAGAAAGGGCTGCGGTCCGCACGCCAGGAGGAAAAAACCGGATGAAAATTCTCGTCACCGGCGGGGCCGGGTTCATCGCCTCACACGTCGCCGACGCCTGCCTCGCCGCCGGACACGGGGTGGTCATCGTCGACGACCTCTCGATGGGAAGGGTGGAAAACGTCAACCCGAAGGCCCGCTTCGAGCAGACCGACATCCGGGACGAAAAACTCGGCGACCTCTTCCGCGCCGAGAAGTTCGACGTGGTCATCCACCACGCGGCCCAGATGGACGTGCGGAAATCGGTGGAGGACCCGGGGTTCGACGCTTCGGTGAACGTCCTCGGGACGCTGAACCTCCTCGAGAACTGCCGGAAGACGGGCGTGAAGAAATTCGTCTTCGCCTCGACGGGCGGGGCGATCTACGGCGAGCAGGACTACTTCCCGGCGGACGAAAAACACCCGACGCGACCGCTCTCGCCCTACGGAATCTCGAAGCTGGCGATCGAAAAATACCTCTTTTTCTACGGGGAGACCTACGGCCTGGGACACGTGAGCCTCCGCTACGGCAACGTCTACGGGCCCCGGCAGAACCCCCACGGCGAGGCCGGCGTGGTGGCCATCTTCACGCAGAAGATGCTGGCCGGGGCGCAGCCGGTGATCAACGGGGACGGACTGCAGACCCGCGATTACGTCTACGTGGCGGACGTGGTCGCAGCGAACATGTTCGCCCTGGGGTACGCGGGGTCGGGGTTGTTCAACGTGGGGACCGGTATAGAAACGGACGTCGTGACGCTGTTCCGCTCGCTGAACGACCTGACCGGGGCGGGCTGCCGCGAGAACCACGGCCCGGCCAAGAAGGGCGAACAGGCCAGGAGCGTGATCGACGCCGGGCTCCTGGAACGCACCGCCGGCTGGACCCCCTCCACGGACATCCGCGAGGGTCTGCGCCTCACGGTGGAGTACTTCAGGAGCCGGGGGACGGCGTGAATATCCCGCACCACCCCTCGCGCGGAAATACACACACCCGCCCGGACCGCGAGGCGTAATGGCCCCGGCCGATCATACCGACTTCGTGAAAAAAATCCGCGCCGGCGAGCGGACGGCCGTGGCCCGGGCGATCACACAGGTGGAAAACGACCACAGGACCGCGCAGGATCTCCTGCGCACCCTCTATCCCTTCACGGGGAATGCCTACCGCGTGGGAATCACCGGTCCACCGGGGGCCGGGAAGAGCACCATCACCAACAAGCTCGCGAAATTCTTGCGGGGGAAGGGGGCCCGCGTCGGCATCATCGCCGTCGACCCGACAAGCCCGTTCACCGGGGGCGCGCTGCTGGGCGACAGGGTGCGGATGACCGACGTGGAACTCGACGAGGGGGTCTTCATCCGGAGCATGGCGACCCGCGGGAGCCTCGGCGGGCTGAGCCGGAAGAGCCGCGAAGCGGCGGACGTGATGGACGCCGCCGGGATGGACTACGTGCTGATCGAATCGGTGGGCGTCGGGCAGTCGGAACTGGACATCGTCCGCGCGGCGGACACCACCGTGGTGGTCCTGGTGCCCGAGTCCGGGGACTCCATCCAGGCCATGAAGGCCGGGCTGATGGAGATCGCGGACTTTTTCGTCGTCAACAAGGCGGACCGGCCGGGGGCGGACCAGGCGGTCATGTCGATCAAGACCGTCCTCGGTTTCAAACCGCAGAGTGAAGCCTGGGCGCCGGAGGTGATCCGGACGGTCGCGAGCGAGGGGATGGGCATCGACGGCATCGCCGGGCTGATCGGGAAACACCGCGCCTTCCAGGAGGAGGGCGACCTCCTTCGCACGAAACGAATGGAACGGATCCGCGAACGAATCCGCGAGCTGGTCGCCGAACGCCTCCGCGTCCGCTTCTGGAACGAGGCGCGCGAGGAGACACTCGAAAAGAGCATCGGACCGGTCTACGACCTCCGCTCGACGCCCTACGCGGTGGCCGACGAGCTGGTGAAGACCTTCCCCGGCTGAATCGTTGCAACTCGCTCAAAATCCCTTTACATTACGCTACTTCCTTCAATTTTTGATACGACCATGGCCCCAGACCAGCAGACAGACGTCCTGATCCCGGAGTTCGAGATGAGCGAGAGCATGAAGCTCGTCGCCGAGACCGCGCGCAACTTCGCCGAGAAGGAAATCCGTCCGACCGTGATGAAGTACGACACCTCGATGGAATTTCCCGTCGACATCGTGAAAAAACTGGGCGGGCTCGGATTCATGGGCGTCATTTTCCCGGAAGAATACGAAGGGGCGGGGTTCGGGTACCTGGAGTACGTGAGCGTCATCGAGGAGGTGTCGAAGGTGGACCCGTCGGTCGGTCTCACGGTGGCGGCGCACAACAGCCTCTGTTCGAACCACATCTACACCTTCGGCAACGACGACCAGAAGAAAAAATACCTGCCCGACCTGGCGACAGCCCGCAAGATCGGCGCCTGGGCACTCACCGAACCCTCCTCGGGGAGCGACGCCGGGGGGATGCTCACCACCGCGGTGAAGGACGGGGGGCACTACGTCCTCAACGGGAGCAAGAACTTCATCACGCACGGGTCGGTGGGACAGGTCACGGTGGTGATGGCCGTGACCGACCGCGACAAAAAGAAAAAAGGGGTCTCGGCCTTCATCGTCGACAACGACACCCCGGGGTTCAGCATCAGCAAGAAGGAGGACAAGCTCGGCATGCGGTGCTGCGACACCTCCGCGCTCGCCTTCACCGACTGCCGCGTCCCGGCGGAGAACCTCCTCGGGAAGGAGGGGGAGGGCTTCCCCCAGGCGCTGACGGTCCTCGACGGCGGACGGATCAGCATCGCGGCGCTCGCCCTCGGGATCGCCCAGGGGGCGCTTGACGCGAGCCTGAAGTACGCAAAAGAACGGCAGCAGTTCGGCAAGCCCATCGGCGAGTTCCAGGCGATCCAGTGGAAGCTCGCCCGGATGGCCACGGAGATCGAGGCGGCGAGGCTCCTGACCTACCGCGCGGCCGCAGCCAAGAACGCCGGCACCGACGTCACGATGCTGTCAGCGATGGCAAAGTACTACGCCAGCGAAGTCGCGGTGAGCGCCACCAACGAGGCGGTGCAGATCCACGGCGGGTACGGTTTCATCAAGGACTTCCCCGTCGAAAAACTCTACCGCGACGTCAAGCTCGTCACGATCGGCGAGGGGACCACCGAGGTCCAGAAGCTC
>QJVY01000243.1 GCA_003235555.1 Ignavibacteria bacterium | reverse complement strand
GTCTCTCGTCGGACGGGACAAGCCTGGTCGTCACCGCGACACTCCCGAACACATCCCTCTACTTCCTGGACGGGGCGCTGGAAGAATAGCAGCATCTCTGAACGAACACAGCGGATGAAATAGACATGATCGGAAAGACCATATCGCATTACCAGATCCTCGAGAAACTCGGCGAGGGGGGGATGGGTGTGGTCTACAAGGCCCGTGACACGAAGCTCGACCGCGACGTGGCGCTGAAGTTCCTCCCACCACGGCAGGCCGCGTCCGAACAGGACCGTGCACGGTTCGTCCAGGAGGCGAAGGCCGCCGCCGCCCTCAGCCACCCGAACGTCTGTCCCATCCACGATATCCGGGACCACGACGACCAGATGTTCATCGTCATGGAATTCGTGGAGGGCCAGACCCTGCGGGAGAAGATAGGATCGGTCAATCTCAAACAGGCGGTCGACATCGCCATTCAGGTTGCCGACGGCCTGGCGGCCGCACACGAGAAGGGCATCGTCCACCGCGACATCAAGCCCGAGAACATCATGATACGCCGGGACGGGGTCGCGCAGATCATGGACTTCGGGCTGGCGAAGCTGAGGGCGTCCGGAAGCGCGATTTCACGATTGACGAAGGAAGGGAGCACCGTCGGAACCGCCGGCTACATGTCCCCCGAACAGGTGCGGGGAGATGACGCCGACCACCGGTCCGACATCTTTTCGTACGGAGTCCTGCTCTACGAACTCTTCACCGGCCAGCTCCCTTTCAAGGGGGCCCATGAGATGGCGCTGGCGTACGAAATCGTCAATGTCGACCCTCCTCCACCGTCGGTCGTAAAATCCGGCCTGGATCCGGGAATGGATGCCATCATCCTGGAGTGCCTCGAGAAGGATCCCGGCGAACGGACCCAGTCGATCAAGCAGATCTCGGTGGACCTTAAACGGTACAAGCGGGGATCGAGCCGTCAGCGGGCGAGCCGCATCACCTCGACCGCCCCTGCGGCGGCCGGCAGAGTCCGGTCATCCGGCGTTTCACGGCCGGGTGTACCGTGGGCAGGAATCTCGGGATATGTCCTCGCGGCGATCATGGGGATCGCGCTTTTTCTCGTGTTATGGGGCCCACTCAGCCGACAATCCGGGGATTCCGTTCCTGTTGTTCGCGCGAAGTTCGACCTACCGATGGGCGCCCGGGTGGTCTGGAACGGCTACATGGTGCTCTCCCTCTCCCCCGACGGGAGGTCTCTGGTCTATCAAACCGGGGACGGTCGACTCATTCTCCACCACATGGATGAAACGACATCCCGCCCGATTCCGGGCGTCACCGGGTCCGTCCCCGCATTTTCTCCGGACGGCCAGTCGATCGTTTTCAACGACGGACGGAACATCTCCAGGGTGTCCCTCGCGGGAACCGGCCTAGAGGCGATCTGTCCCGTTCTTACCGTGACACCCGGCCTCTTCTGGGCGCCGGACAACACGATCCTCTTCGGATCGTATATCGGTCCGGTGATGAGGGTTTCGGCGTCGGGGGGAACGCCGGTTCCGGTCAGTCGTGTCGATACCGCCGCCGGAGAGATCAGCCACCGTGTTCCACAGCTGCTGCCAGACGGGAAGACGGTCATCTTCACCGTCAAGACCAGGGACCTCGCGTCTTTCGACGACGCGGTGATCGTGGCGGAACGCATAGATAACGGGGAGCGCAAAGTCCTCGTCAGGGGAGGCATGTACGGCAGGTATGTCCCGTCAGGTCACCTCGTCTACGTCCGCGGGAAATCCATCCTGGCCGTTAAATTCGATCCCGACCGTCTCGAGGTGGAAGGTTCTCCCGTTCCCGTCGAGGAGGGCGGTGTCCTCAGCAACACGGGGGGCGCGTGCTTCGGTGTTTCCGACAACGGCATCCTTGTCTATTCACCGGTCTCCGCGTTTTCCCACGCGGAGGTCGCTACTCTCGGCTGGATGGACCGCAACGGCGGACTGAGTTCCCTCTACGACACCCTCACAAATTTCAACGAGATGGCGCTCTCTCCCGATGAGACCAGGGTGGCGGCACGCATCGCGGCCGCGAACGATGACATCTGGATCTACAATATTCCACGGGGAGTCCTCACCAGGCTGACATTCGGATGGGGCAACAACGGTTCCCCCGTCTGGTCTCCCGACGGGAAGTACCTTGTCTATTCCGCCGAGAAGGGGGGTACGCCGAACATCTACAGGCAGCCGTGGGATGGGAATGGCACCGAGGAACGTCTGACCACCAGCAGCATCCCGCAGAATCCAGTGTCGATTTCCCCGGACGGAAAAATCCTCACATTCAATGAAAACGGAGACATCTGGATACTCCCATTGCATCCTTCCGGGGTCGGTAAACAGGAGGAGCCGTCGCCCTTCATCCAGACCCCCGCCGAAGAGTACGGGGGCACTTTTTCGGCGGATGGCCGGTGGATCACCTATGTTTCGGACGAATCCGGCAAACCCGAGGTCTATGTCATTTCATTTCCCGACAGGAAGAGGAAGATACAGGTGTCGAATACCGGTGGGGATTGGAGCACGTTCTCAAGGAACGGTAAATCTCTCTTTTACGGCAGAGGCCAGAAAGTGATGGGGGTCGACGTGTCGTCAGCAACATCGACGCTCGAGCTTTCGGTACCGCGGAAGGTGCTGGATGTCCCATCCAACATGGCCGTGGCGGACGTCAACGCCGATGGCGGAAAATTCCTCGTCGTCATCAATCATACCAGGCAGGAGCTCGCGGCGCAACTCAACGTTGTCTCGGGGTGGTTCGAGGTACTCAAATCGCGTTTCAAGGCTGAATAACTCATAGAAAGACAATGGTCGGAGAAACAATTTCACATTACCGGATCCTCGAAAAGCTCGGCGAAGGCGGGATGGGCGTGGTGTACAAGGCCCGCGACACCAAGCTCGACAGGGACGTCGCGCTGAAGTTCCTTCCGCCCCACCTGGCCGCGTCCGAACAGGACAAGGCCCGGTTCGTGCAGGAAGCCAAGGCGGCGGCGGCGCTGAACCATCCGAACGTCTGCTCTATCATAGACATCCAGGAGCACCGGCCCGGGGACTCCGACGAGGCGCAGATGTTCATCGTGATGGAGTTCGTGGACGGCCAGACCCTGCGTGAGCGGATGTCGGGACAGGGCGCCGCGATCTCGCTGAAGCAGGCGATCGACATCGGCATCCAGGTGGCGGACGGGCTCTCGGCGGCGCACGAAAAGGGGATCGTGCACCGGGACGTCAAGCCCGAGAACATCATGATCCGCCGCGACGGGATCGCGCAGATCATGGACTTCGGCCTCGCGAAG
>QJVY01000235.1 GCA_003235555.1 Ignavibacteria bacterium | reverse complement strand
ACCTTCGTTGTCTTGGCCGCACTCGCACATCTGGGGATTCAGACGACATCGTTCATCGCCGTAATCGGTGCGGCAGGTCTGGCCGTCGGGCTGGCGCTTCAGGGGTCCCTAGCGAACTTCGCTGCCGGCGTCCTGATGATGATCTTCCGCCCCTTCCAAGCCGGCGATTTCATCGAGGGGGGAGGCGTAGCGGGAACTGTGGAGGAGATCCAGATATTCACGACGCAACTTCGTACGCCCGACAACAAGACGATCATCATCCCGAATGCGAAGATTACCGGCGACAACATCACGAATTACACGAAAAAGGAGAGTCGGCGCGTGGACCTTGTCATCGGGGTGGCCTATCGGGACGACATCGAGAAAGTGAAGCGCGTCCTTTCGGACGTATTAAAAAACGATGAACGCGTCCTCGCGGACCCACCCCCGACCATCGCGGTTCTGGAACTCGGGGACAACAGCGTCAATTTCGCCGTCCGCCCCTGGGTAAAAACAGCCGACTACTGGAATGTCTACTTCGACACGACAGAGAGGATCAAGAAGCGTTTCGACGCGGAGGGAATTTCCATCCCGTTCCCTCAGCGAGACGTTCATCTGTTTCAAGCATAATTCGGGTCCACCGTCAGGGAGATCTGCTCGGCAGGATGTCTGATCCCGGCAGCATCACCATCCATGGGTAGAACACGCTGTACTGACCAGCCCCCCTGACCGGTCCATCCGTATCTAAGTGCAAAAGTCTTCCTGGTCGGTCAATGAAAAACGAATGTCATCTAATAACTTATGGGGGACAAATTCGGCGGTCAGCACTATGTCGAACTGGCCTGTCCCCCTTTTTATACCAGGTGGAAAAAGGGATTTCCGTGTCTCATCGATTGTAGTGGTTCGGACACAAATTGGGCATGGACCACCAAAACCGTTTCCTGAACTGTTTTTGTCGAGATCACTTGTAAGGTAAGACCTTCGGGGATTCGACTCTAGAATGAGTCGTACTCAATCAGAGCAAACGGTCGTCGGTTCCATTCACCCCTGCGAGGATCTCGTCCGGGAGCCGTCCTTTCCGTAGCTCACGGACTCCGCCCTTGACCACCAGGGCTGATGATGTCGCCATCGCAACCCGCTTTCCCTCGGCGTTGTCCACGTAGCATGACGAGACACGTAAAAGCCTGCCACGATGGTTAACCGACGCGGTAAGGGAGAGGTCTCCCGAGTTGACAAGAGCTGGCCGCGTGAAACGAATATGCATATCCAAGGTAGCGAAAACGTCGCCAGGACCAAGGGTCGAATACACCGCGGCGCCCAGAGTAAACTCCGCTGCCCATGCCAATAGCCCCCCGTAAATCGCAAACCCGCCGTTCGAAAACCAGGCAGAAGTCGGCAGCTGGCCTGTGGCATGGCCGTCCTCGATTGACATTACACGATAGCCGGTGAGACGCCATACCGGAAAGACCCTCTCTCCCCTAATCGCTCCCCGTTGCAGATCGATAGGGGTTCCATGCATGACCTGATCAAGGTTGAAATAACCGTCCTCGGGAGGCGGCCGGAGATAGGGATCCGCGGGGTCGGTCGGCCCGAGATCGGGGGAAGTGTACTCGGCGCCCTCATCAACGGATATATCGGAAATCAGGCACCGAGTGCTCCCAAATGCCAGCATGCGACCGTCTTGATCAGTGATCTGGATCATCGACAACCCAACCTGACTTCCCGAATGGACGACCTCAGCACGGCCGACCATATTCGCGGTTTTCCTGCTCATCGGTCTAATGAATGACATGCTGAGCTCGGACGTTGCTACGGACTTCCCAGCGGGGAGAGTTGTCCATATGGCCGAAGCCAGAGGAGCATCGGCAAATAAAGCGTACACACCGCCCCAGTAAAGCCCAAATCCATCTTCCAACCACCGGGTGATCGGCATGGTGAATGTGGCCTTGCCGAGGCCTGCCTCGGTTGGCCGCATTCCGACGAGTCTCGATATGGGAGGAGCGGGCAGCCCTCCTCGGATGTAGCGCTTGAAGGCATCCAGTCCTGGTTTCTGAAACGCCCGAAGATCTCCAATCGATCCTCTATAGTGCTCATCGGTGATGTTGTTCATCACCCTCTCCGATTGCCACAACAGAAATTTGGCATATCCCGACCATATGCTCTACTTGTTAACCGCTCAGTATCTACTTCGAGAAAATATGATGCGTTGACTAAAGAATGGTTTTGCTTGGGCACAACGAGGACACAACCATGGAGTGAGCTGAAAATTCTCTTTTAGGGAAAAGTGTAATCGATATCCAACCTTCGGGGTGGGCCTCTGACGTTCCCCAAATAAAAAGGGCTACGCAACTATGCGTAGCCCTAGTGGATTGTTTGGTAGCGGGGGCTGGATTTGAACCAGCGACCTTCGGGTTATGAGCCCGACGAGCTACCTGACTGCTCCACCCCGCGACAAGAAATTTATATTTAACTACGAGAACACTTCTTGGTCAAGGTTTAAAATGATTTAGAATTAAAATGATTTAGACCTCGAAGACTTCTTCCATTCCGGTTTCGGTTGCCTTGCCCTTTTCCGTTCCCTGCGAGGAACCGGGAGGGCCTGCCGGGCAGGCCTTGCAAAAGTTTCCTGTTCCATTCTCTCCATATAGGCGAAGATTTCCCGGACCTCCCTTCCGGTCAGATACCTCCATCCCCCCGGTTCGAGGTTCGACAGTTCGAGCGGTCCCACCGCGACCCGCCGGAGCTTCATCACCCGGTGGCCGATCGCGTCGAACATCTTCCGGACCTGGTGGTGCCTCCCCTCCGCGATCCGGATGGAGATCCAGGATTTCCCTTCCCGCGACTCCAGGAAATTCACTTTCGCCGGGTTCGTCAGGACGCCTTCGATGGGGATCCCCTTTCGAAGAACTCCCAGTTTGCCCTGGCTGGGAACTCCCCTCACCTTGGCGACGTAGGTCTTCTCCACGCCGAACTTCGGATGGGTGAGCCGATAGGCGAGGTCCCCGTCATTGGTGAACAGGAGAAGCCCGGTGGTGTGATAATCGAGCCTTCCGACCGGGAAGACCCGGGAGGACAGTTCCCCCACCAGGGCGGCGGCGGTGCTCCGGCCCTCCTTGTCCTTCATCGTCGTGACGACCTTGTCCGGCTTGTAGGCCATCAGGTAGAGCTTCTCTTCCGGAACCTCCACCAGGAGGTTTCCGTCGACCCGGACCTCCTCGCGTTCGGGGTCGAAGAGGACCCCGGGTTCCTTCGCCTGCGTCCCCCGAAGGGTCACCCGTCCCTTCCGGATCATTCCGTCCGCCGTCCGCCGGGATACCCCTGCGGCCCGGGAGACGAAGCGGTTCAGCCGTTCCTG
>QJVY01000056.1 GCA_003235555.1 Ignavibacteria bacterium | reverse complement strand
CGGCTCCTGGACTTCTTCGACGTGGATCAACCAGGGCGGGGCGAACTGGGGAGGGACCGCGGGAATGTACATGATGGATCAGGTGACTCAATATGACGCCCCCCCGATCCTCACCGCCCCCACCGAGGCCGTACCGGCCGCGATCGCAAAGGTCGACGGACCGGAAGTCTACTCCGACCCTTCATCCGATGTGCTGATCACGGGCGCCGACAGCGGGTGGATCGGCCACGTCGCGGGGGCCATAGTCGACAGCCTCCCGGGTGCCTACCCGAACGATCCGCCGACCGGCGCCTATACTCCCCCCTGGTCCTACGTCCTCCCCCCCGGCGCGTACCGGGTGACGCAGAACGCCTTCACCGACACGCTGACCAGCCTACAGGTGTACGACGGCGGCAGGATATTCATCTACGACCGCGGCGGGGCGGGCCCGGGACAGAAGGACCTCTTCAACTACGACGGGGGATTCCGGACGGTCAACGAGGACAGCGCGGCGAAGGTCGTCACCGTGAGCCACATCATCGTCGAGGACACGAGCCACGAGATGGCGTTCGGCATCGCCCGTTTCACGGTTCCACCCGGAGATTCGGCCGAATGGACCCCGGAGGGAGGAAACCGGTTGAAGATCACCGGAACAGGTTCGGGATCTTCCTACGACATGTACCTCACCCGCTTCACCGGCGACGCCGCGCCGAGGTACGAGCACGCCAACCTCTCCATCGCCCCCGGCGCGACGCACATCATCGCGCCCGACTGGAACGACCTGACGAACCCCGTGCTGATCTATATCGACGAGGGAAGTGACGGCTCGGTGGACGATTCGCTCTACGCGGCGAACACGGTCGGTATCGAGGAGCGGGTCTCCGGGCCGGTGCCGGGACGGTACACGCTCCGGCAGAACTACCCCAACCCCTTCAACCCCACGACCCGCATCGACATCGGGGTCCCGCGGACCGGGGAGGTCCTCGTGACGGTGTACGACGTCCTGGGCCGCGAGGTGGAAACGCTCCTCGACCGGGTCCTCACACCCGGTGAATACACGATCACCTGGGACGCCTCCGCGCGCCCGGCGGGTGTCTACTACGTCCGGATGACCGCGGGCGACTTCTCAAATATGGTACGGCTCGTTTATGTCAAATAATCGCTCACCGATATGAAAACGACCACGCACCGACGGATCGACCCGGGGACGATCGCGATTCTCTTCGCTGTCACGCTCTTTCTTCTTCCGGCAGTCCACTCCGGACGGGCGTTCGGACAGCGGCAATTCAAACGGCTCGGCGACCTTTCGTCGGTCGATACTTCGAGCGGCGCCTTCGGCGTCTCGAGCGACGGTTCGGTCGTCGCCGGAAAGGGATATACCGCCGATATGATCGTGGTGGCGATCCGGTGGGACACCTCCGGCACGATGATGAACATCGGCACGGTCGACACGCAATTCTCGGCCGACAGGGGCGCCACGGACATCAGCGGGGACGGGTTGACGATCGTCGGATCGATGTTCGATGGGAAGCGGGAAGCGTTCTTCTGGACGTCGGGTGGAGGAATGACGGGAATGGGGAATCTCCCCGACACCGGTTCCGAACACAGCTTCGCCCTGGCGATCAGCCGCGACGGCTCGACGATCGTCGGCGGCAATTTTTTCGTTTCCGGCAATGGCAACGAAAAGGCCTGGTGGGCGTCGCCCGGCGGTGGTCTTCAGGGCCTGGGGGACCTCCCCGGCGGTACGTTCAATAGCAGGGCGAAGGGCGTCTCCGAGGACGGTTCGGTCATCGTGGGGTGGGGAACCTCCGGAACCGGAAAGCAGGCGGTGCGGTGGAACAAGTCCGGTGACGTGACGCCACTCGGGACCCTGCCCGGTCAGATCCTGAGCGAGGCGAACGACGTTTCGGATGACGGGAGTGTGATCGTCGGATTTTCCCTCGACTCAACAGGCCACCGGCGGGCGTTCCTGATGACACCGTCGGGCGGTATGGTGGACATGGGCACCCTTCCCGGATTCTCCCAATCTGAAGCAGTTGCCGTCTCGGGAGACGGTCGCGTCGTCGTCGGTTACTGCAGCCACACCGGGTCATCGGATGCGGCATTCGTCTGGTTTGCGAAGGACAGCACCATGCGGGACCTCCAGGCACTGCTGCAGTCCTCCAACACGAACATCGATCTCACGGGCTGGAATCTCGGCCGGGCATACGACGTTTCCGCCGACGGGGGGATCGTCGTGGGCCAGGGAATCTCCCCTGAGGGGAACTACGAGGGATGGTGGGTGGACCTGCGACCGTCCATAGAGATCCTCAGTCCCGTGGAGGACGATTTCTGGGTCGCCGGGGAGGTGGACACGATCCGGTGGGAGAGCCACAATGTCGACAGCCTTTTCCTGTACTACAGCGCGAACTACGACACCTCCGCCGACACCGGAACGTTCCACATGATCGATTCCGGAATTCCGGCGAACACCGGGTGGTACGCCTGGGATATCGACGACACTCTCCTCTCGAAGAAATGCGTCGTTCGTCTCACGGATATGACGGACGAATCGGTGGCGGATACGGGCAAGCTCTTCCGGATCAAAGGGTACGTGCTCGCGCGCGACAGCGCGGACCAGTGGGAGCCGTTCCGCCCGGAAGACGACCGGTGGTCGTTCGGGAATACAGTCGAGGCGATGTGGCCGATGTTATGGTGGATACAGTTCGACTACCAGCTCGGGTTCAATCCCGACCTGGGACTGGTCTACCCCCAGGAGCCGGAAAAGCCCTTCCATTCGGCGCTACCTTCGCAGAGCCCTGATTGGCCTTTATTCGCGCGGGAGTACGGGTTCTTCCAGGTCTACACGGTCACCCTCGACGGACTCTACAAACCCTCGGCGATGGCCCGGTGGAAATCAACGAAACGGAAGTGGGGAGGAAGTTGTTCCGGGTTCGCCATTTCGAGCATCTGGGCGTTCGTGGATTCCGCGGGGTTCTTCGGAAAATATTCCTCGGAGATCTCCCCGACGAACAGGCTCGTTACGGTCGCGCTCGACAACGATGTCCGGAAACTCATCAACGGCCTGTGGATCGACTGGTTCGGTAAACAGCACGTGGAATGGAAAAAGATGGTTCAGACACTGAAACCTACCTTCACGCTGCGGAACATGAAAGACATCCTGATCGGTGAAAAACCGGTCCCGGGTTATCTCTATATCAAGAATCAAAACGGTAAAGGGGCGCACGCCATCACCCCCTACCGGATCACGCATCTGGACGGAACGTCCATGTGGGACATCGACGTCTACGACAACAGCTATCCGACCACCCCCGGCACAAAAATCACGGTGGATACCGCGGCAAACGGGGGGAACGGC
>QJVY01000070.1 GCA_003235555.1 Ignavibacteria bacterium | reverse complement strand
TTGCGTCGAGCCGGCCGGCGATCGCGTTCAGCTCGAGGCGCGAGAACCGCTCGCTTTTTAGAATGTAATCCTCGAACGCTTCCCACGCCATCGGCGCCACTTTTTTCGTGACCTCCGCCATCGCCTCGCCGTAGACGCGGATCTCGTACTGCGCGTGGGGGTCGATCCGCAGGCGCAGGAAATGAAAGAGGTTGTGCAGATCGATCTTCCAGTACCACTCTGTATAGAGCGAGAGGGGGAGGTTGATCCTCGCCAGTTCGCGGGCGATGTCGGAATCGAGCATCTCCTCGTACTCTTTATAGAGCTTTCCCTGGGAGCCCATCAGCAGGTCGAGCACGCGCGTCCTCAGTTCCGCCGGCACCTCGTCTTCCCTGCGGCCCTGCTTGTTCCGCAGGTTCTGGAAATGGATCGCCCCCTGTTCCGGGACGTAGAATTCATCCTTCATCACCGAGTAGCGGCCGGAATACTCGTTCACGTTGGCCGTCCGGTGGCGTATCCACTGCCTGGCCACGAAAATAGGCAGCTTGACGTGGAATTTCAGTTCCACCATCTCGAATGGGGTGGTGTGGAGGTGGCGCATGAGATACCGAATGAGGCCGCGGTCCTCGTTGACCGTTTTCGTCCCCTTTCCGTACGACACGCGCGCCGCCTGTACGATCGATTCGTCGCCGCCCATGTAGTCCACCAGGCGGACGAAGCCGGCGTTGAGGCATTTGAACTCTTTGTCGAGGATTTCTTCCGCCTGCGGATTGGTCGTGTGTGCCATCGATTTCCCTGAAGTGTCCCCAATGAAAGAAAATTCCCGTTGCGAAACAAGGGACGCGGGGACGACGGGACGGCGGGGTGTCATCCGCACACGAACACGGGTTCGCCCAGGACCTCCTTCCTGGCCGCGACACCGAGCCCGGGTGTGACGGATGCCGTGAGCCTCCCGCCGTCACGCCGGGGCGCGCCGGTCGCGTTACTCACCGTGACATAGCTGTTGAAATCGGTGGATGAAAAAAGATACCGGGCGGGTGTGCTGTGGGCCAGGTGGGCGATGGCCGCGGTGGTGATGTCTCCCCCCCACGTGTCCTCGATGGTCATGGCCAGACCCAGCGAGACGCAGAGGTCCCGGGCCTGTTTCGCTTTCGTGAGGCCCCCGAACTTGCTGATCTTGATGTTGACCACGTCCATCGCACCGTCCTGATGGGCCCGGAGCAGGCTGCCGATTCCGTCGATGCACTCGTCGAGGATGAAGGGACGGCCCGTCCGGCGGCGGATCGTCAGGCACTCCTCGTAGCTCAGACAGGGCTGTTCGATGTACACATCGACGTCCCCGACGGCCTTCACCACGCGCACGGCCTCGTGCATCAACCACCCGGTGTTGGCGTCCGCGACCAGGATATCGCCTTTCCGCAGGACCGCGGAAACAGCGAGAACTCTCCGGATGTCATCCTCCGGGTCGCCGCCGACCTTGAGCTGGAATTTTCCATACCCCTCCCCCCGGTATCCCTTCACGCTTGCGGCCATTTTCTCCGGAGTGTCCTGCGAAATTGCGCGGTAGAGCGGGAAGTCGTCGCCGAAACGGCCTCCCAGCAATTCTGCCACGGGCAGGCCTGCCGCCTTTCCCAGGATGTCCCAGCAGGCGATGTCGATCGCCGACTTGGCATAGGGATGGCCCTGCAGGGAGGAGTCCATGATCCGGTTCATGTTCCCGAGCCGGACCGGGTTTTCGCCGATCAGGCGGGGCGCGATTTCCTCGATGCCCGCCCTCGCTCCCCGGGCGAAGGAGGGGAGGTACGCGGACCCCAGCGGACACGTTTCCCCCACACCGGTGATGCCCCCGTCGGTTTCAACCTCCACCACCGTGCTGTCGAACACCTCCACCGATTTCCCTCCCGACCATTTGTACGCTCCCTCCCGGAGGGGCAGATCGACCCTGTAGACGGAAATTTTCGTGATTTTCATACGCTCATCCTTCCATGTGAGACATCGGCCGCCGCCTTACCCCCGGTCACGGCGCCATCTTCTCCATCAGGTAATCCGTCAGCAGGCCATACAGGTGCATCGTCGTATTCTTTCCCTCGCTGATGGAATGGGTGCGGTTGGGGTACGACATCATGGAAAACTTTTTGTTGTGTTTGATCAGTTCGTTCGTGAGATATTCGAAGTTCTGATAATGAACGTTGTCGTCTCCGTCGGGGTTCTCACCGGGCAGTCCCATGTACCGTTCCTGGTAGATCGTGTCGTAGAGTCTCTGGTCGCTGACGAACGCGACGGCCATTCCCGTTGAATAGAGATCCGGGTACCTGAACATCGCGTTGAGAGTCATCTGCCCACCTCCGCTCCAGCCCCAGATACCCACGCGCGTCGCATCGATATATGCCCGCGTGTCTATGATCGCGCGCGCCGCGGCCGCCTGCTCGGAGGGCGCGAGAATCCCGACCTGGCGGTAGATGCACTTCCGCCACTCCCGGCCCCGTGGCGCGGGTGTGCCGCGGTTGTCCACGCTCACGACGAGATACCCCTTCTGCGCCAGCATGAGGTGCCAGAGATATCGCGACCCGGTCCACCGGTCGAGGACGGTCTGTGCCGCCGGTTCTCCGTAAACATAGAAGAACAGGGGATATTTCTTCGACGGATCGAATCCCGGGGGCTTCATGGCCCACGCGTCGAGCGCGGTGCCGTTGCCGATCGCGACCCTGAAGAACTCTACGGGTTCCTTCTTCAGGAGTTCGACCCGCTTCCTGACCTCCGTGTTATCCTCCAGGACCCTGACCACCGTGTGTTCGGGCAATTTGACAAGGGAAATGACCGGCGGTGTGTCGAACCTCTGATAGGTGTGGAAGGCCCATTTCCCCCCCGGCGACAGCTGGTAGGAGTGCGTCCCCGGCTGGTCCGGCGGCGAGAGACGCTCGGCGGGACCACTGCCGTCGAGCCGTTTCCTGAACAGGTAACGCTGTGTGGGATTCCCGGGAGACGCGATGTAATAGAGCCAACCGTTCTCCTCGTCGATTTCCTGGATGCTGATGAGGTCGAATTCGCCCGGTGTCAGGAGCATGGCGTCCCCGCCCTCCCGGGGCACGAGGTAGAGATGGCGCCAGCCGTCGCGTTCGCTCGTCCAGGTGAACCGCCTGCCGTCGTCCAGCCACCGGAGGTCGTCGTACACGTCCACCCAGGCCTCATCGCGTTCCACCAGCACACTCCGCACTGAACCGTCGGCGGCGCTGCCCAGCAGTACCGTGTTGGTGTTCTGCAGCCGGCTCAGGTGCTGGAGCACGACCTGGTCCGGTCCGGCGGCCCACTCCATTGAGGGAATATAATTCTCCCGCGGGTCCCCGGGTACATCGAACCAGGTCGTGGATCCCCCGGCACTGCCGACGACACCGACCCGGCAGGCCGAATTCGTGGTGCCGACCTTCGGATACTGAAGCGGGACGGGACGGGAATAGATGCTGTCGGTGTTGTCGATCATGAAGAAGGTCCCCACGCCCTCCGTGTCGAATTGCCAGTATGCGATCTTCGACCCGTCCGGGCTCCAGCGAAAGGCGTCCCGGAGGCCCAGTTCCTCCTCGTAGACCCAGTCGGACGTGCCGTTGACGATCGTTTCAGACCCGTCCGCCGTGAGCCGGACGATGTTTCCGTTCCGGAGGTCCTCGACGTAGATGTCCCGTTCGCGCACGTACCCCACGCGGTTGCCGTCGGGGGAGAATTTCGCGAACATCAGTGCGGACGGCGGGGCGTCGCCTCCGAGTTTCCTGAGCCTCCGGCCGTCCAGATCCATGACCCAGTAATCCCCGCGCGTGTTGGCGCGCCACACCTTCCTGGTGTTCGTGAAGATGAGCAGGCGCCGCATGTCCCCGGACCACGCGTAGTCGTCGATGGAGAGTGGCCCCGAAGCGCCCGGGGGGACGAGGCTTTCCGCCGGGACGAGGACCGACCGTTCACCCGAGCCGGTTTCGTAGCGGACAATGTCGGTGCCGGCACCCGACGCCGGGGCTTCGAGCGTCGTGTATCCCCGGCCGTCTTCCAGCCAGCGGGCGGGCCCGAACCGTTTCAGCCTGAACTCGTCACCGGAAAATATCCGTTCGAGGGTGAGAACTGAACGGTCCTGCGCAGTACCGCTCGAGGGCAGGAAGAGGACCATCAGGCACAACAGTCTCAGAATTGTGTGTTTCATCTATCGCTCCTTGATTCGTTGGTCGGTCCCGGGCGTGATCTCGCCTGCGTGTCGGGCGGAAAGTCCCCCAAGGTAGTCCGATGCAGCGGCATTGTCAAATCGGATGGGGCCGTTGCCCCGGCCGCTTCCATTGGATTTGCATCAACCGTTGCGTATCTTTTTTCATGATAAAAGTCGCCGTGGGAATTCTGTTTCACCCCAGCAGCCCGGGGTCCGCGCCGGAAGTCCTCCTCTGCCAGCGCCGCGCCGGTTCGAAATATGCCCTGAAATGGGAATTTCCCGGGGGGAAGGTGGAACCGGGGGAGGAAGTCGAGGACTGCCTCGTCCGGGAACTGCGGGAGGAACTCGGCATTACCGCGGACGAAGTGACGCTATTTCACCGCCAGCAGGCCGTGTACCCGGACAGCGGACACTACGAGGTCTGGTACTTCCTTGTCGAAAATTCCTCCGGCACCCCGGTCAACCGGGTCTTCAACCGCATCGAATGGGTGCCGGTCGACGACCTCCCGGAGTACGACATCCTCGAGGGGAACCTGGACGTCGTCGGCATCCTCCCCGGGGTCATCCGGCAACGCTCCGATGGCGTCCGCAGGTAAGCCGGCCGGCGTCCGGCGGGCCATCCTTTCCTGGTACCGTGCCAACAGCCGCCCCTTCCCCTGGCGGGTGACCCGCGACCCTTACCGCATCCTCGTCTCGGAGATCATGCTCCAGCAGACCCAGGCCGACCGTGTCGCCCTCCTCTACCCCGAGTTCCTCTCGAAATACCCGAACCTCGGGAGGCTGAGCGGCGCCCCGCGGGCCGACGTCATCCGCGCGTGGAAGGGTCTCGGGTACAACAACAGGGCGGTCCGTCTTCACGACGCTGTGAAGGAGATCCAGGCTTCCTACGGCGGGAGGGTCCCCTACGGGATCGACGAACTGGACGCGCTGCCCGGAATCGGGAGGTACACCTCCCACGCCGTCGCATGCTTCGCCTACGGCCGGAGGACCCCCCTGGTGGACGTCAACGTCCGCCGCGTCCTCTCGAGGATATTTTACCCGATGAATTCTCCCGCCGAACTCCTGGAGGAACAGGACGTGTGGGAACTCGCCGCCCGGATTCTGCCGCGCGACGCCTACAGCTGGAACCAGGCGCTGATGGAGTTCGGCGCTGGTGTCTGTGCCGCCCGTGCTCCCCGGTGCGGCGCGTGCCCGGTGAAGACGATGTGCCGGTCCGCCGCGAAGTTGCGAATCGTCAGCAACGGGGCGGGTCGCCGTCCGCGCGGCGGTGCGACCGAGACGCCTGCGGCGGGATCGTCGGGCACACGGGCGACCGCCGAACCGTCCCATTTCGCTGTTCCGCGACGAATCTGGCGCGGCAGGATCGTCGATCACCTCCGGGGTGCGGGGCGGGCGGC
>QJVY01000100.1 GCA_003235555.1 Ignavibacteria bacterium | reverse complement strand
CAGTATTTCACGCAGAGCTTGCACCCGATGCACACGTCCAGGTCGATCTCCACGAGTTTCTTGTGGACGTCGTATTCCGGCCCCGCCACGACGTACATACAGTCCACCGGGCAGACCTCGAGGCACACCTCGCAGCCCGTGCACCCCTCCTGGTTGATGACGGCGAGTTCCCTGGGTCGTTTCTTCCTGGCCGGGGCCGCCGGCCGGGGTTTCGCCTGTACGTTTTCTTCCGCCATTTCGCGCGATCACGAGTGAGAACGATGAATCGATGATCAATAAAAAAAATATTTCAGCGAGAACCAAATACCTCCCGCCGGGGCTTACTTGTGGATGCCCGGTTCGGTCATCCCCTTCAGGTCGAAAATTTTCTGGAGCTCTTCGGCCGTCAGGAGGCCCTTGTCGATGACGATCTGACGGAGGGGCGTCCCCGATGCGACGTATTCTTTCGCGATTTCGGCGCCCTTGAGGTACCCGATGTGGGGGTTCAGCACCGTCACCACACTCACGCTCCCTTCGGCGTACGCCTGACAGCGTTCGGCGTTCGCGGTGAGCCCGTCCACGCAGAAACGGACGAAGACGTCCCCGGCGGTCGTGAGGATTTCGATTTCGTGCAATAAATTGAATGCGACGACGGGCATCATGACGTTCAGCTCCAGCTGCCCGGCCTGCGCCGAGAGGAGCACGGTGGTGTCACATCCGATCGCCTGGAAACAGACCATGTTCACCATTTCCGCCATCGAGGGGTTGACCTTCCCGGGCATGATCGACGACCCCGGCTGGACCGCGGGAAGGTTGATCTCGCTGAGGCCCGTCTTCGGGCCCGACCCCATCAGCCGGATGTCGTTGGCGATCCGCGAGAGGTCCTGTGCGAAATTCCGGACTGCACCGGAGAGGTCCACCATCGGCCGGAGGCTCTGCATCGCCTCGAAATAATCGTCGGCCATGTGGAGATCGATCCCCGTCTGTTTTTTCAGCTGGTCGACCATCCGTTTGCGGAAATCGGGGTGGGCGTTCAATCCCGTCCCGGCGGCCGTACCGCCGATGCCCAGCTCCCTGCACGACTCCGCCGCACGCGAGATCGCCGCACGGTGTTTACGCATGTTCACACCGTAGGCGGTGAATTCCTGACCGAGCCGCACCGGGACCGCGTCCATCAGGTGCGTCCTCCCGGACTTCACGATGGCGTCGAACTCCTTTCCCTTCCTGAGGAAGGCGGTTTCGAGTTTCCCGAGCGTCGCGTCGAGCTTCAGCACCTCCATGAGCGCGCCGATCCTGATCGCGGTCGGGCAGACGTCGTTCGTCGATTGCGCCATGTTGACGTGGTCATTGGGGCTCACCAGCTTGTAGTCCCCGCGTTTTCCCCCCAGGATCTCGATGGCACGGTTGGCGATGACCTCGTTGGTGTTCATGTTGTGCGAGGTGCCGGCCCCCGCCTGGTACACGTCCACCACGAACGAATCCCTGAATTTTCCGCCGAGGATTTCATCGGCCGCCCTGATGATGGGCTCCGCCTTGGCGCTCTCGAGGAGGCCGAGGTCGCTGTTCACGACCGCGGCGGCCTTCTTGATGTGCACCGTCGCGTCGACATATGATTTTTTCGGTTTGATGCCGCTGATCGGGAAGTTTTCCGTCGCGCGGAATGTCTGGATACCGTAGTAGGCGTCGGCCGGTATCTGTTTTTCGCCGAGCGAGTCTTTTTCGGTTCTGTATTCCATGGCCGGTTTCCGGATGTGGTTGTGTCGGAAGAGGTGAAATTGAAGTCTGACAGCAGCAATATACGAAACGGGGCGTGGACAAACAACCGGGGGATCAACCCCGGAATGAAGCCGGCGGCCAGCCCACGGTTTTCAAATCAAGTTTATCCCCGTCGAAGGCGATCCCCTCCCGTTCGAGGAGGAGCCTCTGCCGGCGGCGCGATTCCCTGCCGTGAGGAAGAGAGATTTTTCCCGCGGCATTGACCACGCGGTGCCACGGGACCCCGGCACCTTCCGGCAGGTTGAACATCGCGTAACCCACGAGCCGCGCCCGCCCCGGAAGGCCGCTCAACCGCGCGATGGTTCCGTAGGTCGAGACCCGTCCGCGGGGGATTTTTTCGACCGTCGCCCAGATCCGACCGTACACGTCGGGAATTTTTCTGTCGGTATTCATGCTGTTTTTCCTACCCGGGCCAATGCTAAAATATATGAAAACCGTCTTTTTCAGACCTGAAAATTGGAACGGCCGGTCCTCGCCCCCCCGACCCGGTCTCGTTGCCGGGCGTGTAAATAGCCCTGATTTTAACGATTCTCACGAACCGTCATCAGCGCGAAGACTGGCGTGAATCTTGCATAAGTGCAGGGAAACAGAAAGATCCTGCCCGGATACCATGAATGACACAGAGGATTGACGATGACGAACCGCGATAAGAATCCCCGCCCGTTCCCCTTCGGCAGCCGCAGGGGTGTGTATTACGACATCACCGAAGAGATGAAGGGAGAGAAACCGGCGCTGGACGACGCCGACCGCAACGTTCTCGAACGGATCGACCTGATCTACCGGACGCTCTGCGGGATCCTGTATAATTTCGTCCCCGCTTCCGGCCACCCGGGCGGAAGCATCTCCTCCGGACGGTTCGTCGAGGGGTTGATCTACTCGGCGATGGACTACAACTTCTCGGACCCTGACGACGACACCGCGGACATCATTTCATACGCCGCGGGGCACAAGGCGATGGGACTCTACGCGATGTGGGCGCTTCGCAATGAACTGGTAAGAGCCGGAACCGAAGGCACGGACCGCAAAGACCTCATGGCGCCCGTCAAACGTCAGTTGAGACTTGAGGACCTCCTGGGTTTCAGGCGAAACCCCACGCAGGAAACCCCCCTCTTCGCGCAACAACACTCGCGGGCCCTCGACGGCCATCCAACCTGCGCGACACCTTTCGTGCGTGTCGCCACGGGCGCCAGCGGGGTGGGTGTCCCGGCCTCGATCGGGCTGGGGCTTGCGGCCCTCGACACCTTCGGGCCGGGCGGCCCCAGGGTCCACATGATCGAGGGCGAGGGCGGCATGACGCCTGGGCGCGTTCACGAAGCGCTCGCCGCCGCGGCCACCGCCCGTCTCGGGAATGTCTTCCTCCACGTGGACTGGAACCAGGCCTCGATCGACTCGAACCGCGTCTGCCGCGAAGGGGGGACGCCGGGCGAGTACGTCCAGTGGAATCCCGCCGAGCTGTGCGCGTTCCATGACTGGAACGTGGTCTTCGTGCCGGACGGCCACGACTTCTCCCAGGTCGCCGCCGCGCAGCGCCTCGCGTTGTCGATCGGCAACGATCAGCCCACGGCGGTGGTCTACCGTACGGTCAAGGGGTGGAAATACGGGATCGACGGTCGGGCATCGCACGGCGCCGGCCATAAATTCTGCTCCGACGGATA
>QJVY01000146.1 GCA_003235555.1 Ignavibacteria bacterium | reverse complement strand
GGGGAATTTGGCGAAGATGAACCAGTTCCAGACCGGCCCGGACTGCAACATATTAATCTTCTGGAGGTCCAGCGTCCCGGTCAGCATGATGACGGACAGCAGCGCCAGCGTGGTCGGGATTTCGTAACTCACGATCTGCGCCGCGGCGCGCATTGCGCCGTAGAGCGACCACTTGTTGTTCGAGGACCAGCCCGCCATCAGGATCCCCACCACGACGATCGAGGACACGGCGATGATATAGAACAGGCCGATGTTGATGTCGCTCCCGATAAATTCGCTGGAGAAGGGGATCGCGGCGAACGCCGCGTACGATCCGATGAAGACGACGAAGGGGGCGAGGAAATGCAGCGTCTTGTCGGCCGAGGCCGGGACGATGTCCTCCTTCTGGATGAGTTTCAGGATGTCGGCGATTGTCTGCGCCCATCCGTGCCACCCCCCCACCCTCATCGGACCGAGGCGATCCTGCATGTGGGCCGACACTTTTCGTTCCATCCACACCGCGAAGAGCGCGTACGGCAGGACCCAGAGGAAGAGCGGGATCATCGCCATGACGACATAGACGAGGACGTCGCTGCCCAGAATGTCTTTCAGGAGATCGACCATGCCCTACCTGTCGACCTCCCCGAGCACGATGTCGACGCTGCCGACGATCGCCACGATGTCCGCGATCATGTACCCGCGGCAGATCTCCGGACAGACGCTGAGGTTGACGAACGCCGGCGACCGTGCCTTGAGCCTGTACGGACTCCCGGTGCCGTCGCTGACGAGGTAGAAACCGATCTCGCCGCGCGGCGATTCCGACCGGACGTAGACGTCGCCCGCCGGCGGCCTGATCCTCCTCGGGACGGCGGATTTCACGTCGCCCTCCGGGATGCGGTCGAGCGCCTGCTCGATGATGTTCAGGCTCTGCTCCATTTCGCGGACACGCACCATGTAGCGGTCCCAGCAGTCGCCAACCGTGCCGACCTCCCCGGTCCCGACAGGGACCTCCCACGCGAATTTGTCGTAGATGCCGTACGGTTCATCCTTCCGGAGGTCGAACTTCACGCCCGAGCCGCGGAGCATGGGGCCGGAGCAGGCGTACGACACGGCAACGTCCGCCGGGAGGATCCCGACGTTGGCCGTCCGTTTAATAAAAATCTCGTTGAAGGTGAGGAGGTCGTTGAACTCCTTGATGTTGGGCCGGAAGTACTTGCAGAAGGCCTTCGCCTTCGGGATGAAATCCGGCGGCAGGTCGTGTGAAAGGCCGCCGATCCATATATAATTGTAGAGGAGGCGCGCCCCGCAGGTCATTTCGAAGAGATCGAGGATCTTCTCCCGGTCTCGGAACATGAACAGGAACGGCGTGAAGGCGCCGACGTCCAGCCCGTAGGTCCCGAGGGCCAGGAGGTGTGACGCGATGCGCTGGAGTTCGGCCATGATGACCCGGATATACTCGACCCGTTCCGGCACCTCGATGCCGAGGAGCTTTTCCCCCGCCAGCGCGTAGGCCCAGTCCATGTTCATCGAGGCGAGGTAGTCGAGGCGGTCGCAGTACGGGATGACCTGCTGGTAGTTGGTCATCGCCTCGCTGTGCTTTTCGAAGCAGCGGTGGAGGTAACCGATATGGGGAATGACGTCGACGACGATCTCGCCGTCCACCACCAGCTCCAGGCGCAGCACTCCGTGCGTCGAGGGGTGCTGGGGGCCCATGTTGAGCACCATCTCCTCGGTCCGGATCCTCCTCCCGGTGGAGGTGGTCAGGGGGGCGTCGGTCGTACCTGTCGGATCGGAGGGCATCGGGTCGATGGGTCGGTGATCAGTAGGGGACTTTCATGCCGTTGTAAAAACCGGGGACCTTGAAATCCTTCCGGAGGGGGTGGCCGGGGTAGTCCTCCGGCAGGAGAATCCTGCGGAGGTCCGGGTGGTTCTCGAAGACGATTCCGAACATGTCCCACGCCTCCCTCTCGTGCCAGTTTGCGGTCGGCCACAGATCCGACACGGTCGCGAGTTTCGGGTCGGCGGCCGGGAGGTCCGTTTTCAGCGCGAGCCGGTGGCGGTGGACCATCGAGTAGAGGTGGTACACCACGCCGAGCGTTTCCTTCCCGTTGTCGACGCCGCTGAGGCACATCAGGTAGTCGAAGCGGAGGTCTGGGTCGTCATGCAGCAGCGCGGCGATCTCA
The DNA here is from genome assembly GCA_003235555.1 of Ignavibacteria bacterium. Lineage (GTDB taxonomy): Bacteria > Bacteroidota > Ignavibacteria > UBA10030 > SZUA-254 > SZUA-254. The sequence goes on along the minus strand of QJVY01000146.1, from coordinate 1,262 downwards.
TGGATCTTTGCCGGTGCGACTTTCAGGAAGGCCTCCGGGACCCCCTCCGATTGGGCCTCGATGACGGCGTCGCCGAAGGCGTCCCGCAGTTTTTTCGTGATCTCGTCGAAGGTCATCTCAGGCGGATTTCTTCACGAGTGATTCGCGGCGGATTTTTTCCTGCAGCTTGATGATCCCCTCCATCAGCGCCTCGGGCCGGGGGGGGCAGCCGGGGACGTAGACGTCCACCGGGATGACCCGGTCCACGCCCTTGAGCACGTGGTAGCCGTGTTCCCAGTACGGGCCGCCGCAGTTCGAACAGCTCCCCATCGACACGACGTAGCGGGGCTCCGACATCTGGTCGTAGAGGCGCTTGATGCGGCTGGCCATTTTCAGCGTGACGGTGCCGGCGACGATCATGACGTCGGACTGCCGGGGCGTCGCCCTGGGGATGACCCCGAACCTGTCGAAATCGTAATGTGACGCCGCGGCGGCCATCATCTCGATGGCGCAGCACGCGAGGCCGAACTGCATCTGCCAGAGGGAGGACAACCTCGCCCAGTTCAGGAGGTTCTCCATCGACGTGATGATGACGTTGCTGTTGTTGAACTGGCGGTCGAGAAGGCCCATGTTCCGGTCAGCGGGTGTCTGCGGTGGCAGCGGATCGGGTGCGCGTCACGGGGATGGTCGGGGACGGGCGGTCCCAGTCCAGGTCCCCCTTCGCCCAGACGTAGGCGTACCCGACGAACAGAATGAACAGGAACACCAGCATTTCGACAAAAGCGAACGTCCCGAGGTCCTGGTAGACCAGCGCCCACGGGAAGAGGAACACCGTTTCGACCTCGAAAATGAGGAAAATCAGTGCGATGACGTAGAACCTGATGTTGAATTTGATCCACGGGGAGCCGACGGGGTCTTCGCCGCATTCGTAGGAGGTGAGCTTCCCGGGGTACCACCGTTTCGGCCTCACGAACCAGGCAGCCACCAGTCCGACGGCGACGAACACACCGGCGATCAGGAAGAAGATGAAAACGCGGCCGAAATCAGTGAGCATGGCGTGCAGGGAGAAGGAATAAAACGTTTTTTTCAGACGTTTTACGGAAGCACAAATATTCAAATGTGCGGCATGAATATACGATAAAATGTCCGAATGTCAAAGCGCGAGGAAGGTTCGCAGGGGCGGAAATCCGCGGAGGCGGGTGGGGACGGCGGGGACGAAATTTTTTTCGAAAAAAAATCATCCCTCAAATCCGTGAATAGTATGCGGAGAAAAATTTATTTAT
>QJVY01000168.1 GCA_003235555.1 Ignavibacteria bacterium | reverse complement strand
AATACGCCTACATCCGAGAAGCTTTTCATCCCCTTCCCGCCTTCCTTTTCGGATGGGGCCTCTTCCTGGTGAGCACCTGCGGTGGGCTGGCCGCGGTGGCGATGACGTTCGCGCGCTACACGATCGACCTCACGGGCACGGCCCTCCCCGAATGGTCCCTGGCGGTCGCCGCACTGGCCATCCTCACCGTCGTGAATTGCTTCGGTGTCAGGACCGGCGGGACCGTCCAGAGCGGGTTGATGGTGATCAAAATCATGGCCATCATCCTCCTGGTGGTGTGCGGTTATCTCTTTTCCGGGGAAAACCGGTTTGACGCGGGCACCGCGACCTCACTCGGCGGGGGATTCGGACTCCTCACCTCCTTCGGCGCGGCGATGGTCCCGGTGATGTTCGCCTACGGCGGGTGGCAGACATCCTGTTTCATCGCGGGGGAGATCAGATCCCCGGAAGTCAATCTCCCCCGCGGGCTCCTCTTCGGTGTCCTGGGGGTCGTGGCACTGTATCTTTCGGTCAACGCAGTGAGTATCATCGTCCTGGGCGCCGACGGCCTCGCCCTCTCCCCCGCTCCGGCTTCGGAGGTCATGCGGAGCGTGCTCGGGGAAACCGGCGCTACGGTTATCGCGCTCGGAATCATCATCTCGACGTTCGGGTTCCTGAGCCAGGGCATCCTGACCGCGCCACGCGTATATTTCGCGATGGCGGAGGACGGACTGTTTTTCAGGGGGGTCGCAAAGATCCATCCCCGAACGCGCGTGCCGGTAACCGCCATACTCCTCCAGGGGGCCGTGGCGATCGTCGTGACGCTTTCCGGAACCTACGAACAGATTCTCAGCTACGTGGTCTCCGACGATTTCATTTTTTTCGGACTCTCCGCCGCATGCCTGTTCGTCTTCCGACGCGTCGACGGCTCCGGAGGCTGCGCCTACAGGGTTCCGGGACATCCCTATACCACGACCGCGTTCATCGTCGTCTGCGCCGCGATCGTGGTCTCGACCGTCTACTCCTACCCGGTCAACACCCTCATCGGCATCGGGATCCTCCTCGCGGGGGTCCCGGTGTATTACTACTGGAAGAGGCGATGAAATCCGAATACATGCATTGGGCGAAAACCCACGTGGGGGCGCGGTATAATATCGGGGCCAGCGGGGTGGCCAATTACCCGCTTGCGGAACTGCCGGTCTCGCTCGGAGAACTCGAGATTACCGGGGAGAGCTATTACGGGTACGCCCCCCTGCAGCAGGCGATCTCAGACCACACCGGCGTTCCGGTGGAGATGGTCTTCGCGGCCCTGGGAACCTCCCAGGCCAACCATCTCGCCATGGCGAGCCTCCTCCGTCCCGGCGATGAAATCCTCCTCGAGGACCCCTCCTACGAGCTGATTTTCTCTACCGCCCGCTACCTCGGCGTCTCCGTAAGACGTTTTCCCCGGCGCCCTGAGAACGAATTTGCCGTGGACCCCGACGAAGTCTGCAGGCTCATCACTCCGCGGACCCGCCTGGTGGTCCTGACGAACCTCCATAATCCCACCAGCGCACTTGTCGGGGAGGAAACTCTGACGGCCGTGGGAAGTGCGTGCGAAAAACAGGGATCGTACGTTCTCGTCGACGAAGTGTACCTGGAATCCACATTCGATCCGGCGATCCGCACCGCGGCGACGCTCGGGAAAAACTTTATCGTGACGAACAGCCTCACGAAGGTCTACGGGCTGAGCGGGCTTCGCTGCGGCTGGGTACTGGCCCGGCCCGAAGTTGTGCAGGCGATGTTCCGACTGCGGGACCTCTTCGAAAGTATTCCCCCGCACGTCTCCGAGAGGCTCAGTGTCGTCGCGTTTCGTCATCTGGGGAAAATCCGAGAACGTTCGAAACGCCTGATGGATGAAAACCGGGGGGTCCTCCGCTCCACCCTCCTTTCCAGGGACGATATCGCCTGTTTCGATCCGGGATTCGGTACCGTCGTCTTTCCGAGGTGGACGGGGGGTAAAGTGGATGACCTCGCCGATACGCTCCTGGAAAAACAGGAAACGTCCATCACCCCCGGGAGGTTTTTCGGCCTCCCCGACAGGTTCAGGATCGGTCTCGGCGGAGAAACTGCGATGTTCCGGGAGGGGATGAAGCGGCTCTGTGGTGCACTCGACCACTTCGGGGGCCGGAGTCCCGCGGATCCGCGCGCACGGTGAGGGTAACGCCGTCAGATTTTGATGATGATCCCGTTGGCGATATCGAAGTAGAAACGTCGTATGGGAACAACGGGCCCGAAATCGTAAATGGAATTGTAGGAAACGGTAAGCGAAACACTCCCGGTGACGGCTACGTCAAACTGGATCGCCGTCGCGATCCTCGGTGCGTCGAAATGTCTGTCGGTCCGGGCCTGCAGATAGTTCATCAGCAGGATGCGGACTCCCTCAGAAATCCGCCTGTTGAAGCGGAGATAGGTGTTGATCCGGGGGTGGCTGACGCTCACCGGAGACTGGTCGGCCGGGCGGTCGCTTTCCGCAATCCCGTCGTACCCCCACCGTTCGTATTCGTACATCAATCCGGCCGCGATATCCAGTGATCCAGAGGAATCCCTCGTGACGGCGTACCTGGCGTTTCCCCCGAGGAGAAACCGGGTTCTCATTCCGCGCGGTCCGTCCCACTGGTGCTGCGTGAAGAGGTCCACCCCACCGCGCGCGGCCCGGTCGTATTTATACCGAAGGTGCCCGTACCCCGAATTCGTCACCCGGAGGTCTCCGGCGTATGTCCTCTTCGCCTTCGATGCGAGTATCAGCGCGTCGCCGCCGGCATTGAATAAAAAGTCGGCACCTGCCCCGAGATTCACGACCGTGTTGAGTTGCTGCTCGACCGAGAGGTTGAACTGGAAGAGTGCGGTGAAGACGGTGGTGTCCGTCTCCCGGTACGACGAAATGACGTCGGTCTGGAGGACCTGGGCACGAACAGGTGCGGAGGGCGACGTGAAAAGCCATACAAAGGCGAGGAGAAACGGGCGCCGGAGAATCTTCATGGAGGGATGTGGGAATTTGTCAGCCGATTCGGCTGTAACATACGCAATGCCGTCGTCGATGGCAAGGCGCCGCGGGACGGGGGTCCCGCCTGGGGGAGGGTGTTCCGGTTACCGGAAATCGCCCGTATAGGTCCAGTTCCCGGCCGCCCCGTTACTGTCGATTGTCGCCGCCACCGTACCGAAACCCAGTGCGGACGTCGCGGTGACCACCACGCTCACCCTCGTCGTCGCAGTCGCAAACGATCCGTCGTCGTTGTCAACCAGCTTGTCGGGGATGAGGTAACCGACATAGCTGCCGCCCCCCCCGCCCATCGCGCCGATCCGGCTCCGGTACTGCTTGGCGTTCGCGGCAATGTTGTTGATGTCATTCACCAGCGCGTCCCTGTTCGACGAAACGCTGCTGGCGCCGAAAAGCTGGATCCCCACCGAAATGCCGAT
>QJVY01000035.1 GCA_003235555.1 Ignavibacteria bacterium | reverse complement strand
ATTCCGATCGGAACCGTGCGCTCCCGGCTGTCGCGCGCCCGGAGTCAGCTCCAACACCACCTCTATGATCACGCCGTCGACATGGGGTGGGTACCGAAGGGGACGGCATCCCGGAAAGGAAAGGAAATCGATGAAATCCGATGATATCAAAGAGATCAAATGCAGCGAGGCACTAAAGCTGATCGCCGCCTACGTCGACAGGCAGTCCGAAGAGAATGATGCCCGTACGCTGGAAAAGCATCTCGAAACCTGCAAACATTGTTTCGACAGGGTGGAATTTGAAAAATTGTTCAGGGAGCGGATGAAGGGACTGAAGCTGGACATTTCGTCGATGAACCTGACCGCGAAAGCCCGGAAAATGCTGGAAGATCTTTGACGCCCGAATTCACACCACCACAACACATACGAGAGGATCCATCACCATGGTCGTCGTTCTACCCACAAAAGACAGAGAAGAACTCCGGAAGAGAATACTATCGGCAGTCAGGGACATGTACACGGAAGTCGCTTCCTGTCCGTCGAAAGAATTTCACTTTCCCACCGGGCGCCGCGCCTGTGAATACGTGGGGTATCCGAAGGAGGAACTCGATGCAATACCCGCCACCGCCCTCGAATCATTCGCAGGTGTCGGTTATCCTTTCGCCGCCAGAGTCATCAATGACGGAGACACCGTCCTGGACATCGGGTCGGGATCGGGAACGGACGTGATCAACGCCGCCGCCGGCGTCGGCCCGGGTGGAAAGGTGTACGGCATCGATCTCACCGATGAGATGATCTCCAAAGCCCGGGGAAACATCTCGAAGGCAGGAATTTCGAACGCGGAGATCATGGGAGCCAACGCGGAATCCATTCCGCTGCCGGATGCCTCCGTCGATGTGGTCACCAGCAATGGGGTGTTGAACCTGGTTCCGGACAAGGTTGCGGCCTTCGGCGAAATCCACCGGGTCCTGAAACCGGGCGGAAAAATACAGATTTCCGATATCGTCCTTGCCAGTGAAATATCCGAAAAATCAAAGGCCAATCCGCAGCTGTGGGCGGAATGCATCGTCGGTGCGGTTCCCGAACCCGCCTATCTCGACATCATTCGCGAGGCGGGTTTCGATGACGTCAGTGTGATCGGCAGGATCAGATACTTCGACGGGAGTTCGAGCGAATCGACGAAAAAAGCCGCAAATCAGTTCGGAGCGACGAGCATCACTCTGACCGCGGTGAAAAGATAACCGGAAGGAACGCCAGGGGCCGGGTTGGCCGGTCCCTGCTCTGACCTGCGGCTGCCGCAACCGTTGATTCAGGGCATCTCCCGCCCCGCTTGTCCTTCATCCCTGACTCTGGTATATTCCCGGAGCGATTCCCCGAGGTCCTTTTACAGACAGTCATGATGAAAAAGAGTGGTACCCTCCTTCTTGCCGTCGTCCTCACATTCCCGTGCGTTCAGCAGGGCGCGGCGGCCGGTAAGGAAACCCTGAATGAACTCCTGGCGAAGAAATCAACGCTGATCGTTTCGGAGTCCGCCTCCCGCGCGAAAGGGAACGGACCCCTGACGTTTAAATTTTTCGCCGAGGCGGTGACCGGGGAACTCCGCGCAGCCGGGGATACCGCCTCCGCGGACCTGATCGGCGGTGCGCTGCGGGGGAGGGTCGATTCATCGGCCCGCGACCTCCTGGCGTGCATGCTGCGGGCGTACGCCCGTGAGTTCTACCGCGACGAGATCATCGGCGCCACGTCCCGCCTGATACGGTTCAGGACCTTCGCGACGGACGTTCCCAACAGGCAGAACCCGGAATTCATCCGGCAGAAGGAATATCTCCGGGCGCTTGCAGACACCCTCGGTCTGGGTTTTCGCGACGTGGACGGTTTCGTCCAGGAAATCCGGGTGGGGGAGGGGGGCAGGTCGTTCGGGTTGATGTCCCATTCCGACGTCCAGCCGGTCGACGAAAAATCCTGGACGGGCGACCCCTGGAGCGGGGAAGTTACCGACAGCGTTATCCACGGGCGCGGCGCGATCGACGACAAGGGGGCGATCGCTGCGATCATGTACGGCATGCGGGCACTCCTCGACAGCCGGATTCCGATCAAAAACGAACTGGTGCTCCTGGTCGGCACCGACGAAGAGTCGGCGAACGAGGATATCACCACGTATTTACAAACGAACCCGCCTCCGGCGAGGACCATCGTGGTGGACTTTGCCTACCCCGTTTTTTGCGCGGAAAAGGGGTGGTGCGGAGTCTGGCTGAAAGCCTCACGTGAAAATGACAGACCCGGAGAAGGTTTGAATATTGTCGACCTTCAGAGTGGTTTTTCCCCTTCGATCGTCCCCGGGGATGCCACGGCGACGATCCGACCGGTCGGTATTTCGATGGCTGATGCGGAGGTGAAATTGCGCAACCTGGCGGCAGAGTTTGAAGGCTCGAGGGAGGGTGCCAGGATTACCGTCGCGAGGGAAGACAGCGTGATCCTCATAACGGCGACGGGAAGATCGGTACACTCGAGTGTCCCCGAGACGGGCCATAACGCCCTGATGGATCTGCTCGTCTGGCTGGACAGGGACGTCCGCCCGGTGGAGAATTCCCTGAGCCTGATGTCGCGATTCGGGGCGGAATATATCGGCTTTGAGCTCGACGGCCGGTCGCTCGGAATCGCCCATTCCGATTCATTTATGGGGGGTGTCAGCGTCGCGGCGGACATGTTTCACTCCGACCCCGACAGTATCATGTTCATGTTCAATTTCCGCATTCCGAAGGGAACCAACCTCGGGGAAACCAGGAAAACCATCGAAGGGCACCTTGGGGATTTCAGCCGGAAATGGAAGATTGAATTCTCTCCGCAGATGTACTTCAGCGAGCCGTTGTATAATGATCCTGATACTCCCTTTATCAGAAAGCTGCTTGACATCTACAGCGATGTCACCGGCGAAAAAGGCACCGCACGGTCTATGGGTGGGGGAACGTATGCCAGAAGGATACCCAATTCCGTGGTTTTCGGCCCGAATCTGGAATCGGACGAGTACCTCGGTCACCAGCCGAATGAAAGGATCTCCCTGAAAGCATTGACACGTAATATCGAAATCCTGACACACACCCTCGCAGTCTTCGGACTCGATTGAGACTGGCACAAAGCCAGAACGGACCCGTCGCACACATCCCCGACTTTCCCTCCACGATCCTCCCTCCGGACGAAGCAATTTCACGGCTTGTCCTGAACCGGAGATCGGGCTCATCTCGGAGAGAGCCCAGGCCCCCGGTTCGCATCGTTTTCGATTTACCCGTTATCCGCCACTATTAGCGTAAAAAAAACTGGCCTGTTTTGAAGGGGTATTCCTTAAAACCATAAAATAATATTCATATTTGCCTGTTTCAATTTTATTTTTTGTGAGGGGTGTTCGATCGGATAAACCGGGTAATATAGCGTCCCGGGGGCTTGACGGACTCGGAAAATTTATATACTATTAACCATACATTATCAGGCTCCATCCATTTC
>QJVY01000010.1 GCA_003235555.1 Ignavibacteria bacterium | reverse complement strand
CGTCGCGGTGGCGTCGAGGGGAAACGAATTGGGTTTGGTTTCTTTGTTGATTCCCTCCTGTACCGACTTCAGAGACTGCCCCATCGAGGCAAAAACCGAATCAACCTCATTCCAGGTGATCGAAACCACGGGAAGGCCTGATGAACTGAAACCCTGGTCGAAGGAGAACGGTGCCAGTTTGGGCTCTTCGCTGTCGGTCGGGCCCGTGACGAGGATCAGGCCGGCCGCTCCATGTTCACGGGCGTTGAAGGTTTTTACCCGGAGGGAGGAGTGTTCGGTAAAGGGCGAATGGGGGTTGTCTCCGCCTGGTGAAAATCTCAGGACAATAGCGATCTTCCCGGTAACATCCAGTCCGGCGTAATCGTCGTAACTTTGAGCGGTGTCCGTAATTCCGTATCCTGCAAAGACTAATCCGGCAGAAAGTGATGTATCGCTTGAAAATGCGAGGGTCCTGAAGGTTTCCTCCGGAGTGAATTTCAGAGTTTTCCCTCCATACCCGAAGGCGAGTGAATTGTTCGGGCCGGGTTTCGCCCCCGCGACGAACGGGAATTTCTGGAAATATGTACCGTTGTCTCCGGCGGGGAGAAGTCCGTACTCTGAAAATTTTCCGGCGATGTAATTTGCCGCCATCTCGTTACCAGGCGTTCCGGAGCGCCTTCCGGCGAGGGAATCGGAGGCGAGGAAGCGGATATGAGACCGGAGTTCTTCTGCCGTCACCTCCGGGTTCAGCGTCTGGGATATGGTTCGGCTCGATCCGGCCGACAGGATGCCGATGGTGAGCAGCAGGAGCAGATGATTTTTCATATGCGTGAGTATCCTTCCGGGTATCGGGTGAGTGACTCCCTGAACTGATCAGGGTTGTGATTGTAAGATCAGGTGTCCGGCCATCGGCCGCCTACGGAATCCAGTCGGCGATGAAGACATTCGTCTCCCCCTGTTTGCCGGCATTCCTGTTGGATGAGAAGATGAGGTGTTTTCCGTCGGCGGTGAAAACAGGGAAACCGTCGAAGGAATCGTTGAACGTCACCTGTGAAAGTCCTGATCCGTCGATATTCATGAGAAAAATATCGAAATTCCGACCCTTCGGATCCTTCATGTTCGAGGCAAACACGATCTGTTTTCCGTCGGGATGGAAGTAGGGGGCGAAACTCGCAGAGCCGAAATTCGTGATCTGTTTCTTTCCCGAACCGTCCGCGTTCATGATCTGGATCTCCATAACGGAAGGACGGACGAGTCCGCGTGCCAGGAGGTTCTGAAAATCGGCGATACCTGCGGAATCCGAGGGGTGATGCGAACGGTAGACAATTTTCTTCCCGTCGGCTGAATAGAAAGCGCCCCCGTCATACCCGATTTCGTTCGTCAACCTGACGACGTCGGATCCGTCGGTTTTCATCGAATAGAGGTCGAGGTCGTTGTCCCGGCTTGAAGTGAAAACGATCCGGTCGCCGAGTGGCGATACGGTCGCCTCGGCGTCATACCCCTCCGATGCGTTCAGGATCCTGGGTTCTCCACCCCTGACACCCCGGATCCAGATGTCGTAGGCCGGATAGACTGGCCAGACGTAACCCATCGAGTAGTCCGGTTTCTCTCCGCAACCAGGACCGTGCCCGTGAGTGCTCGAGTAGAGGAATGTCGTGTCCCCGGGCAGGAAATAGGAACAGGTCGTCCGGCCCGACCCGGTGCTGAGCAGCCGGGGGGCCCCGCCGTCGAGATTCATCACAAAGATCTGATCGCACTCGAGGGAATCCCTCGTGGATTGAAAGATCAGACGGTCGCCGGAGAACGAGAGGTATGCCTCGGCGTTTTCACCGCCGAATGTCAGCTGCCGGATGTTCGTGAGATGCGTCTCCCCGGGGAGTTCGAGGGTGTCCTGCCGGCACGCCCAGAGGAAGGTGGAGATGAAGAGACCGAGTGCGACGAAGGGAAGAAATCGGGATTTCATTTCGGTAGTGGAGTTATGGTTGCGTGTCAGGGAATGATTTCGGCGAGTGCCTCTTGAAGTTTCTTGAATGACTCCATGTCTCTGGTCGAATACTGGAGGTCGATGTAGGCGAACCGTCCATCCTTGTCGATGACGAAAACTGTCCTTTTGTTATACCCGGACGAGGGGTTGTAGCTGTGATAGGCGGGCGCGACCGTGTGCCTGAGGTCCGACAGGAGCAGGAAGGGGAGGTCGTGGTGTTTTGCCCACTCATGGTGAGAGTACGGGGAATCGCCGCTGATCCCAAGGACCACGACGTCCGGTCCGGCGAGCACATCAAAATTATCCCTGAATGTGCAGACCTCCCGGGTACAGCCACCGCTCCAGTCGGCGGGGTAGAATGCGATGAGGGTGATTTTTTCCCCGGCGAACTGTGACAGTGATACCGTGCCGAACCCCACGGAATCCCGGTTCGCGAAGGGGAGCGCAAAATCGGGGGCCTGGCCGCCGACCTCCGGTTCGGGATAGGACACGCCCTGTGTGCGTGCCGTCGGCGTAACAAACATCACCAGGAGCAGGAGCATGAGGGCGAACCGCATGGGTACCTCCGTCTTGAAATATATGGGATATCCGCACGAAATGGACGAAGTGGGATCCCGGCCTCATGCGGCGTAATCGGAAGGGAATATACGAACTCCCGGCGGGAAAAAAAAGGAGCCCTCCCGTTGTCCGGGGGGCCGATACGGGTTAACCCGGTATCCGGGTCAGAGGTATTGGTTGGCCGAGGTGGGGAAAAATCTGGGGAAATCCTGGTGGTGAATGAGGTTGAAACAGATTCTGGATGCCAGTTCAAACTGGCCCCTGCGGTAGCGATCGGGACCGACATCTTCCGCAATGTTCTCCATTTCCCGTGCGAAGAACGACCTGAAGAGGGCGGGGGTCAGGGTGGTGGATTCTTTGATCCGGGCTCCGTGCCTGAGCCACTGCCACAGCAGGGCCCGACTCAGCTCGGCGGAGGAGGTGTCCCGGCGTACTCCCCGGCTGTCGAGTGTCCCGTTACCCGACAACCATGCCTCGACGTACCGGATCAGGGTGTCGATGTTTTCCCGTATCCCCGTTTCGGTGATCTCCCCGGTGGAGACCCTGATCAGGTCCTCCGGTGAGACGATGGTCCCTGTCCTGAGCACGCCAAGTTGATCAGTGTGCGTCATGACAGAACCATAAGCGTCCCGGGTCACCTCCACCAATCCGGGATGGGCGATCCACGTACCGTCATGCCCCGCCATGGCTTCGCGCAACTTGTCACGGTGGACTTTGTTCAGGGCCCGTTCGTCTGCTTCCGGGTCTCCCGTCTCCGTGAGTTCGGCTGAAAGGGCGCCGATGGCGTGGGCCCCGCGGCGGTGACAGGCCTGGATCATGAGCGTAACGCAGGAACCGAGAAAATCCTGATCGGTGACCGGCGGCCCGCTGTCGGGGATGACAAAACGGTTGTGTCCCCTGAAATTCCTGATGAGGCTGAAGATATAGTTCAACCGGTCAAACCTGAGCCCGGTGGCACGGTCACGCAGTTCGTACAGAATCTCGTCCATCTCCAGGGCGGCGAGGACGGAATCGATCTGGACGGTGACACGGATAGATGCCGGCGGTAAACCGAGGAAATCTTCGGCGAAGATGAATACGTCGTTCCAGAGGGCGGCCTCGAATCGATTTTCGATCTTCGGTAGCGTGAAATACGGCCCGCTTCCGCACCTGATCAACTCCGGGCCGTTGTGATACATGTACAGGCCGAAATCGAAGAGGGAGGCGGAGATCGGCTCGCCATCCATGTTGAAGTGTTTTTCGTGCATCTGCCACCCACGGGGTCGCATCATCAGGGTCGGCCGCTCGCCTGTCACGGTGAGGCGCCCTCCGTCGGAGGAGATCATGGAGAGGGAGTCTCTCACGGCGCCCAGGAGGTTGCGCTGTCCTTCGATGTTGTTGTTCCAGGTGGGAGACTGGGAGTCCTCAAAATCCCCGACGAAAACGTTCGCACCGGAATTGAGCCCCTCGATCACCATTTTTCTGTTTCCGGCGGGCACCATGATCTCGACCATACGGTCTGAGAGATCCGCCGGGGCGTTTTTTACCCTCCACATTCCCTCCCGGATTCCCCGCGTGGATTCGGGGAATCCCGGAAAGATGCCCATGTCCAGTTCCCGCTGCACCACCGACCTCCTTGCAAGCAGTTTGCGACGCCGGTCCTCGAACTCCGTGTGCAGCCGGGTGAGGAACTCCATCGCTTCAGGAGTCATGATGTCCCGGTCGGCGGTCGCCAGGGGCTTCGAGAGTGTTACCCGCGCTAATGTCTCAACCTGTTTGAGGTAGAACATCTGGGCTTCGAATAGTGGTTGAATGATCGGCCGATCGGGGGATCGGGTCGCGACTTTGATTCAATATATCGCAGGGGGGCGTGAACCGGTGTGATGACCGGCAAGGAAGGGGAGTTCGGGTGTCTCTACCGGTAGTTAATGGGGTAAAACGGGTAGTGTTGCCGGGGATGGGGGGGGAGTGAGGTTCAGCGTCTCTTTGTATTCCGGGGTTCCCTCGAGAAGTTTTTGCCCTCGGAGTGGGAAATATTCTCTTCTCCGGGGTGTTTTCCTCTCTCGGACGGAGGGGAGGTCAAATAGACAATCCATTCCTTCAGTTTGGCCGGGGAAACACTTTTACTCAGGTATTTGACCGTGTCAGAAAGGTCGAGTGTCGAGAGGGTCGACGAATCCGCGTAGGCGGAGACAAAAATGAAGGGGACAGCCGCATATCCATCCATTTTTTTCAGGGATTTCTGCAACTCGATTCCATTGACCACGGGCATGTAGATGTCGGCGATCACGATATCTACGCGCCGTTCCTTGATTTTGTCCAGCGCGTCGCCCCCGTTTTCAGCCGTGAGAACGTTCCATCCCTGATTCCTCAGGAAGTCCCCGAGGAGGATGAGATAATGGGGTTCGTCGTCGACCAGCAGGATATTCATTGATTCTTTCTGTAAATATGATACATTGGTGCACCCGACAGTCAAAATATACTCCCCGGAAAAGATAAATCCAACTTGGTCCCCGATTTCCGTCACGGCCCGTTTTACCCGGTTTTTTACCCGGTTGACTGGCCTCACAGCCGGATATGGAAGATTTTGTTACCTAGATCTCAGGACCAGAATGGACACCCACCCGGAAATCACCGTGTAGTATGAGCGAACATCAGGCCATCTTGTTCATCATCAGCGTCATCGTCATCACCCTCCTGATCTGGGTGGGGTTCGGCATGTTTATGGACGCCCACAGATCCTCGCAGAGGGACGATTTTCTCTCGGCGATGAACGACATCGGTGCCTCGGCGGCCGGATTCCGGGCCCGGCCGAAGGTTCTCGGTGGCGGTGGGGGTGAATATATCGGTTTCTCGATTCCCCGTCCGCTGACCGTCATCGACGCCGGCCCGATTTTCGCCGTGGTGGAACCGAAGCGGATCATCCTGGTCGGGCATTCCAACCGGGGGTACGGGACTGTCTCGGCCGTCGTAAACCACGCCGGCACCATCGAAGACATCCGGCTGGAAGGGGAATTTCAATAACACCCGCCAGGCCGATGAGGGGCCGGGTTGAACATCGTGTCCCTGTTTCCTATCTTGTCTGCAGGAACCATGAAAAAGAAACCCCTCTCCATCACCTGGTACGGTCACTCGGCTTTTCTTCTCGCTGATTCCACCGGCAGGTCTGTCCTGATCGATCCATGGCTCGACAACCCGAAATCCCCGCTCCGACCCCGGGAACTTCCCGGCGTCGATCTCATCCTGGTGACGCACGGGCACTGCGACCATATCGGAAATTGTCTTGAGATCTCCCGCCGGTTTGATGTTCCTGTCATTGCGATACACGAACTCTCCCTGTACCTGAAGGCCAACGGCGTGACCGGCGCCCGGGGGATGAACAAGGGGGGAACGCTCCTGATCGGTGATGTCAGCGTGACGATGACGCACGCTCTCCACAGCGCGGACATCGATGTTGCGACGGGGAGCCCCCCGGATGCGGGAGGGGAAGCGGCCGGGTTCGTGGTCGGATTCAGCGGGCATCCTTCAGTCTACCACGCCGGAGACACGACCGTTTTCGGCGACATGAAACTGATCCACGACCTCTACAAGCCGGAGATCGCCATTCTGCCGATCGGCGGGGTGTACACGATGGGTCCGCGGGAAGCATCTCTGGCAGTTTCTTTTCTCAAACCGCGGTGGATCGTGGGCATGCATTACGGGACCTTCCCGGCGCTCACCGGCACCCCAGGCGAATTACGGAAGCTTCTCCCTCCGTCACGCAAGGGGAGCCTGGTCGAACTCGTCCCGGGGACACCGCGCGATTTCGCGTGAGGCGGAATACGCCACATGCACCTGTCCGGTCCGGTAAGTCACCCACGACCCGATGATTCGACCGCCAGCTTATGGTCTTTCCCGATAAACTAACTGCCCTCCTCGTCGTGATCGGCGTGATTCTCCTTTTCCTCGGGAGGAAGGCGTACCTGATCTCGATCGGGATCCTCGGTTTTCTCGGTGGCCTGTACGTCTTTGCAACCTACCTCGGGACGGTGCACGACTGGCGTTCAATCCTGTTTGCCCTCGTGACCGGGACCATCGGATCACTGCTCGCCTACGCCCTCCACAAGGCCGCGTGGATCTTCGGGGGGTTTTGCGGCGGGGGCGTACTGCTGTATTACCTCCGGGACTCGACCGGACTGATGGGGTCGACCCCTCCGGCGCTGCTCTTCCTCGTCGGCGGAATCGCCGGCGCGATCCTCCTTGTGCTCATCCTCGACCAGGCCCTGATCCTCATCTCCTGCCTGACGGGCGCAGCACTGATCACCTACCAGAGCGGCCTGCACGGAACGGAAGCCCTTCTCCTCTTCGCCGGACTGTTCGCCTGCGGTTTTCTCATCCAGGCACGCTCCCTGCGGGGCGACGGACAGCAGGGGCAGAAACTACCGGGCTGAGACCTACCCCGCGGCCTGTCCCGTCCCGTCCTTTCGGATGGAACGGAGGACGAACCTCAACAGCGAGAGCAGCGCAAAGAGCATCCCCAGGACCGTGACGATCGAGGACCCTGCGGGGAAGTCGAACTGCAGCGCGAAGAGGAGTCCAAAAACCGACCCCAGAACACTCACCACCATGGCGAGGATCACAACCCCCGACGCTGAACGCGCGACCATGATCGCCGATACCGCGGGGATAATCAGGTACGAAAAGACGGGGATGACCCCGCCCGCCCTCACCGCGAACACGATCGAGAGGCCGATCGACAGGAAAAAAAGGAAATTCCAGAAATTGAAGACCCCCGGTTGGTGTGATGCGTCGGCCTCGACGCTTTCGGTCAGGGCGAAAAATTTCTTCCGGAACACCAGGTGGACGACCCCCAGGGATCCGAACAGGACCATCATCATGGTGATGTCGTTGGGGCTGACGGTGAACAGGCTGCCGAAGAGGACCTCGCTGATGTCCGAATCGCCGTGGGGCGATTTCGCGATGAGGAGGACCGTGACGGCCGAGGCCACCGCGTAAATGATCCCGATGACCGCCTCCTGCTTCAGCCTGCGGTCCCGAATCTTGATCAGTGAGAGGAAGAACGCCGCGATGAGGGTGAACCCCACGGAAACGATCGTCGGGTCGTACCCGAGGTAGTTTGCGAGCGCGATGCCGAGCATCGATATCTGACCGAGGGCGAGATCGACGAAGACGATCCCGCGCCCGACGACATGCACCCCAAGGTACGAGAGGAAGAGGCCCATGACGATGCTGACCTGCAGCGCGTTCTGGACGAAGTGTTGGGAGAGGAATTCCATCATGATCACGGCCCTGTTTCAGTTCGAGGGAGGGGAGTTCAACGCTTCGAGGAGCACTTTGACGTTATAGTCGAAAAGGTCGTAATACGAATCCACGCCCTCGAAGGCTTCCACCGATGGGGCGAGGACCGCGAGGCGGGCGCCCGTCTGCCGCGTCACCAGCTCGGCGGCGTCGGTCGTAAAATAGGGAGAGGTGATGATGACCGGGATCTTTTTCGCCCTGACCTCTGAGATCACCTTGACGAGCTGGCTGGGCGTCGGGGGGATCCCCGGTTTCGGTTCGAGGAAATCGGTCACGACGAACTTGAACCTCTCCTCGAGGTAGGGCCATTCGTTGTGATAGGCGATGATGGGGACCCCGTCCAGTGGCGCGAGCGCTTTTTCCCACGCTGCCGTTCTCGTATCGATCTCGCTGTCGAACCTGTTGAGGTTGGCCTCGAAATATTCCCGGTTTTCCGCCGAGAGTTTCACCAGGGCCTCGAAAACGTTCCGGGCGATCTGCTTACCCCTGATGGGGTCGAGCCAATAGTGCGGATTTCCATAGACATGGATGTCTCCCTGAGCGCGGTCGGTGGAGGTGGGAACCTGGAGCAGGGGGACCCCGCGGGAGGCGTCCACGTAACCGTCACCACCCATCTGAATCTTCGAGTTCCTTGAACTCTGAATGAGCGAGGGGGCCCATCCGATCTCCAGATCGAGACCGGTGGTGACGAACATGTCCGCCCGCGAGAGTTTCATGATGAAACTCGGCTTGGGATCGACGAAATGCGGGTTCT
The DNA here is from genome assembly GCA_003235555.1 of Ignavibacteria bacterium. Taxonomy (GTDB): domain Bacteria; phylum Bacteroidota; class Ignavibacteria; order UBA10030; family SZUA-254; genus SZUA-254. Next base: position 2,776 of record QJVY01000010.1, on the reverse strand, counting down.
GGTACCCCGTGGCGATCGCCGACACCTCGACTTTTTCCCCTCCGACCAGCGCGACAATGCTCTTCAGAGTGGGGAGGGAGGTGACAACGCGGAGCCGGTCCCCCGCGCGAAGAGGGGACGCCGGGGTGAATGCGAGTGATGCGATGGTGGAGATGAAGAGGATGTTCAGAATTCTGGAAACCATGGTATGTTCTCCGGATGATGTGTTGAGCAACAGCCGCGGGCCTTTAATACTGGTGGGCCCCGTGAGCACCGATGACGAAGATCCATCTCAGCGTGATTTCCGTACGGTCCGGTGTGGTAGTACCGGACTGCAGGGTCCCGCCGATCTCGATTTTCTGGAATTCCGTCGCGTACCAGCCGAGCGTGGCCGTGTAGCCACGCAGGACAACGCCGGCTGAACGCGGCAGATCCGCGTAGTCGAAACGACCGGTCGCAAACCACCGTTCCCCGAGCTGGTAGGTGAGAAACGAGTAGAGCCCCAGGGACCTCACCGAGCCGCCGGCGGCCTCCCCGAACTCAGAGAGAAAAACTTCCGTCTGCCATGTCACGGATTTGTACCTGTTGAACTGCAACGGTTTCCACTTGTAGGTCAGGTCGATCCCACCGATGCTCGTCGTCTTCAGATCTTGGTTCGGCCCGGTGAGCCCCGTCAGGCCGAGCTCTAGCGTTGAATTGTCGCTGAGTTCCAGGAAGTTCTTCAGGTGGGCGAGGTACAGATACCGTCCCGATTCGGGTCTCCTGAAGAGCGGACTTTCGGCGGGCACGGCGGACGCTTCGATGATCAGTTCCTGGTAAAAACCGAGCTGGTTCGGGACCAGCCAGCTCACCGAGATTCCGTCGTCGATCAAACCCTCTTCGCCGAAAAACGTCTCGCTGGACCGGGGGACGTCTGTGAAGGGGAGGGCGTGCGGGTGGACCGTGTTCAACCTGCCCACCGACAGCCTGAAGCGACCTGCTTTCATCCGGAGGTCCATCGGCAGGGAAAGCGTCGTGAGATAGGCCTCCTCGAGCGAAGAAATGTACTCCCCGTCGTCATCCCGGGACCACCCGATGTAGACGTCAGCCCGTGCGTACGGGTCGATGGAGGAGAGGAGGGAGAGTTCCGCCTCGTTGAACAGGAAATCGAACTTCCTCGGGAGGTCGTCCGTATACGTGCCCCGGATGTCCCCGATGAGGCTTATCCCCGGGTTCGACGCGGACACGGCCGCACCCTGGGCGTGCAGAGCGGGGGGGAGAAGTACACAGCAGAGCAGGATCTTCTGTAGCATGTGCCACCAAAATCTTGTGATGGATCAGGAGGTTCGACCCTCAGGGGGGAATCTCCGGTTCGGATCAGGAAGAGATCGGGGGCGGCGGGGGCGAACGGTCTCCGAGGCGGTGTAGTTCGGTTTTTCCCGAATACCTCAATGGATCGGAGGAGAAAATCTTCCCTGTCACCGGCATGAAGCCTTCGCAGCCAGTGTTGTCCATCAACAGTGGGTTCAGTACGCGTCCGCAGAGAAGACAGGGGACGGTCATGACGGTGAGCCCGGTACGCTGAGGATCAGAGAGCGCGGCCGATCCGGGGAGACCCTTCGCGGAGGTCTGGTTGACACCGGCCGGGTCTTCAGAGTGGTCATGATGGGACGCCGTCACGGGAATGATCAGCATCATCCAGAGCGACAGGGCGAAGACGGTCGTCTGATGCGCTAATTCTTTCATAAAGGCAAAGGTACCGATTTTGAATGCTATCCGCAACCGGGTGATATCCCGGATTTTACCCCCTCCCTTAAACAATCCATCTGCGAAATTGATTCTCGGGGGGTAAAAGCCTATATTCATGTCTTAAATTCATGATATTATGAGTCTCAAGGGGAAAACTGCACTCGTCACAGGGGCGACGGGCGCACTCGGCAGGGTCATCGCGAAATCACTCGCGGCGGAGGGCGCGCGCGTGGTGATCACATACCGGGACCGGATTCCGCCGGGGGTGATTCCGGCAGGGTTGAGGAAGCGTTACCTCGCGATACAGGCCGATGTCACATCGGAATCGAGTGTCGCCGCACTCTTCCGGAAGGTCGAAATCGTATCGAAAAAGGCGGACATCCTCGTCAATACGGTGGGGGGGTTCGCCGCGGGTGGCCCCGTGTCGGCCATGACGACCCAGGAGTGGAGGGGGATGCTACGGCTCAACCTCGACTCCGTATTTTTCTGTTGTCGCGCGTTTTTACGTCAAAAACGGATCAAATCCTACGGGCGGATCATCAACATCGCCGCCCAGACGGTCTTCCGTCCTTCAGCCGGCAAGGCGGCATACGCGGTTTCAAAAGGGGGAGTTGCGACCTTCACCGGAGTCCTGGGGGAGGAACTCCGTGGCTCGGGTGTGACGGTGAACGCAATCGCGCCCAGCATCCTCAGGACGTCAGCGAATCTCAAAGCGATGCGCGGAGCGGATACTTCCGGGTGGGTAGATCCGCGCGACGTGGCCAAAACGATACTCCACCTCTGTACCCCCTCCGGGGGATCGATCAACGGGACAATCATTCCCATATTTGGAGGAGTGTAACAAAAGATGTCGCTCACGGAGAAAATATCGGCGGATATCACCGCCGCGTTAAAATCGGGCGAAAAGGTTCGTCTCGAAACACTGAGGACCATTCTCGCGGCCCTGAAAGAGAAGGTCGTTGAAAAAAGGCCCGGGGGAGGCATGACCGGGGAGGATGAAATGACCGTCCTGATCCAGGCCGCCAAGAAACGGCGGGAGGCCGCGGATATTTACAAGACCCACGGGAGG